>JBAQCT010000175.1:0-10040 GCA_049294375.1 Gallionella sp. | reverse complement strand
GAATACTTCTGGCGCAAGCGACGGCGCAATGCGCCGCCACCCTTCCAGCCGCAGCCCGGTTAATATCGCTCACCGGAACCAGCAGCGATAGTAATTGATTTATGCGCTCAAAGCACCTGTGGATTTTAGTGAGCCAGCCCCGGCAATCTGTTAAGGGCTGGCCCACACCCCAAGGAACTTTTGCAACAGCCGGAAACGGATACAGTGCGATACGGCAATACCCCCGCAGCCACTGAGGCAATTGTTCCAATAAATGATTTTAGACAAGCTACTGATAAGAGAACTGATTTGACCAACCGTTTGCACAACTTACATCTGTTTGCACGATTGATTCTCTCACACGCCTGATCGCGTGTAGCTTGGTCTCGCCCGTGTCAGAGCGCGGGAAGGCAACATAATGAAACGCATGCTATTCAATGCGACACAGCCGGAAGAACTCCGCGTCGCCATTGTCGACGGTCAGAAACTCATCGACCTCGACATTGAAACCGCCGGCAAGGAACAACGCAAGAGCAACATCTACAAAGCGTCCATCACCCGCATCGAACCCAGCCTCGAAGCCTGCTTCGTCGAATACGGCGGCAGCCGTCACGGCTTCCTGCCGTTCAAGGAAATTTCCCAGCAATATTACCGGCCCGGCAGCGGCAACCGCCCGTCGATCAAGGAGGCCTTGCGCGAAGGCCAGGAACTGCTGGTGCAGGTGGAAAAAGACGAGCGCGGCAACAAGGGTGCTGCACTGACCACCTACATCAGCCTGGCCGGACGCTACATCGTGCTGATGCCGAACAACCCGAGCGGCGGTGGCGTATCGCGCCGCATCGAAGGCGAAGAGCGCGACGAATTGCGCGAAGTGCTGGCGCATGTCGAAGTGCCGCAAGGCATGAGCATCATCGCGCGCACTGCCGGAATCGGGCGCAGCCAGGAAGAATTGCAATGGGATCTGGACTACCTCAAGCAGTTGTGGGACGCGATTGAAGGCGCGGCGGAATCGGAAAAAGCGCCGTCGCTGATCTATCTGGAAAGCAGCCTGGTGGTGCGCGCCATCCGCGACTACTTCAACCCGGAAATCGGCGAAATTTTGATCGACACCGAAGACGTCTACCAGCAGGCGCTGGCGTTCATGAGCACGGTCATGCCGAGCAACGTGAACCGCATCAAGCGCTATGTGGACGACGTGCCGCTGTTCTCTCGCTTCCAGATCGAACACCAGATCGAGTCGGCGCATGCACGCGAAGTACGGCTGCCGTCCGGCGGCGCGATCGTGATCGACCACACCGAGGCGCTGACCGCGATCGACATCAACTCGGCGCGCGCCACCAAAGGCTCGGACATCGAGGCCACCGCATTCAACACCAATCTCGAGGCTGCCGAAGAAATTGCCCGCCAGTTGCGCCTGCGCGATTTGGGCGGACTGATCGTGATCGACTTCATCGACATGGAAAACAGCCGCAACCAGCGCGACGTGGAAAACCGCCTGCGCGACTCGTTGCGCTATGACCGCGCCCGCGTACAAACCGCCAAGATTTCGCGTTTCGGTCTCTTGGAGCTTTCGCGCCAGCGCCTTGCCCCCAGCCTGAGCGAAAGCAATTACATCACCTGCCCGCGATGCAGCGGTATCGGCCACATCCGCGACACCGAATCTTCTGCACTTCATATCCTGCGCATCATCCAGGAAGAGGCGATGAAGGAAAGCAGCGCGGCGATTCACGTACAAGTACCGGTGGATGTCGCGACCTTCCTGCTCAACGAGAAGCGCTCCGACATCCATCGCATCGAATCGCGCCTGAAAGTGGCGATCACGCTGATCCCTAACCCGCACCTGGAAACGCCCAATTACAGCATCAGCCGCCTGCGCCAGGACGACCTGACCGGCGACGTGTTGCAGGCCAGCTACAAACTGGTCGAAAAACCGGTTGAGGAAAAACCACTGACCGCCGCACAGGAACAACAAAAGGCGGCACGCGCCCAAGCCGTGGTGCAAGGCATCACTCCGGCCCAACCGGCGCCGATGAAGGTTGTTGAAGAAGAAGTCAGGCCTTCGTTTCTCGGCAAGCTCTTCGGCTGGTTCAAGACACTGGGAACCGAAGAACAGCCCAATGCCAAACCGGCGGCAAGCAAGTCTCGCGGCCACCTTCCCCGCGAGCGCGGCGAACGGAGCGAAGGCGGCAAGCGCCGGGAGCGCGGCGCCCGTGGTGAACGCGGCGAAGGCGGCAATGGCCGCGACCGCAATGAACCACGCAACAAACCGGCACAAGCCGAAGCCGCATCAAAACCTCAAGAGCCGCGCCAGCAGGGCGAACGCGAACCTCGCCCACAGGGTGAGCCGCGCCAGCCTCGACCGCCGCGCCAGCCGCGTGTAACCGAGGAAAAACCGGTACTGGAATCCCAGATTGCCGCACCTGCCACAGAACAAACGGAAGAAGGTGGCGCACGCGAAGGCGCACGCCGTCGTGGTCGCCGTGGCGGGCAGCGTGAACGCCAACGCCGCGACAACATCGCACAAAACCCGGAAACACCATCTGCGCAGGACGAAACTGTTATCGCCAAACAGCCCGTCAAGCAGGAAAACACCGAGCAAGCCGTTGCAAAACCGACTGAATATATTGCCTTGCCGGACGGGTTTGTTTATCCGACCGAGTACATTGCGATGCCGGAAACCGTAATACAGCAAACAATACCGGCAACCGCAATACAGCAAGATGTAGCGACAACAACGGTAGCCAAGGTTTCGCCTCCTGTAGCAGCAAGCAACAGCGAGGGGTTAGTCCAGATCGAAACCGATCCGGCCAAATTCAGTGTGCTTGCAAGCACGCCCGCCGATCATGCGCCGCAACCGGTAGTGCGCCGCCGCGTCCGCCAACATGAGGTGTATGTTGAAAATGAACCGCTGGTGCAAATAGAAACACATCACCCGCAAGCGTAGCTTTAATAATTTGAAACAATAGCCGCATGATGAAAATCATGCGGCTTTTTATTTTCCGCACATAAGAAAATATCGCGCGGCACCCGCAAATCGCAAATGCCATGCTTTTGTTTTGGAGTATGATTAAAAGGCAACAAAATATGTTACCGAGGGTGGACAAATGGATGACACCGCGCAGGAAATAGAGCTATCGGAACTCGAAAAACTGGAGTTCAACCGCCGAAGGGATTTGGCCTATGCGGTCATCCCGGCCGCCGTCCGGCTCTTCAGTGAAAGAAACAAACTGGAAGAGCGGATCAAGAGCACATCGAAAGTGGCCCGCAGCTATTGGTACTGGGTCGTTATCGCGGGAGGGGTGGTGCTCAACTATTTCATGTCGGATGACACCCACAGATTCACCTGGGGAACGGGCATAGCATTGCTGGCTGTATTCATGTGGTATTCGAAACAATATCAGCTTGAGCAATTGAAGTCACAGCGTGACAAATACAATGGAAGGCTTTATGAGCTGGAAGTGGTTTGGAATGGCGCTACAGGCAGCAGCGTCGCCTTCTGGGACATCAACAGGTTCGCTGGCGAGTTCGGATTCGACAGCGAGGGGGATATCTTTTGCGGTTGGTGGGCAAGGCAAACAGCATCGATTCTTGCGAGAATACGTGAGCTGCAAAGCGGAAACCTCATGGATGAGAACCCGGAAAAGCGACAGGCCAGGCTTCGGGAAGACATTCGCTATTCTCATACCGATCAATAGGCAGATCATATGGGAACCCCTCTTACCGGCGCAGAGCCGTGAGGTCATTTCTTGTCGCGAAATACGCTGAACAACAGCACCAGCGTAGCTACCCAGAACAGCAATGCTGTCCAGAGTTGCGCCTTCATCGAAGCCGTCCATTCAGAGCCCCTGCCAGTCTGCTTTGCCGCGATCGGTGAAATCTGAATATCGTTGCCGTCCGGCAGCGTCATGTAACCGGTCGGCGGACCAAGCCCGAATGGGCGAAAGGGTGCAGTAATAACGCAATCAGCGGATGGAGCCAATCCGAGCGCCTTCACACGGTTGCATGTTTCGGCATCGAGGCGCAGTTCATAGATATCCGCAACATGCGCTCCAATATTCCAGACAAAGAAAAAACCGATAAACAAGCAGACCATTGCAGTAAATATCTTCGTATTGTCACTCTTGCTGCGAAGTTCCATTTACGCCTCCTGACAAACCTGAAAAAACACTCAACGCCTGAATCCTGCCCTGAGTCCAATGAGTGCCTCAACTACTTAGAGGGTGTTGAAATGTTTTCGGCAAATATGCTGCAACAACCCCTCCGCCGCGTCTTCCACCATATCCAGCACACGTTCGAAGCCGTCCGCTCCGCCATAGTAAGGATCCGGGACTTCGCGCTCCGCATGATGCCGTGCATGTTCGAGGAACAATTGCACCTTCGCCTTGCTGGCTGGCGGGGCAATGCGTTGCAAAATGCCGAGGTTTGCCCTGTCCATCGCCAGCACATAATCGAAACGGTAAAAATCACTCTCTTGCACCTGCCGCCCACGCAAGCCACTCATGTCATAGCCGCGCTGCAACGCCGCCTGCTGCGCGCGAAAATCCGGCGGACTGCCGATGTGGTAATCATGCGTCCCAGCCGAATCAATCAGGATTTGCGCGGCCAAACCGGCATTCTCGACATAGTGCCGGAACACCATCTCCGCCGTTGGCGAGCGGCAAATATTGCCCATGCAAATAAATATGACAGCAACATTGTTCTTCATCGCGGCTATCTTACTGTGTTGCGATAGCTGTGTCTAAAAAGCCGATGCTTTAAATTTGACCCAGCGCCAACCTGCATAAAATGTGAAAATAGACGATTGATTTGCACACCACCATAACACGATGCCCTCCAACTCGCCACCTCAGTCAACCGCCACACGGCGCTTATCTCCCCTGCGTAACCTGTGGCCTTTCCTGCGTCCGTACCGCGCGCGCGTCACACTGGCTTTCATACTGCTGTGCCTTGGCTCCGTCACAATTCTGCTGGTGCCGCTGGCGTTCCGCGACCTGATCGATTTCGGTTTCGGGCAACGGGGAAGCACTTCCGGCGGACTGCTGGGCACGTCGAGCCTGAATAGCCATTTTGTCCTGCTGTTCGGGCTGGCAATCCTGTGGGCGCTGACGGTGGCGGCACGCTATTACACCCTGACCTGGGTGGGCGAACGTGTCACGGCGGATCTGCGTAGCGCAGTGTATGCGCGGATGATGCTGCAATCGCCGCAGTTTTTCGAGACCGTGCAAACCGGCGAAGTGCTCTCGAGGCTGACGGGCGACACCACGCTGATCCAGTCCCTGATCGGCAGCTCCGTTTCGATGGGCTTGCGCAGCCTGTTCCAGTTTATCGGCGGCATGGTCATGCTGGCAGTCACCAGTTTTTACCTGTTTTCTCTGAACATCGGTCTGATGGCGTTGCTGATGCTGCCGATCTTTGCCATCGGCCGCAAGGTGAAGAAGCTGTCGCGCGAATCCCAGGACAAGATCGCCGATGCCTCCGCGCTGGCCGGCGAGATACTCAACGCGATACCGACGGTGCAGGCCTATACGCAGGAGCAGCATGAAACCGGGCGTTTCACCGGGCGAGCGGAGGCGAGTTTCATCTCCGCGATCCGGCGCACGCGCGTGCGCGCCGCGCTGACCGCGCTGATCATCGCGGCATCGATGGGCGCCATCATTTTCGTGCTGTGGGTTGGCGCAAACCAGGTGCATGAGGGCAGCATGACCGGCGGGCAACTGGCCTCGTTCATCCTCTACGCGGTGCTGGTGGCGGGCAGCGTGAGCACGATGGCGGAAGTGTGGGGCGACGTGATGCGCGCGGCGGGAGCGGTCGAGCGCTTGCTGGAGCTACTGCATGCGCGGCCCATCATCGCCGAAGCAGCCGCGCCGCAACTGCTGCAACAGCCCGAGCAAGCGGCAATCCGTTTCGAACATGTCAGCTTCCACTACCCGACACGCCTGCAACTGGCCGCGCTGGACGACATCGCACTCGACATCGCCGCCGGCGAGACCGTCGCGCTGGTCGGCCCTTCCGGCGCAGGCAAGACCACGCTGTTCCAGCTCCTGCTGCGCTTTTATGATGTGACGGACGGCTGCATCCGCCTCAACGGGCAGGACATCCGCCAATTGAGTTTGCACGAGCTGCGCGACAAGATCGCCATCGTGCCGCAGGACCCGGTGATCTTCTCGGACAACGCGCTGGAAAACATCCGCTACGGTCGCCCTGCCGCAAGCGATGCAGACGTTATCGCAGCCGCCAAGGCGGCACTGGTGGACGAATTCATCGACCGCCTGCCTGAAGGCTACCAGACCTTCCTCGGCGAGCGCGGCACCCGCCTGTCTGGCGGCCAGCGCCAGCGCATCGCCATTGCACGTGCGATTCTGAAAGATGCGCCACTGCTGCTGCTCGACGAAGCCACCAGTTCGCTGGATGCGGAGTCCGAAATTCTCGTGCAGCAAGGGTTAAACGCCGCCATGCATGGCCGCACCACCCTCATCATCGCACACCGGCTGGCCACTGTGCAAAAGGCGCACCGCATCGTGGTGCTGGAACACGGGCATATCGTCGAAACCGGCACCCCTGCGGACTTGCGCAAACAAGGCGGCCTTTACGCGCGGCTTGCGAGCCTGCAGTTCGATGTTTGATCGGTCGCAAGGTAAAAGCATATAAGCACAAAATTTTCTATACTACGCGCCCAGCAATTGGTGCGAAATGTGAATTGAAATGTGAATTTTTGGGGGTATCCTGAATTAACCGGTGTTTCCCTGATGACCGTTTATCCACAACAACTGACCATTCGTCGCATATGAATCGACTGCGCCCGGATAAACCTGTAGCTTCATCGGGACTTGGCAAACTTACCGAAAGGTAAGGACGCAAAATCACCGGCCTAAGGGAAACTACGGCAGCGGGACTGCGATACGGATGTTCATCCGTATGCATAAACCACCGGCTTCCCCCAGCGTTTGAAAAATGTGTGTAAGGAAACAACATGCGCAATTTCACTGAAACTCCTGTAGCGGCGATTCTCCCTGTTGCTGCTTCGATTTCTGCGCTTCCAAAGAGTCAATTTCAGCATGAATGTTGCGATCATGTGCGCAGCCTAAGCTGCTGTAGCACCTTTGCAAGATTCAAGGTGTTTCGAAAATGAAAAACCTATTACTGGCAATCATGTTGGCTGCTATTGGCACAGCGTTTTCCATCAACGCTTTTGCCGCAATCGATCCCGCCGTATTGGAAAAACAGAGGAAGGAAAATAAAGCCCGGCTGGAAAAAAGCGTGGAGCTCCGCTTGGGAAAACCGAAAAAGAGGCTCTTCAGCAGCTCGGAAGTCGAGGTCAAAACACGCTCCTTGAAGCTCGACGCCATCCCGCCATCACCCCGCAGACGCGCAAAACCCACTTCAAAAAAACCGGAATCTGCTCTTCCTGGAAACCCGGGGCGAACCACCTCGATGACCAAACCAGGGCGGGTACAGGAAGAAATCACAACGCCGAAGGAATAACGGCAGGTTGTAAAACGCAATTGGCTTTTATCCTGCGCAGAGCAATGCATCGGCACGCATTCGCCTCCTGACAATTTTCTTTCTGTTTTTTCCTGTACGCCGAAATCAAAGCATATATCAGCAGGTTTCTATTCAACACGATGTTCGTGTCTTCACGGGTTGCCGTACAATCCGCCCATGCACACCCAACCTTTTTCCGCCCTCACTCCCGACGCCGTGCTCGATGCGCTGGACAGCATCGGCTTGCATAGCGACGGACGTTTGCTGGCGCTCAACAGCTACGAGAACCGAGTTTATCAGGCGGGCATGGAAGGCGGCCCGCCACTGGTCGCCAAGTTCTATCGCCCCGCACGCTGGCCGGATGCGGCGATTCTGGAGGAGCACGCCTTTGTCGCGACGCTGGCCGAGCGCGAAATTCCAGCAGTGCCTGCCCTGGTGGTCAACGGTCATACGCTGCATGCCTTCAACGGTTTCCGTTTCTCGGTATTCGCCAGGCACGGCGGCCGTGCGCCGGAGATGGATGACTGCGATACGCTGGAATGGATGGGGCGATTCATCGGGCGAATCCATGCGGTCGGCGCGCTGGAACCTTACCGGCATCGCCCCACGCTGGATATTCACAGTTTCGGCATAGAACCGAGCGAATACCTGCTGGCGCACGATTTCATTCCGGCGGAGCTGGTCGAGGTCTATCGCGGCGTGGTCGCACAGGCTCTGGGTGGCGTGCGTAATTGTTTCGAACGAGCCGGAACAGTGCGCACATTGCGCCTGCACGGCGACTGCCATGTCGGCAATGTGCTGTGGACTGATGCCGGGCCACACTTTGTCGATTTCGATGACAGCCGCATGGGGCCGGCGATACAGGACTTGTGGATGCTGCTGTCCGGTGAGCGTGCCGAACAGACGCAACAACTCGGCGACCTGCTGGCCGGTTACGAAGATTTTTACGATTTTGACCCGCGCGAACTGCATCTGGTCGAGGCGCTGCGCACGTTGCGCCTGATCCATTATTCCGCATGGATCGCGCGGCGTTGGGACGACCCGGCATTTCCCGCAGCTTTCCCCTGGTTCAACACGCAACGTTACTGGCAAGACCGGATTCTGGAATTGCGCGAACAGATCGCGCTGATGGATGAACCGCCGCTGTGGGTAGTGTAGGCGTGTATCGTTTGATACCTAAAAACGGTAATTCATCCACGAAAAACACGAAAGGCACGAAATAAAACAATAAGTCGCATTGGGTTGGAGGCTCACCCGTTGGGCATTCATTGGCAGCATGGAGCCCTTTGAATTTTTCCGTGTTTTTCGTGACTTTCGTGGACAGTTGCTTTTTCTAGGTTGAAAACTCGGCATAATAAACAGCCGTTGAAATGATAAAAATCAGTCATGCCCCAACACACTTTCGATATTCCCACTGACGGTGGTATGAGTCCGAAGGGCTGGTATCAGGCCGCCAGCAAACAGCCGGACTTTGTTTACGACGCCGCCCAGTCCGCCGCAATCGACGAGCTGGATGCGCTCTGGCACCAGTTGGTGGAATTCAAGGCGAAGCGCAACCAGTTCTTGGGGCGCAGCCTGCGCAGCCCGGAAGTTCCAAACGGTTTGTACTTGTGGGGCGGTGTCGGACGCGGCAAGACATTCCTGATGGACGCGTTTTACAACTGCCTGCCGTACCGCCGCAAACGCCGCATCCATTTCCACAATTTCATGGCCGAAATCCATCATGAAATGAAGCTGCTGGCCGATAAAAAAGATCCCCTGATCGCGCTGGCCGACATCATCGCCAACCATTACCGCGTGCTGTGCCTGGACGAATTCCATGTCGATGACATTGCCGACGCGATGATCCTTGGGCGGTTAGTGTCGGCGATGCTGGAACGCGGCGTAGTGCTGCTGACCACTTCCAACTACCCGCCGGACGGCCTGTATCCGCATGGCTTGCAACGGCAGAATTTTTTGCCCGCGATCGAAGTGCTCAAGCGCAAACTGAAGGTGTTGAACGTAGACGGCGGCAACGACTACCGTCTGCGTTCGATAACCCGCGAACCGATGTTCCTCGTGGCTACCGACGCCAACGGCGATGCCGCAAACGAGGCTCGCATGGAGGCTTTGTTCGAGCGAATCGCCGCAGGAATGCAGCGTGGCGAACAGCCTGTCGAAATCATGGGTCGCCCGATTCCGGTGAAGAAAGCCGCGCGTACCGTAGTGTGGTTCGATTTCGGGGAGCTGTGCTGCGGGGCTCACGCGCAGGAAGAATATCTCGAGATCGCCCACCGCTATCCAACCGTGTTTCTATCGCATATCCCGAAAATGACCGCCGAACATGCCGCCGAGGCACGCCGTTTCACTTGGCTGGTAGATGTGTTCTATGACAACAACGTCAGGCTGGTAGCCTCATCCGCTGCCGCCCCGGAAGAGCTTTATACCGAAGGCGCGGCATCCGGCGAGTTTTCACGCACCGCCAGCCGTCTGATCGACATGCAATCCCGGCATTACCTCGAACAACCGCATCACTCGCAGAATGTCACCCTGTAGGAGCGGGCCATGCCCGCGATTGTTTTTTGTTCGCGGGCATGGCC
>JBAQCT010000174.1:0-57464 GCA_049294375.1 Gallionella sp. | reverse complement strand
GGCCATGCCCGCGAACCGTTTGATCGCGGGCATGGCCCGCTCCTACATGCGAATCACCCCATGATTTCCGCCATCGCACTCGATCTCGGCACCACGTCGATCAAGGCCGGTCTGCTCGACCAGGACGGCGCACTCGGCCACATCGCCGCAAAACCCGCTCCGAAAATCTCCGCTACTGGCGGGTGCTATGAAAGCGACGCGCTGGCCTATGTGACAATTGCAGAACAGGCGCTTGGCGAGTGCATCGCACAAGCAGGTGGTTGCCAAACCCTCGGCCTGTGCAGCCAGCGCTCGTCTTTCCTGATCTGGGAACGCGCCACTGGGCAACCGATCACTCCGCTGATTTCATGGCAGGACAATCGCGGTGCGGCGAGTTGCGAGGCGTTGCGCGCGCATGAAAATACGATCCGCGAACTCACCGGCCTGCCGCTGACGCCGTATTATTTCGCACCCAAGCTGCGCAGCCTGTTGCAAGACAACCCAGAGTGGCTGGCAAAGCTGGAGTGCGGCGAATGGCGGGCGGGTACGCTGGATACCTTCCTGATCTGGCGCTGGAGCAATGGCCAGCATTTCATGACCGATGCCTCGATGGCCGCGCGCACCCTGCTGATGAACATCCGCCAGCAACAATGGTCGCCTCGACTGTGCGAGCTGTTCGGCATCCCGATAAGCGTACTGCCCGAAATCAAACCTTCGGCAGGGTTGAAGCTGCAACTGGGCAACGGCCTGATGTTGCAAGCCAGCCTCGGCGACCAGTCCGCCGCGCTGATCGCGAGCGTCAGCGAAGACCATGCGGAGGCTTTGGTCAATCTCGGCACCGGCTGCTTTGTCGTGCGCTATTTGCCGGGAGAAAAAACTGCGCCGGATGGCTATCTGCGTACGCTGGTGTATCAGGACAGCACACTGCATGCCCACATAGCCGTCGAGGGCACGCTCAACTCCATCGCCGCCGCGCTCGCCCTCTATCCGGTGGATGAATGCCGGATAGACGACTTTTTTCTAAGCGACATTTTTTGCCTCGCCGAACCCAGCGGGCTCGGCGCACCCTATTTCCGCAGCGATCTCGGCCTCCGTTTTTCCCGACCTGTCGAACACCTCGCACAACAGCAGATCGCCGCCCTGTTGCTGGAAGCCGTCATTTTCCGCGTGGCGCGGATACTGGAAGATTTTCACCGCGCATCGCCCATTGAGCGTGTTTACCTTTCGGGCGGGTTATCCGGGCTGGCCTGTTTGCAACAGGGCATCGCCCGGTGTGTGCCGTTTGATGTTTACCTCTTGTCGCAGGCCGAAACCAGCCTGCAGGGCGCCGCGCTGCTCGCGGCCGGAATGGCTCCCGCATCCCACAGGGAAGCTGAAAAAATACCGGTCGCGCGCGACAGCCAGATGCAGCCGGAAAAATACCGGCGCTGGAAAGAATGGTTCGACGAATTGCTGGAGCAACCTCAGTGAAAAACACGACGGTATTATCTGCCGCCGCATTGCGCCGCAAGGCACGGCTCGATTCCCTTGCGGCCATCGAATTTCCCGCCGACCTGCCAGTAGTGGACAAGCGCGAGGAACTGGCACGCGCCATCGGCGAGAATCAGGTCGTCATCGTGTGCGGCGAAACCGGGTCGGGCAAGACCACACAGTTGCCGAAAATCTGCCTGACGCTTGGGCGCGGCATTCACGGCTGCATCGGCCATACCCAGCCGCGCCGCGTGGCGGCGCGCTCGGTGGCATCGCGCATCGCATTCGAGTTGAAGACCGAACTGGGCGGAGCGGTCGGCTACAAGGTGCGCTTCAACGACAAGGTGTCGCCCGACACCGCTGTCAAATTAATGACCGATGGCATCCTGCTGGCGGAAATCCACGGCGACCCGCTGCTGAGAAATTACGACACACTAATTATCGACGAAGCGCACGAGCGTAGCCTGAACATCGACTTCCTGCTCGGTTACCTCAAGCAGTTATTGCCGCGCCGCCGCGACCTCAAGCTCATCATCACCTCGGCCACACTGGATGCGGAGCGCTTCGCCAAGCACTTCGGCGCAACGATGGTCGAAGTATCGGGGCGCAGCTATCCGATCGAGACGCGCTATCGCCCGTTACAGATCAGCGACGAAGGCGAGGCGCAGGATGTGCCGCAGGCGGTGAGTGCCGCGCTGGACGAACTGGCCGCTGGTGGGCTGAAGGGTGACGTGCTGGTGTTCCTGCCCGGCGAGCGCGAGATTCGCGACACGGCTGAGGCATTGCGCAAGCATCATCCAAGAGGTATTGAAGTGTTGCCGCTGTTCGCGCGGCTGTCGGCGGCGGAGCAGGATCGGGTGTTCAAGACCGGCGGGCAGCGCCGCGTGGTGCTGGCAACCAACGTCGCGGAAACCTCGCTGACCGTGCCGAACATCGGCTATGTGATCGACTGCGGCCTGGCGCGGGTGAACCGCTACAGCATCCGCCAGAAGGTCGAGCAGTTGCACATCGAGAAAACCTCGCGCGCTTCCGCCAACCAGCGCGCCGGACGCTGCGGGCGGGTGATGAGCGGCGTGTGCATCCGCCTGTACGACGAGGCGGATTTTTTGCAGCGCGCCGAATTCACCGACCCGGAGATTTTCCGCGTGTCGCTGGCGACCGCGATCCTGCGCATGAGCGCGCTGGAGTTGGGTGAAATTAGCGAATTCCCGTTCATCGAACCACCCACCCCGCGCATGATCGCAGACGGCTACCAATTGCTCGCCGAGCTAAATGCGATCAATGAGGAGCGGCAACTTACACCGCTGGGTCATGAACTGGCAAAATTGCCGCTCGACCCGAAAATCGCGCGCCTGCTGCTGGCCGGGAGGCAGTATCACTGCCTGACCGAAATACTCGTCATCGCCAGCGCGCTGTCGGTGCAGGATCCACGCGAGCGCCCGCTGGATCGGCAAGAGGCGGCAGATGCCGCGCATAAACAATTTGCCGACGAGCGTTCCGATTTCCTGACTTACCCGAAGCTGTGGGCGTGGTTCGAGCAGGCGGTGGCGCACAAGAAATCCAACCGTCTGCTGGCGGAAGAATGCCGCAAGAATTTCCTGTCGCCGTTGCGCCTGCGCGAATGGCGCGAGCTGCACCAGCAGTTGCACGCGCAGGTCGCGGAAATGGGCATGTTAAAAGCCACCCCCTCCCCAACCCCTCCCCCGATGGGGGAGGGACTAAACCCGCGATCTCCGCAATCAGGCTCCCTCTCCCCACGGGGGAGGGCTGGGGAGGGGGAAAAGCGTCACCATCAAGCGCTTCCTGAAAACATAAGGAGCCATGCGCGCGAATTGCGAAAAAATGCCACCGATGCCGAAACCTTGATGTGGCAATTGTTGCGCAGGAACCAGATGCTGGGGTTTGGCTTTCGCCGTCAGCATCCGATGGGAAATTACATTCTAGATTTTTACTGCCATCAGTCTAGGTTGGTCATTGAGCTGGATGGCGGACAACATAATGAAGAGAAGCAGCGGCGATACGATGAGGTGCGTAGCACCTATCTGGCAAAGCAAGGATTGAAAGTATTGCGCGTCTGGAACAACGAGGTATTCGCAAATACCGAAGGGGTATTGCAGGTAATTTACGATGAATTGAAAAAACACCCCCTCCCCAGCCCTCCCCCGGCGGGAGAGGGGGCAGAATCTGGCGTTGTTTCCATAAATTCCAGCCAACCCGCAACCTACGAACAGATACACAAGGCGCTGCTGTGCGGCCTGCTCGGCAACATTGGTATGAAGAGCGTGGAAGGCAATGAATACCTCGGCGCGCGTGGCATCAAGTTTTTCATCGCGCCGAACTCGGTGCTGGCGAAGAAGGGCAGCAAGTGGGTGATGGCGGGCGAGCTGGTCGAGACGCACCGCCTGTATGCGCGTTGCGTGGCACGCATCGAACCTGAATGGTTGGAAGAGGTCGGCGCACACCTGATCAAGCGGCATTATTACGATCCGCACTGGGAGAAGAAGGCCGCGCAAGTTGCCGCCTTCGAGCGCAGCACGCTCTATGGGCTGGTCATCAACCCGAAAAAGCGCGTGCATTATGGGCCGATGAACCCTGAGGAGTCGCGCGAGGTGTTCATCCGGCAGGCGCTGGTTGACGGCGAATTCAACACCCATGCGCCGTTTTTCGCACACAACCAGAAGCTGATCCGCGACATCGAGGCACTGGAACACAAGGCGCGCCGCCCCGACGTGCTGGTGGACGATGAGCTGATCTTCGCGTTCTATGACAGCCGCATCCCGGCTCATATCCACAACGGCGCGGCGTTCGAACACTGGCGCAAGGAGGCGGAGCGCGCCGACGCGAAGCTGCTGTACCTGAAGAAGGATGACCTGATGCGCCACGAGGCGGCGGGCATCACCACCGACCAGTTTCCGCCGCAGTTGAAGATCGACGGTGTCAGCTTCGCGCTGGGCTACCATTTTTCACCCGGCAAGAGCGATGACGGCGTCACGCTCGCCGTGCCGCTCGCACTCATCAACCAGGTGAGCGCCGCGCGCTGCGAGTGGCTGGTGCCCGGCCTGCTCGCGGAAAAAACGCAGCAGCTCGTCAAGACACTGCCGCAAAGAATCCGCCGCCACCTGGTGCCGGTGCCGGAATTCGCGGCAGCGTTCTGCCGCGACGTGCCACCCTCAAACGCACCGTTGTTGCAGGCGCTGGCGCGCTATATCCGCGAACAGAAGCAACTCGATGTGCCGCCGGATGCGTTCCGCCTCGAACAATTGCCGCCGCACCTGCTGATGAATTTTCGCGTGCTGGACGAGCACGGGCGGCAGCTCGGCATGTCGCGTAACTTCGCGCAGTTGCACGGCGAGCTTGCGCCGCACGCTGCGCCCGTCGCTATTTCTGCGGCGGAGGAAAAGGGTGAGGCAGTGTCTGAGCAGCGTTATGTCTCGTGGAGTTTCGGCAATTTTACCGAGACGCGCGAGGTGCAGCGCGCCGGACAGAACGTCACGCTGTTCAACGCGCTGGTGGATGACGGCGACGCGGTGCTACTGCGCGCTTTCGACACGCGCGATGCCGCACAAACCGCGCATCGCGGCGGCCTGCGCCGCCTGTTCATGCTGCTGCTCAAGGAACAGGTGAAATATCTGGAGAAGAACCTGCCTGATGCGCAACGTCTGGGCATGCTGTTCATGACGCCCAATGCCCCATTCAGCGGCACGCAGCAGGAATTGCAGCAACAAATTTTTGCGACGACCTTCGAGCGCTGCTGCCTGAACGACCCATTGCCGGCCAACGAGGCGGAGTTCACCGCGCGCGGCAAGGAGGCGAAGAACCGCCTGCTGCTGGTCGCGCAGGAGATCGCACGGCTGGTCGGCAGCATTCTCGGCGAATATCAGGCGGTGCAGAAGAGCCTGCCGCAACTCAAAGCGCATAGCCAGGCCAATCAGGATGTGCGCGCGCAACTGGAAGGCTTGTGCCACAAACGCTTCATCGCCGAGACACCCTACGAGCGTTTGCAGCATGTGCCGCGCTACCTCAAGGCGATCAACCTGCGCATCGAAAAGCTGCGCAGCAACCCGGCGCGCGATGCGCAATGCATGGCGCAGATGCAGCCACTGTTGCAGGCATGGCAGAAGCTGCGCCAGGCGCAACAGGGCAGGTTCGATCCGCGCATGGAAGAATTCGCCTGGCTGCTGCAGGAACTGCGCGTGTCGCTGTTCGCGCAGGAGCTGAAGACGCCGGTGATCGTGTCGGTGAAGCGGCTGCAGAAGGTGCTGGAGTCGATGTAAAAAGGGCGCAATTTTCAGAAGTTTTTTTACCGTTCCTTCATACCCGTTTGCCGGAAATTTTGCATATCGCGCATTAGTGCGGCATTATCGCGGTGGAAAATAAATAACACACTCAATTAGATGGAAAGCTCGCTCTCACTGGTTCTTATCCTGCTCGCCACCGCCGTGATAGTGGTGGTGCTGTGCCGCGTCCTGCATTTACCGGCGATGCTGGGCTATCTTACGGTCGGCATCCTGATCGGCCCGCACGCCCTGGCGTGGATACCCGACACGGCGGGCACCCGGCATCTTGCCGAATTTGGCGTGGTGTTCCTGATGTTCAGCATCGGCCTGGAATTCAGTTTGCCGCGCCTGATGGCGATGAAACGCACGGTATTCGGCCTGGGCGGGGCGCAGGTGGTTGCGACCATGCTGCTGGCCATGGCAACCGCCGCCTTGTTCGGGCTGGATTGGCGCGCCGGCCTGGCATTGGGCGGTGTGCTGGCGATGTCTTCCACCGCGATTGTCAGCAAGTTGCTGGTCGAGCGCGCCGAACTGAATCTGCCTTTTGGCCAGCAGATGATGGGCGTGCTGCTGTTCCAGGATCTCGCCGTCGTGCCGCTGCTGATCATTATCCCCGCACTGGCATCGAGCCCCGCCGATCTTTATGCCACGCTCGGCTATGCGACGCTCAAGGCGGCAATGGTATTGCTGGTGTTGCTGGTGTTCGGACAGTACATCATGCGCTCATGGTTTCATATCGTGGCGCGGCAAAAATCTTCCGAGCTATTCGTGCTCAACGTGCTGCTGATTACGCTTGGGCTGGCTTATTTCACCGAACTGGCCGGCCTGTCGCTGGCACTGGGCGCGTTTGTCGCTGGCATGCTGATCTCGGAAACCGAATACCGCTATCAGGTGGAAGAAGACATCAAGCCGTTCCGCGACGTGCTGCTCGGGCTGTTCTTCGTCACCATTGGCATGAAACTCGACCTGGGCAGCGTCGTGGCGGATTTTGGCTGGATAGTGCTGGCATTGCTGGCGCTGATCCTGTTCAAGGCGTTGATCGTGGCATTGCTGGCGCGCGCCTTTGAGGGCGATTGGGGGGTGGCGTTGCGCAGTGCGATCGGCCTGGCGCAGGCCGGTGAATTCGGTTTCGTGCTGCTGACGTTGGCGGACGGCGCGCACTTGCTCAGTGACTCGACCATGCAGATCACCCTGGCGGCGATGCTGCTTTCCATGCTGGCCGCGCCATTCCTGATACAGCACGGCGAAGCCATTGCGCGGCGGCTCTCCGCCGCGGAATGGACCGACCGCGCGATGCAGATTCATCAAATTGCCGTGCAGAGCATGGGCAGCAGCGGGCATGTCATCATTTGCGGCTACGGTCGTAGCGGCGGCACGCTGGCAAAATTCCTGGAAGAGGAAAATCTATCCTTTATCGCGCTGGATCTGGATTCGCGCCGCGTGAGCGCGGCTTTGGAGGCGAAGAAAAAAGTGGTATACGGCAACGCCGCGAAACGCGAAGTGCTGATGGCAGCCGGCCTGATGCGCGCCAAGGCTTTGGTGATTTCCTACAAGGATAAGCATTCCTCGCTGGCAATCCTGCGCCATGTCAAGGAACTGCGCCCCGATCTGCCGGTGGTGGTGCGCACCAACGACGACACCCATGTGGAAGCCTTGAAGGAAGCCGGTGCGGCGGAAGTGGTCGCCGAGGTGCTGGAAGGCAGCGTGATGCTCGCCTCGCAAGCGCTGCTGATGGCGGGCGTGCCGCTCAGCCGCGTGATCCGCCGCGTACAGGAGAGCCGCGCGCGCCGCTATGCGGTATTCAGCGGCTACTTGCGTACCCCGCAAAGCGAGGTAGGCGAAGCCAGCGAAAGATTGCAATCGCGCTTCCTGAGCGTATTGCTCAGAAAAGACTCTGCCGCGGTCGGCAAACGGTTGCGCGAGATCGGGCTGGATGCGCTGAGCGTCGAGGTCAACGCGATACGCCGCCATGGCGTGCGCGGCGCGAAACCGAGCGAGGAAATGCTGTTGCAGGCGGGAGATGTATTGGTCTTGCTTGGCCTGCCGGATGCGCTACAGCAGGCTGAGACAAGACTGCAAAAGGGCAGTCAAAAATAAACTTTCCAGCAAAGCATCACCGTTACGGTTTGACCGCCTGCACCGGCACTTGGGCTGGCGCTGGAGGTGCAGCCGCTTCTGCCTGACCACCGCCGAATTTGTACACATACACCGCCAGCTTCTTGATTTCGGTATCGCTTAGTTTGCCAGCCTCCTTGAACGACGGCATCACCGCCACGCGGCCTTTCGGGTCGCCAAAATTCACGCCGTAGGCAATGGTGCGCTTGATACCCTCCACCGAACTCTCAAAACGCCAGATTTTATCGGTCAGGTTGGCCGCACCCATGGCCTGGATACCCTTGCCGTCTTCGCCGTGGCAAGCCATGCATCCCTTCTCCGCGAACAGCGGCGTGGAGCCAGGCTGGCCTTTTGCAATCGCATTGGCCAGCGTATCGATCTCGGCAGGGGACAACATATCCTTGTGCGCCATCATCATGCCCCTGCGCCCGCCCTCGATGGTCAGGTGGATATCTTCGATCTTGCCGCCATACAACCAATCGTCGTCGCGCAGTATCGGCGCAAACAGCCCTTCCTTATCGTGCGTGCCCACCCCGTTGGTGCCGTGGCAGGCGGCGCAGTTGTCACCGAACAATACCTTGCCGGAACGAATGACATACTCGGTCAATTCGCTGTCCGCCAGAATGGCTGCCGGTGTCATGCCCTTTAGCTTGGCCTCGAATTTTCCGCGCACCGCATCCACTTTTCCCTTATCGGCTTCCATTTCCTTGATGGCCGTCCAGCCGCCAATCCCCTTGAAATGATCGCCCATCGTCGAGACAGGGAAAGACGGGTAGTATAAAAAGTACGCCACGCAAAACAGTGCGCTGGCAGCCATCCCAAGCATCCACCACCTGGGCGGCTGATTGGTGAGATCCGCCAGATCGTCGTCCCACACATGTCCTGTTGTCTGCGCGCCCGATATCTCATGTTTTTCGCTCATTTTATTTCTCCCGCATTGATATGATCTCCCTCGTCCAGCGCCATGCTGCGCTGCGACTCGAACTTGTCCTTGTTTGCCGGACGAAACACCATGACATAAACATAGACCATGCCGATGAACACCACGACGGTAAAGAACACGCCGAGCCAGTCATTGACGGTCATGGCTTCCACATCCATGCCCAGGTAGCCCAGCAGTTTAGTCACGGTAATTCACCCCTTCGGTAAACTTGATGTGGTTGCCCAGGCTTTGCAGGTAGGCAATCAGGGCATCAAGCTCGGTTTTACCCTCGACCCCGGCCGCGCTCTCCATATCCGCCTTGGTGTAATTGGCCGGATAGAACGGCATGCTATTCATGACCTCCATGGTTTTTTTCACCTTGGCTACATCCACCTTTTTATTTTCCAGGAAGAAATAGTTCGGCATGACGGATTCGGGCACCACTTCACGCGGATACTTCAGATGGCGGCGATGCCACTCGTCGGAATACTTGCCTCCGACGCGCGCCAGATCGGGGCCGGTGCGCTTGGAACCCCATTGGAAGGGGTGGTCATACATGGATTCCGAGGATACCGAATAGTGGCCATAACGATCCTTCTCGTCGCGGAACGGGCGGATCATCTGCGAATGGCACAGGTAGCAGCCCTCGCGGATAAAAACTGCACGCCCCGCCAACTCCAGCGGTTTATAGGGGCGTACGCCATCGCCCGGCTTCCAGTCATCCAGGGATTGGCCGGGCTGGCGCTGCCAGACAATGGGCGAAATTTCCTTTTTGCCCACCTTGCTTTTGACGTCGGGAGACAGATGGGTCATGGTTCGATCCAGGTAGAACAACGGGACGATTTCCACGATGCCGCCAAACAACAGGACAAAGGCAACCATCGCAAACATCAGGACGGTGCTGCGCTCCAGCTTGTCCTGAAGTTTTGTCGAATAAATTTTATCGTGATCAGACATGTTTCACTCCTTATGCATTGGCCGGAACGGCACTGGTACCGCGCGCAGCGCTCGCCTGACGCACGGTCATCACCACGTTATAAAGCATGATCCATGCGCCCAGATTGAAGATCAGCCCACCGATGGCGCGCATCGCATAGTACGGATGCATCGCGGAAACCGATTCGACGAAGGTGTAACTCAATGTGCCATATTCGTCATAATCGAGCCACATCAGCCCCTGCATGATGCCGGACACCCACATCGCCACGATGTAAACCACAGTGCCGATGGTGGACAGCCAGAAATGCACATTGACCAGGTTGTCGGAATACATTTCGGTGTTCCACAGTTTCTTCACCATATGGTAGAGCGCACCGATGGAAACCATCGCCACCCAGCCTAGCGCGCCGGAGTGCACATGGCCTATCGTCCAGTCGGTGTAATGCGACAAGGCGTTCACGGTCTTGATCGACATCACCGGCCCCTCGAATGTCGACATCGCATAAAACGCCAGCGCGACCACCAGAAAGCGCAGGATATAGTCTGTACGCAGGCGATCCCATGCACCGGACAAGGTCATCATGCCGTTCATCGCGCCGCCCCAGGACGGAATAATCATCGCCATGGAAATTGCCGCGCCCAGCGAGCCGGTCCAGTCAGGCAAAGCGGTATATTGCAGATGGTGCGCGCCCAGCCACACGTAGCCGAACATCAACGACCAGAAATGCAGCACGGACAGCCGGTAGGAAAATACCGGCCGATTGGCCTGCTTGGGCACGAAGTAATACATCATGCCCAGAAAGCCAGCGGTCAGGTAAAAGCCCACCGCATTGTGCCCCCACCACCACTGGATCATGGCGTCCTGCACGCCGGAGAAAATGGAGTAGGACTGCGTCAGGCTGACCGGAATGGCAAGGCTGTTCACCACATGCAGGTACGCGATCATCACGATCATGCCCATGAAAAACCAGTTGGACACATAGATATGCGAAGCCTTGCGGATCGCTATGGTCATGATGTAGTTCAGCCCGAATGCGAGCCAGACAACGGCGATCAGGATGTCGATCGGCCACTCCAGTTCGGCATATTCCTTGGCTTGATTGATCCCGAGCGGCAGGGTAATCACCGCCAGCACGATGATCAGGTTCCAGCACCAGAAAATGAACCACGCCAAGCCGTTGCTCCACAGTTTGGTTGCGCCGGTGCGCTGCACGATATAAAAACCGGCGGCCATCAGGGTGCAGCCACCAAACGCAAAAATAACCGCATTCGTATGCAGTGGCCGCAAACGCCCAAACGCAATCTCAGGGATAAAGTTCAATGATGGCCACGCCAATTCCGCCGCAATCCACACGCCGATCAACGTGCCCACCACCAGATAGATCACCGCCATGATGGAAAACCATCTGACGACATCCATATCGTATTTCACCGGTGCCGATTGAGTTGTTTCCACAATACCTCCTGAAGCGAGTTAATAACAAAGTCTTTTGATTCAATTGCAGCGCGGATGGCGCGCTCCTTTACACATTCTTGGAACATTGCATAAGCCTGACTGCATGGTGAATCACATTAAACCGGCATCGCAAGGCGATCATACGGCTGCTGAAACGGCTTGTGGCTGGCCAGGTTCCCGGAAACGCCAAGATCGAAGAAAAGTTTTTGCCTGGCTCCGTCATCGCCCCGTTTTTGGCGGGCGCGGAGGATACAGGTTGAATGAATTTGCTGGCCGAAGCCCGGGATATTGGAATTGAAACGACTGTCAGTGCCGCTACCAAAGTGCCATGTTTCATGTTCATTCCTTATCACAGGGTGAGACACACAAGAACGGACTCGAATTTTAGCGGTGCAACGACTAATGCCGAGATAGTGTAATGCACATTTCCACAACAGGAAAGGTAATTCATGCCAGCCCTTGAAAAAGTTTAAGTACCGCACATCTCTGAATAACCCCGGCCTGCATCACAAAAAAGAGGCCGTTCGCGAGAAGGGGATTCACGCAGACGGCCCGAGGAGCGCACGCTATGCATGGCGTGCTGAGGAAGAAAAAATACTGCTACATAATCTTTACCGGTAGCATTTTCGGCCAGAAAAACAAAAAAAACCCTGACGCACGTCAACCTTTTGGTTCGACATGCAAAAAAAGGGAAATATCAGAAAGCAGTTATCGGGAGAAAAAATGCAAGCGCTGAACTTGCGACCTGCTGTAATGCAGTCAAAAATCAGTGTGGATGCGGCGAACGCAGCAACGGTATGACTTGCGCAGTAGCAGAATAAGGCTCGCGCGCAATGGAACTCAGGCGTTTGATATCGTTCAGGATAATGTGCCTGCGTTCGCTGGTAATCATCCCTTCCTCCTGAAATCGGCTAAAGATGCGGCTGACGGTTTCTTCGGCAATGCCCAGATAATTGCCGATATCGCCGCGCGACATGCTTAAATTGAACTGTGTCGGAGAGTAGTTGCGCATCGCGAAGCGCCGCGACAGCGACAGCAAATAGGTCGCCAGCCGCTCTTCGGCATTCTTTTTCCCGAGCAACAGCATCAGCTCCTGGTTGTGCTTGATCTCCCGGCTCATCATCTTGAGCATCTGGTGGTGCACCGACGGAATTTGCAGCGCCAGCTCCTCAAAGCAATCCACGGAAATTTCGCACACCGAGACGGTTTCCAGCGCCACCGCTTCGCAGTTATGGCGTTTTTCGTCTATGGCGTTCAATCCGAGCAACTCGCCCGGAACATGGAAACCGGTGATTTGCAGGCGCCCGTCATCGGTGGAAATATAGGTTTTGACCGATCCGCTACGGATAGCGTAAACGCAGGTGAATGCTTCGCCGATGCGGTAAAGCACCTCGCCGCGTTTGAGCAAACGTTTCCTTTTTACATAGCGGTCAAGCAACGCCGTGTCTGCGCTATCCAGCCCCATGGGCAGGCAAAGCTGGTAAAGGCCGCAGTTCTGGCAAGATATCGCAACGCAGCCTGACTCTTGGATGGCTTGATGGGCCATAATGACTCCACTCGAAAAAACATTGCCGCGCTGCTTCCACTGATGAAGCACGGCAGAAATAAAGATTACGGTGCAACGCACCTCACAGTTTGAAATATACCTCAAACAAGGCTTCTAGCCACAGGTCTTTGTACAATTGCCGACTTGTTCAGCGTTGCGCTCATAACGCCCCCATAACGCTGCAACAGATCAAGCATGGCAGACGCCTTGTCCAGCGTCTCCTGATATTCTGCCGCCATGCCGGAATCGGCCACGACTCCGCCGCCTGCCCAGCAATAGATTTTACCGTTGCGATGCACCAAAGTGCGAATGGCGATATTAGTGTCCATGTTTCCGTCAAAACCGATATAGCCGATGGCTCCGCAATAAACCCCGCGCCTGTCCGGCTCCAACTGCTCGATGATCTGCATTGCGCGCAGTTTGGGTGCGCCGGTCACGGAGCCGCCCGGGAAACAGTCACGCAGCACATCCAGCGCATCACGCTCTGCCGGGAGCTGGCCTTCCACCGTGCTGACCAGATGATGCACATTGGCAAAGCTTTCCACCTTGAATAATTCCGGCACATGCACCGAACCGGGCATGCAGCTCTTACCCAGATCGTTGCGCAACAAATCCACGATCATCAAATTTTCCGCACGATCCTTGGGGTGGTTGCGCAATTCCTCGGCAAGCAGGTGATCTTGTTGCGCATCACTCCCGCGCGGGCGCGTTCCCTTGATAGGCTTGGTCTTTACCTCACCGTTTTGCACACTGATAAAACATTCGGGCGAAGCACATAAAATCTGTGCATGCGGAAAATTCAGGAAGGCCGCATAGGGCGCGGGACTAAGCTCGCGCAACGCGAGGTAGGCGCCAAATGCATCGCCGTCGGCATTCGCGCTGAAACGTTGCGCGAGATTGATCTGGTAGCAATCGCCTGCCCGCAAATAATCCTGAACAACCGTGAATGCGGCCGCGTAACTGTCCGGCGCAAAGTTGGAAGAAATCTGTCCATGCACGCGGAAGGTGTCGCTGGGAAGGGGCGGCAAACTTTTCAGGCGATGCAATATTTGCGGCAACAACGTCGCTGTTTCGGGAAATCGCCGACGCGACACCAGATGCGCAGTATGCTGATGATGATCCAGCACTACCGCCCAGTCGTAGATGCCTATTGCCATGTCGGGTAGTTGCCCATCATCCTGTGCAATATTCGGCAACGCCATCATCCTGCGCGCCAAATCATAGCTCCAGTAGCCCAACGCGCCTCCGGCAAACGGCACGTCTGCTATGGGTGTGAGTTTTTCGCCCAACGCAGCGCGCAGCAATGCAAACGGATCATTGCATATCGTTTTTTCGTCCAGCACGATTGACTGCTGCGGCGCGGCAGTCAAGATGTCGTAGCGCGCCACTCCGCCACTATCCAACCATACCGCCCAAGGTAAATCAGCCAAGGCAGCATAGTAACGCGAGCCATCGGGTTGGTATGGCAATTCGGTGCAATAGTGGCTCATTGTTTGATTGTGGATAATTCCAACGTCATTTCACCGGTGGAAGCAGCCAGCTCCTGCTCAAACACCGGATAGGTAGCCAAGCCATTAAACTGCATCAGGAGCGGGTTTTTGAAATGCTTCACAAGCCATATCGATAACGCCGCACTCTACAGCGCGCCACCGAGAAAAACTAGCGTGTTTTGGGCAAAAACTGTTTCTCGGCGCGCCCGAATATTTTTTCAGTGGCTATTTTTTTCAACCACTCGTGTATCTGCGGCAGTGCTCCAATGGCCGCATCTTCACCGCTCTTTATCAAGAGCATTTTGTTGGCTGTATCTATCTCAGGCGTTTGTCCGATGGAGGGGCGAATCACAATCTGCGCCGACTCGAGCTCATGTGCCAAAATGGATTGACGCATGATGCGTATGCTTTGTGTGAGTGTGTCGATGATGTCTTGCGGCAAGGGGTTATCTTTTGGCTGTTGCGAAACATCTACGGCAATCACGATATCCGCCCCCATTTCTCGCGCCACACTGACTGGAACCGGTTTTTTCAAATCGCCGTCCACGTATTCCTCGCCATTGATCATAACTGGATGGTAAACACCGGGGATGCTGCTGGATGCACGCACCGCCATGCCTGTGTTCCCCTGATTGAAAGCAACGGCCTTTCCGCTGCCGAGCTGTGTCGCGATCGCAACAAAGGATTTATTTAATTGCTCGATGGAGCGGTTTTTCAATGCACGATTGATAAAGTCCTGCAATTGTTCGCCGCGTATGTAGCCGCGTTTGGACAACTCAAAATCGTTGAGCCTGTCCTGATCGAGTTTGAGTGCAAGCTGCTCCAGTTCATCGCTCTTATAGCCACCCGAGTACAACGCGCCCACCACGCTTCCTGAGCTTGTGCCCACCACAATATCAATATTGATATTATTTGCTTCCAGGACTTTGATCACGCCGATATGTGCAAAGCCTCTCTCCGCGCCACTGCCCAAAGCCAATGCAACGATCGGCCTGTCAGACTGTATGGGCTCTATTGAAACTGCTTTCGGTTGAACGACATTCTTGTACTGTATCGGCTGAGATACCGCACAAGCCGCCAGCAAAAATGGCAGAATAAATAGCATCCATTTGTGATCAAAACGCACAATTTTCCTATACTTCGGACGGTCACAATATTCGGGGAACAACAAGGCAATTGCAAACCATTATAGTTGCAATGAAAGCATAAATCACGTCGACATCATACCGCCATCAACACCCTGTCAACGGATCAAAAAGACGCGCACGCGAATCAGCGCGCATGGAAACCAAACCGCCAAGGAGAGAGCCCCTTACTGCCGAGGCATCAGGGGCTGCCACCATAGCCAAAACCCCAATCAGTTCGGCTTGCCGATCCCTTGTGTAGGAAAAGGCCACGTTGCAGCCGGACGCACAGGTGCTGGTGCGGATGGAGCAGGTTTCGCCACTGCAGGAGCTGCAGGTTTAGCAACAACAGCCTTTTTAGCAGCCGGTTTCTTTGCGGCTGGCTTTTTCGCTGCTGCCTTTTTGGCGGCTGGCTTTTTCGCTGCTACCTTTTTGGCGGCTGGCTTTTTCGCTGCTGCTTTTTTGGCGGCTGGCTTTTTCGCTGCTGCCTTTTTGGCGGCTGGCTTTTTCGCTGCTACCTTTTTGGCGGCTGGCTTTTTCGCTGCTACCTTTTTGGCGGCTGGCTTTTTCGCTGCTGCTTTTTTGGCGGCTGGCTTTTTCGCTGCTACCTTTTTGGCGGCCGGCTTTTTCGCTGCTGGTTTAGATTTTTTTGCTACTGCCATTTCAATCTCCTTACGATAATGAAGTTAATGAAAATAACACCTGCCACTACACCTCCAGTCCATGCTTAGATTCAAGCACAGCCAAAGACTACACCGCACTGATCTCATCGACATCAAACTGCAACATCAACCTGATATCGACAACACAAATTACCAACGAATTCCCTGCCTACTTCTCAACACCAACTATCGTTACCTTCAAACTCTTTTGCCTCAAGACAGACAATTGCATCAACTCTTTGCGCTTCAGATCAAAAGCATTCTTCACACTTTTTTCATGCGCGCACAATACCTGATGGTACGGTATCTCCATCAAGAGAAAAGATATAAGTTTTTCCTCCAATTCATGCTTTCATGAATTTGTTATGTGGCTTGAGTTCGTCATGTGAATTGTGGAATCTCAAGAAGCCAAGCAACAGTGCAAGCACCACGAAAGATATGGTGAAATTGCCCATGCCATGCGATTGATCAGGATATGAAAGCAGCTTCATGCTCGTGGTTATCGGCCACATAACCATAATCTTTAATAATCGGAGAGAGCATATATTCTGAAGAAGCCGGGTAGCTGCCATTTTCAAATGGCATGCCATTGCCTATTCTGTCTACATATACAAGACTTCAACCTTAAGACCGTAGTTGAACAATTGGATTGCGATGAAAGCCCGGATGCCATCTGGTTCTTGTGCCTTTGATGCGAATCACCTTTCGGGTGAAACTGCTGCTGTAGGAGCGCGATTCATCGAGCGATTGGCCAGGCAGCACTCGCGCGATGAATCGCGCTCTTACAGGGTGCAACTGCGGTTTTTAGGCTCAATCCGGCAACAAAGAACTGCCCTCGAAAGGGCGGTATGCGGGTAAATCAGCCAGAAATTCAGCAGGCTTGGCATGTACGACAGCGCTCAGTGAAGCAATCAAATGTAACGGATACAGCCATCGAAAACCGCTTGCCCTGCGGCGCGCGGTCAAACAGCCATCACAACTTATCCGGCACACCCGCTTCGGCAAACGTCGCCATGTTGTTGTGCAATGCGCAAGCCAATTGCAGCAGCGGCAACGCCATCGCTGCACCGCTGCCCTCGCCCAGCCGCATCCCGAGTTGCAGCAGCGGCTGCGCGCCAAGTGCGTCAAGCACCCGCTGATGCCCCGGTTCGGCGGAAACATGCGCAAACAACAGCCAGTCGTGCACGCCGGGCTGGACGCGCACAGCGGCCAGCGTTGCCACCGAGCTAATAAAACCGTCCACCAATACCGGCAAGCCGTTTTGCGCGGCGGCCAGATACGCGCCCGCCAGCGCCGCGATCTCGAAGCCGCCCACATGGCGCAACACATTCAGCGCACCCTCTCCCGCGTTTGTGGAAGGATGAGGTAAGCCATGCAAATCCAGCGCGCATTGGATCACCGCTGCCTTGTGCGCTACGCCTTTACTGTCCAGCCCGGTGCCCGGGCCCGCGAGCAATTGTGGCGATTCTTGCAACAGCGCACAGGCAACGGCGCTGGCCGAAGTGGTGTTGGCGATGCCCATTTCGCCGCCAATGAATAGTTGCGCGCCATCCTGTTTGGCGCGCAATACCGCTGCACGCCCGGATTCCAAGGCAGCAGCCAACTGCTCCCCGGTCATTGCCGGATTTTGCGCAAAATTGGCCGTACCGGCGGCGATATGTTCATCGCGCACATTCGCAAATGACTCGACGGGAAACACCGTGCCGAGGTTGATGACTTCCAGCGTGGCGTTTACCTGCTTGGCCAGCACACTGATCGCCGCGCCGCCGCGCGCAAAATTCTTTACCATCTCCGCCGTGACCGCCTGCGGAAAAGCCGATACGCCCTCTGCAGCCACGCCATGATCGGCGGCAAAAATGCTGATATGGATGCGTTCCATCTGCGGCCTGTCCGTGCCTTGCATCGCGGACAATTGCACCGCAATGGCTTCCAGCTTGCCCAGCGAACCGGGCGGTTTGGTCAGTTGTCCCTGCCGCGCCAGTGCCGTTGCGCGCGATACTTCGTTCAATGCGGCACAGGGTTGTGCCAGCCAATTTGTATCCATAATTTATTCCTTAAAAATAGAAAATGATGTAGGTCGGGCAAGGTTAACAATTACCTTTCTCGTTTGTCCTTTCTCCCGCTTGCGGGAGAAAGTTAAAGAGAGGGAATGCACTTGCACGATATGGTGGGCATAGCCCACGGTTATTTATAATGCAGGGGTATGGTGCGTCCATAAACATTATTCACTTCACCACCAGCGGCAATCCTGCCACCATCAGCGTCACGCGCTCGCACAATGCGGCTAATTGCTGGTGTAGCCGCCCCGCCTCGTCGCAATAACGGCGGGACAGTTCACCCATCGGCACGACGCCCATGTTGGTCTCATTGCCGACCAGGATGATCTGCCCGGGCAGATGCGGCAGCACTTCAATCAATGCGGCGCACTCGCGCCGCAAATCCTGTTCGCTGGCATCGCACAGCAACTGCGTCAGCCACAGCGTCACGCAATCCACCAGCACGCAACGCTGCGCCGATGACTCGCGCCGCAGGAATTCAGCCAGATTCTGTCCGGCTTCGACCGACAGCCAGCTATCCGGCCTGCGCGCCCGGTGTTCGGCGACGCGCCGCCGCATTTCCTCGTCGCGCACCTGCGCGGTGGCGACATATATCACCTGAAGGCCTGAAGCATGCGCATGCTGTTCCGCCAGGCGACTTTTTCCGGAGCGGACACCGCCGAGAATCAATTCGCGCATGATGTTTCTTCCAGAGTAAATAATTTTCGCAACTGCGCCATATCCAGATGCTGCTCAACCGCGTCGGCGAGCCGGTCGATATCGGCCTCGCGGCGCGCATGATAATCCGGCGTTGCCGCCTCGCGCAGCCCGGCCCAGCGCAACAGCGCATCGGTTGCGGCGCTTGATTCGAACAGGCCATGCAGATAGGTGGCGAGTATTTTCCCGTCTTGGCTGATTGCCCCGTCCGCGCCATGCTCCCCATCCACAACATTTTCAAGCCGCAGCGCAGGATGTTGAAGTGCGATGCCTGTAGAAACCCCGGCATGTATCTCGTAGCCTGACACCGGCACATCTTCCAGCATCAGTGTGCCGCGCACGTTACGCAGTTGTTTTTCCGCTTGCAATATAGTGCTCAGCTCCAACAAACCCAATCCCGCACAACTGCCTGTTTCGCCCTCTATTCCCAGCGGATCATGAATGGCCTGTCCCAGCATCTGCAAGCCGCCGCAAATGCCGATCAGCTTGCCACCGTAGCGCAGATGCCGCTGTATTGCGGCTTCCCAGCCTGCCTTGCGCAGGCTATCCAGGTCGTTGCGCACCGATTTGCTGCCCGGCAGGATGATTAAGTCGGCGGCGGGAATGGCATCGCCCATTGCGACGAAGCTGAATTTTATTTGCGGATGCAGGCGCAGCGGATCGAAGTCGGTATGGTTGCTGATGTGCGGCAATACCGGCACGATCACGCGCAGCTTCCCCCTCTCCCCTAGCCCCTCTCCCGCGAGCGGGCGAGGGGAAGAAGACGGTACGGCATCTTCCGCTTCCAGATGCAGGCCATGCAAATAAGGCAGCACGCCGAGCACCGGTTTGCCGGTGCGCTGCACCAGCCAGTCCAGGCCAGGTTGCAACAGCGCCAGATCGCCGCGAAAGCGATTAATGACGAAACCGGCCACGCGCGCCTGTTCGCTTTCGCTGAGAAGCGCCAGCGTGCCGACCAGATGGGCGAACACGCCGCCTTTGTCGATGTCGGCGATCAGGATCACCGGGCAATCCACCGCTTCGGCGAAGCCCATGTTGGCGATATCACCCTCGCGCAGGTTGATTTCGGCGGGGCTGCCCGCGCCCTCCACGACAATGACCGCATATTGTTCGCATAGACGCCGATGCGATGCCAGCACCGCAGCGTGCGCCGTGCTTTTGTATTCGTGATACTCCAGCGCTTCCATGTTGCCGATGGCATGGCCGTGGATGATGACCTGCGCGCCGGTATCGCTGTTCGGTTTGAGCAGCACCGGGTTCATGTCGGTGTGCGGCGCGAGGCGCGCGGCCTGCGCCTGCACCGCCTGCGCGCGGCCGATCTCGCCGCCGTCGCCGGTGACCGCACTGTTTAGCGCCATGTTCTGCGGCTTGAATGGTGCGACGCGCACGCCTTGCCGCACCAGCCAGCGGCACAAAGCAGCAACCAACGTGCTCTTGCCCGCATCGGAAGTGGTGCCCTGAATCATGATGGTGCGCGCTGTCACCACCGCTCTCCCTCAAGCAGTGGCACAGAATCATTCTGACTTGGTAGGTCGGGCTTCAGCCCGACGCAGCCATCGTGTCGGGCTGAAGCCCGACCTACAGCGTGGTTTAGTGCTTTAGCCAAGCGCGCCCATTGCGCCTCGTCGCGCGGCAGACCGAAGCGCACGCTGGCTGGTTGATCGAACAGGCGCGTCAGGATGCTCTGCTGCGCCAGTTGCTCGTGGACATTCTCGGCGTCCGCGCAACATACCCATTGAAACAGGCTGGTTCCGCCACCCAGCGTCAAGCCGTGCGCACTCAGCAAATCTTTCAGGCGTTGCGCCGCCAGAGGCAGCGCCTTGCGCGTTGCGTCTTGCCAGGCCATATCGCGCAACGCCAGTGCCGCCACATGGCGCGACGGTGCGGCAATCGTCCATGGCCCAAGCAACTCACTCAATGATTGCAGCACGGCATTTTCAGCCAATACGAAACCGACACGCGCACCGGCCAAGCCGAAAAATTTTCCCAGCGAGCGCAACACGATCAGGCCGGGGCGTGGGCAGGAGGATGCGAGGCTATGTTCGGGCGTAGCATCCATGAATGCCTCATCCACTACCAGCCAGCCGCCGCGTGAAGCCAGTTGCTCATGCAAGCGCAGCAATTGATCTACGCCAAAAAGTTTGCCGTCAGGATTGTTCGGATTGACGATAACCACTACCTGAGCGCTCATGCCGGCTTGCAATATTTCCGTTGCGGGCACACTGGAAACCTGGTGCCCATGGCGTCGCCACGCATGCGCGTGTTCCGCATAGCCCGGTGCGACAAGCGCTACCCGAGAAGGTGCGCGCAACATCGGTAGCGCTTGAACTGCTGCTTGCGAACCGGCTACCGCAAGGATACTTGATGTGCCGTAATAATTTTGTGCGGCGGCATTCAGATCGTCGTCATCCTGCGGCAGGCGCTGCCAGATATCTTGCTGCATAACCGGCACCGGCCAGCCGTTCGGGTTGATACCGGTGGACAAGTCAAGCCAGTCCGTCTCGGCTATATTGTATTGTCGTGCCGCATGGCGAAGCCGCCCGCCATGGTCAAGCATGTTGCCATCCTGCAACCCATAGCGCGCACAATGTAACGACAGCCAGCCAAACATAAAGAGTGTGCTGCACCAACCGCACGGCGCGTGTAATGTCCGCCGCGCCTGCAGCCATGCCGCAACCAAGCAGCGGGCGCTGCTCCAACTCGCCGTGATAGATTGCCGCGCCGCCGAGCCGCACGCGCAACGCGCCCGCCCCAGAGGCCATTACCGGCCCGGCATTCGGGCTTTCCCACATGGCGGCCTGCTGCCACCAGCAATACAGCGCGCTGCGCGTATGCCCGACCAGCGCATAGCTTAGTGCGGTCAGCCGTGCCGGTATGAAGTTCAATACATCATCCAGACGCGCCGCTGCCCAGCCAAAGTAGTTATAACGCGCATTGCGGTAGCCCCACATCGCATCCAGCGTGTTGCTCAGGCGATACAGCACCACGCCCGGCGCGCCTGCCACAACAAACCAGAACAGCGCGGCAAAGATCGCATCGTTGCCGTTTTCCAGCACCGATTCCACCGTGGCGCGCGCCACGCCTTCCTCATCCAGTTGGCTAGTATCGCGGCTGACCAGCATGCTCACCCGATGCCGTGCTTCCGGCAAATCACCGGCAGAAAAAGCATCAGCCACGCGCACGGCATGCTCGCGCAGGCTGCGCGGGGCAATGGCGAAATACAGCACCACAACGGAGAACAGCATCCCGAAAATTCCGCTTCGCTGCACTATCGCCGCAAGCAACACAAACGGAATCAGCAATACGGCGACTGCGGCGATGCCGCGCGCATAGCATAGGGTAGGAACCGCATCCGCTGCTCCATAAAATATTTTTTCGCCCCATCTTGCCAGTTGGCCGAAGCCCGCCAGCGGATGAAAACGGCGCGGCTCACCCAACAAACGGTCGAGCAATACTGCACACAACATTAGCGCAACGGTGTTTAGCACGGCTCTCTCCGGCCATTTTCATCTAGCGAGGCCTCACACTTGTCATCCGGATCGAGCGGCTCGGCCAATGCCTCGACGATATATTCGACCGGCAAGCCATAGCGCGCGGCCAACTGTTGCGGCGATTCGCCGCTTGCGTGCAGTGATTCCAGCCAGCCCTGCAGGCCGGTGGAAAGCGAACGCCCGGCGCGTTCGCCGTTTTTCGCTTCGCCGCTTTCCACGTCGTATTTGTTGGCGTAACCGCGCGGTGTGACCATCAGCCCGTCGCGCACGAAGGTATGCGAGTTGCCGATCAGCACGGTCGAGAGCATGCCGATATCGCATTCGCTCATCTGCGCCAGCGTGGTGAACTCGATACTCTGTCTGGGGCGGTAGGCGGATTTGACGACAGCCACCGGCGTATCGGGGCGGCGATGGCGCAGGAACAGGCGCTGCGCCTCAGCAATCTGGCGCGCACGGCGGCCGCTCTTCGGGTTGTATAGCGCCACCACAAAATCGGCGGCGGCAGCCGCATCGAGACGCTTGGCGATCACCGGCCACGGCGTGAGCAGGTCGGACAGCGAGATGGCGCAAAAGTCGTGCGTGAGCGGCGCGCCGACCAGTGCGGCGCAAGTGTTAAGCGCGGAAGCGCCGGGAACGATTTCCACCTCGATGCCGGAATCCGGCGTCCAGCCTGCCTGGAACAACACCTCGTAGGTAGGCCCCGCCATGCCGTACACCCCGGCGTCACCCGAAGAGATCAGCGCCACTTTCTTGCCGGCGCGCGCAAACTCCAGCGCATCGGTGGCGCGGTCGAGTTCTTCGGTCATCGCTTTCTTCACCACCTCCTTGCCTTCCAGCAAGTCTTCGATCAGCCTGATGTAGGTCACATAGCCCACCACGGTATCGGCCTCGGCGATGGCGCTGCGCGCCCGCGCGGTCATGTGTTCGGCGCTGCCGGGGCCGATGCCGACCAGCATGATTTTGCCGTGTTGTTTCATGCTAGAAAACCCAGTTGTCCACGAAAGGCACGAAAAGACACGAACATGTTCAAATGCACGCAATGGTTATCAGCATCGACCAATGGGTGAGTTGCCAAGCCTGAGCACCCAATTGATTTATTTCGTGACTTTCGTGCTTTTCGTGGATAAAAAGAGGTTTTAGGGTTCATTGCGTAATCCTTGCGATGGAGATGGTTGCGTTGCGGCCATCCGGGCCGCGCAGTTTGTATTTCTCGACGAGCAACTGGCTCATGTCTGTTTCTGCCGCGAGCAGCGCCGCCGCCTCCGACACCGAAGGCGTGCCGGTGTATTTTCGCACCACTTCGGACGGGTTGGGTACTGCCACGGCTGACAACTCCGCCGCCGGATAAAATTTTATCTGCCAGCCGCGCGCTGCGGCCAGTTTCAGCAAGCCCGGTTCGCCGGCCTTGAGGTCGATGCTGGCCACCGCGCCCACACCTGAGGCCTCGACACCCGCCTGTTGCAGCGCGGCGTCTACCGCCTGCGCGATGGTATCGAATGGGGTGCCGCTATCGCAGCCTATACCCAATGCCACTTTTTTGTTTGCTTGCGGCGGGGTATAGATCACCAGCCGGTCACGGATGGCGTCATGCAATGCGGCAGGCAGCGCATCGGGTTTGCGCCGCGTGACCCACAGCACCGCGCCATATCTTGATGGATCGAGCTCCTCAATATCTTGCAGCAACCTGATGTTGGCAGGCAGCGCATCGCTGCGCCCGTTGGCGTGATGCGCCCACCAGTCGCGGTTGCCTGCTTCCTGCACCAAGGCCACCTGCTCTTCATTCACAACGGCGGCGCTGGCGCGCAACAGAGCTTGTTTTGAGGCGGCAAAAGTCCAGCCCAGTTCGCGCCCGAGCAAATCCACCGCCAGCGTCTCGCGCGTATCCGATGCGGTGGTGAGTATCGGCAGTGCGCCCAGCACGCGCGCAAGATGTCCGGCCAGTGCGTTGGCGCCGCCCAGATGCCCGGCCAGCACCGGAATGGCGTAGTGACCCGCCCCATCCACCACCACCACGCCAGGGTCTTGCTCCTTGCCTTTCAGATGCGGCGCCATCATCCGCACCATCGCGCCGAGCGGGACGATGGCGACAATGCCGTCGAAATGTTCAAACAGCGCAGGAATCTGCGCGCCGGTTTTTCCGGCATAACAAATTGCCGTGCCGGGCGCGGCCGCCTCGGCCTCCGCACAGAATTTTTCCGGGGCTAACAGGTGCGCGCCCGGCAATACGGCAACGATCCTGGCTGCGAGCGCGATGCCGTGGCGCGTGATGGCAACGATCGCGATGCGCGCGTTGGGGAAAGGCAGGTTCATGCTGTTTCGGTTTTCTTGCGGCAACCGCGCCGCAGCTCGCCGCGCACGCGCCCCGGATTCTGCACGAGCATCAGCGAGAGGTAATTCACTTTCTCGCCCTTGAGGCTTGCCACATCGCGGACGATCCGCTCGTCCGGCGCGCCGACCTTCTCGACAAAACAGCTTGTGGCAAGAAGCCCCCTGCGTTCGAGCAGCTCGACGATTTCGTCGATCATGGGCTTGACCTTGAACAGCACCAGCGTGTCGAACTCGTCTATCAAATGGTCGATAACTTCGACCCCGTATGCGGCGGGAATCACGGCCAGGGTTTCATCCTCTTCGGCGAGCGTGATGCCGGTCGCGGCAGCCGCCGCCGCAAACGACGAGACGCCCGGAATCGTTTCCACTTCGACTTCGGGCGCGAGCTGGCGAACCACTCGGACGAGGTGTCCGAACGTGGCGAAAGTCGAGGCGTCGCCCTCGACGAGAAAAACGAGATCGCGTCCCCCGGCAAGCAGTTCGATGGTGCGCTCCGCCGCGCGCGCCCAGGCCTTGCCGAGAATTTCCGGGTCGCGCGTCATCGGAAAAACGAGTGCCTCGGCATCGTCGGGCACGGCGAGGCCACCGCGCTCGGCGATAGCCAGTGCGTATGAATTTTCTTCGGCCTTCTTGACCGGGTAAAGCCAGCGAGCGCCCGATTGCAGCACGGCCCAGGCGCGCCGGGTAATCAATTCGGGATCGCCGGGACCCAGCGAGGCGCCGATCAGTTTTCCATAACGCTTGTTGTCGTTCATGTAGCTCCCTTTATTATTGTGACAATCCACACCGGGTTCTGTGCTGCCAGCCGGTGCATGTCGAGTATCGGTTGGCTGCGCGCCGCTTGCAGTTGCACCACCTCCCATGCCGCACCCGCTGCCGCAAGCGCGCCGGTGGCGGTGGCGAGATTTTCCAGGGTCACGAAATTCATCACCAGCCGTCCGTGCGGTTTCATGCGGAACAACACTAACTGGATCAGTGTTGAGAGTTCGCCGCCCGAGCCGCCGATAAACACCGCGTCGGGATCGGGCCAGGTGTCGAGTTGATCGGGCGCCTTGCCTTCGAGCAGGGTGTAATTAGTGGCGCGCAAACGCTGCGCATTTTCGCGCGCATTGGCCGCATCAGCCGCGTTCTTTTCGATCGCCCAGACATGGCCTCGGCGCGCGATACGCGCGGCTTCCAGCCCCACCGAGCCCGAGCACGCACCGATGTCCCATACGATGCTGTCTTCCGTCAGGCCGAGTTTGGCGAGCGAAACCGCGCGCACTTCCAGCTTGGTGATGAGGCCTTTCTCCGGCTGGCGCTGCGCATATTCCTCATCCGCAAATCCGAACAGGGCGCGGCGAGGTTGAAGTGCGATGCGTTCGATCACCACGATGTTGGGAGAAGCAAATTTGCGCGCCGCCGCATCGGCAAGCGTCAGAGCGGCGCTGACTTCTTCGTCCGGCAACAGCAGGCGCGCAACCACCGACAGGCGCAACTCGCCTCCGTATCCAGCCGCCAGCAGCGCGCGCGCGATGCGCGAAGGATTGTTCTCCGGGCCGGTGAACACCGCAAGCAGATCATGTTCGGCAACGGCGCGCACCAGCGCATACAAGCCGTGCTGCGGCGTTGCGCCCGCTGTCCATTCACCGGCATCCTTGCCGTGCACCGAGATGATCTGCGCCTGCTGCCACGGCCGCCCGAGGCGGGCAAAGGCAAGCTGCATCGTGGACGGTGCGGGCAGTATTTCGATGCTGGCGGCGCCGATTTTGTCGAGCAGCAGGCTGGCAATGCCGTGGCACAGCGGGTCGCCGGTGGCAAGCACCGCAACTTTCCGACCTTCGGACAATGCCGCTGTTGTCCATTCCGGCACGCGCAGCAGCGCGCCGTCCATGTCGTGTTGTTTGGCCTGTGCTGCGAGATGCGGCGCAACCAGATCCAGCGTGCGCGCCGCACCGATCACGCAGGTCGCTGCGGCCAGCTTTGTGCGAGCCTGATCCGACAATCCCACCAAGCCGTCGTCCAAAATGCCGATGATCGAACAGGGCTTAGCCAAGCTCATCTTCCTTCACGGTAGCGATGGGCTTACCCGCAAAGTCGCAGGCAAGAACGGTGAGCTTGTGCGATCCGGGATAGATCGCACGCAAGGTGTGCAACGCGCGCTGCGCCAATGCGCGGTGGAAGGCGGCAGCAAGCCCCATCTGCTCCAGTTTTTCTGCGGCAAAGCGCGCAGTCTCCGCGCTGCGGATTTCCTCCACCAGCCCGGCAGGCGCGCCCACTTCGACGGCAACTTCCGCGAGCAAGTCGCGATCCACTTCCTTGCGCCAGGCATGGGTGACCGAAAGCCCCTGCGCGATCTTGGTGAGCTTGCCGGCCATCGCGCCGACGATGATATGTTCCATTTCATGTTTCAGCGCGGCTTGGAAAGCGGCCTTGACGAAATCACCCATCTGCACGAAGCACGCTTCGTCGAGTTCCGAAAAAACCCGCATCGCACATTTCTCGGTGCGACCGCCGGTGGTAAATACCACACTCTTCTGCCCCTGGCCTGCGGCCACCTGCACCGCCTGCACCACGCTCGCGCGGAACGCCGCAGTGGAATAAGGCCGCACGATGCCGGTGGTGCCTAGTATCGAAATTCCACCGAGTATGCCGAGCCGCGCATTGAGCGTCTTCTTCGCCATCTCTTCGCCGCCCGGCACGGAGATGGTCACTTCCAGCCCGTCGCCTGCCGCCAGGATGGGCGCGCCTGCCGCCTGCATGTTTTCGATGATGTTGCGGCGGGGCGCCGGGTTGATCGCCGCCCCGCCCACTTCGAGGCCTAGGCCGGGTTTGGTCACGATGCCCACACCCGCTCCGCCCTTCAATGCGATGCCGCTACCGCCGGGAATACGGCGCACGTCGGCGGTGAGATGCGCGCCGTTTGTCGCATCGGGGTCGTCGCCCGCATCCTTGATACTCACCGCATGCGCCTGCATGCCGTCCACCCTGCCTTCGGTGATGTTGAACACAACGCGCTGCGCATTGGGCAGCAGGCACTCCACTTGTTCCGGCACGCTGCCCTTCACCAGCCCCAGCGTGGCGGCCGCTGCCGCGGCGGCGGCATTGGCTCCGGTGGTGAAGCCGGTGCGGCTGCCGCGCCGACGCTTGCCATCGCCTTTGCGCACCTTGCCGGTTGCGGCAGAGCTGCTCATCGCATTCAGGCGGCTTGGGCTTCGCGCTGGCGCGCCTCGGCCAGCGACAGGAAGGCATGCAATGCGGCCACCACCAGGGTGGAGCCGCCTTTTCTGCCATCGGTGATGATCCACGGCACATCCTGCTGCGCGGCCAATATCGCCTTGGACTCGGCGGCGGAAACAAAGCCCACCGGCATGCCGATCACCAGAGCCGGTTTTGCACCTTCTTCGCGGATCAGGCGCACCACTTCAATCAGCGCGGTGGGTGCATTGCCGATGCCGACGATGGCGCCGTCGAGCAAACCGAGGCGATGGGCTTTGCGCATCGCCTGCACGGCGCGCGTGCTGTCTTCCGCCTTGGCCTGCGCGATCACGTCGGCATCGGAAATGAATTGCCGCACGGTCAGGCCAAAGTGTTTGAGGCGAATGGGGGAGAGGCCGACGCTGATCATTTCCACGTCGGCGACGATGGCCGTATCGCCCCGCAGCACGGCGGCCAGCCCGGCCTGCATCGCATCGGGATGAAAACGCGCCAGCCCGTTGAACTCGAAGTCGGCGGTGGCGTGGATCATGCGCCGCACCAGCGGCCATTGCTCGACGGTGTATGCGTGATGCGCGACTTCGCGGTCGATGATGTCGAAGGAATCGTGCTCGATGGCGGCTCCGGCCGCGGTGAGTTGTTCGGTAACGCGATTGCTCATGATGTGTCCTCAGTTTGAATGCACGTGATCGTGCGCGTGGTTGTGATGGTGGTCGTGGTGGTCATGCGCTGCAGCCAAGCGGTATTTGCAGCCGTCGCATTCCGGCATTCCGGTTGGCTTGCCATGGTCGCGCACGCGCGCATCGGCAATCGCATAGATGCCTTTGTCAAAACCGAAGTAGCTACCCAGCGCAAAAGCGATGTGCGGATAGCACTGGCGCAGGCGCACGACTTGCTGCTGGATGCGTTCGATCAGCACGCCGTTGAAAAGATAAATCGGCTGGATCACGATCTGCGTCATACCGAGTTTCACCTGCCGCTGCACCACGGTTTCAAGGCGCGGCAACGTGATCCCGGTGAAGGCGATGTCAACCAGATCGTGCTGCATGCCCTCGAACAGCCAGCGCGCCATCTTGGCGATCTCGCCGTTGGCGCCCGCATCGGACGAGCCGCGCCCGAGCAAAATGATGCCGGTGGTGCGCGGGTCGGGCACCGCCAGGTCGCGCAGCAAATGGTCGATGCGCTGCCGGAGTATGTCGTAAATTTCGCGCCCCATGCCGAGAGGCGGCACGCAGACGAATTCGACGCCGGGATGTCGCGCGCGCGCGCCATCGACCGCCTGCGGTATATCCATCTTGACATGTCCTGCCGCGTTAAGAATCAGCGGCGCCACAATCACCCGGCGACTGTCGGCGGCGGCATTATCCAGCCCCGCGTTCAGCAGTACATCGGCATGTTCGATGAAGCATACCTCGATGCGCCAGTCGGGATGATGCGTGCGCCAGGTATCGGCAAAGCGCAATATCTCTTCGTTGCCTGCGGTTTTGCGTGAGCCATGGCCGATCAATAAAACCGTTGTGCCCATATCAATAGAAACTGTCCTCATAGAGCGCCCTCTTGCGCATTGCGAAAGCGATGGGAAAATTCCGGGTCGTAAAGTTTGGAGCGCGCGACTTCCTTCCAATGACGCGCCCCCAATGTGGGGCTGGCGATGATCATCGCCTGCGATCCGATCTTTTCCTTCTGGCAGTGCTGTTTGATGTCGGCCAGCGTACCTCGCACAATTTTCTCCTCTCCCGGCCAACTGGCTTTTTGCACCACCACGATGGGCGCGTCTTCCGCCCAACCGGCGGCGCGCAATGCGCGCTGAACCTCGTGCAACAGCGTGATCGACAGATAGATGCACAGCGTGCTGCGATGCGAGGCCAGCGCTTCCAGATCCTCGCCGGGCGGCATCGGTGTGCGGCCTTCTACGCGCGTGAGAATCACGGTCTGCGTAACTTCGGGGAGCGTCAGCGTCTCGCATGCGGCGGCAGCGGAAGCCATCGCCGAGGATACGCCGGGCACCACGCCGATTTCGATGCCCGCCGCATCGAGCGGCTGCACCATCTCAATCAGCGCGCCGTATAGCGTCGGGTCGCCGGTCTGCAAGCGCACCACCGTTGCATGTTTGTCCGCCCGATCAATCAGCCATGTGGTGATTTCTTCCAGCGCCATGCTTTTCGAATCGCAAATCTCGCACCCGGTGCGTGCCCAGCGCGTGGCCGCTTCCGCCACCAACGAACCGGCGTAGAGAATAGCCCCAGCATTGGCGACCAGATCGCGTCCCTTGACCGTGATGAGATCGGGATCGCCAGGCCCCGCGCCAACGAACCAGACTTTACCCACTTAACTCGCCAGTTTGAGCGACTTCACCGCAAAGCATGCATTAACAATTCTGCTGCCTTCATGACGCTTGAGCAGGCGCAACGCGGAGTAGGTCAGCAACGGTTCGCAGGCAACCAGCACCAGATAGGACGAAGCAAAAGTTGCCCATGCTGTAAATGAGGTCGCCACGTTGCTCATCGCCAGCCAGAAACCCACCATCGCGGCAACACCGCTGTAATACATCGCATCCAGCTTGAGAATATTTTTCCAGGTGATGACGCTATCCTGTTCGCGCAGTTTACGGCCCAATGTGTAATGCACTGCGATCAGCGGCACGATCAGCGACAGGCTGTTCACGGCCAAGTGAGACAGATCCAGCGGATCGAACAACACGCCTTGCAACAGCAGACCCACAGCGAACCCGATCAAAGTCGGCACAAAACCCAGTGTCAGGTATATCAACATCGCCCCGACAAAATGCAGTTCGGACGGCCCCACCTGAACGTGAAAACCCTGCATGAACAACGAAAAAAATACTGCCGCCAACAACATGCGGACAATGTCAGCAGGGTTCTTGATCAGGTCTTTCGCGTATGTGAGCAGCAGTCCGGCCGCGCCTATGTTTGCGGCTATAACCTTGGCTTGAGCGATGATTCCAGGTTCGATATGCATGATGTTTTCCTTATGGTTAGTGAATCAAAAGTGAGTTACGGGGTGAAAAAATGTGCGGCAGCCGCTAAATTTGACGGCAAATAACAGTGCAAGTATGAAGCATGCAGCCTGCCCTTGCGATAAACGGCTTCTGGTTTGCCGCGCGTTCGCACCGGAGTGGTTATGGCAATGGGTTCGTGCGATGTCTGTATCGCGGAGTGATGGAAGGTGTGGCCGCGGAATTCACCTTCGGGCAGCGATACGCTGTGCATTCCGAGATTGACCAGTTTCTTCTGCATTACCGCGTGACCCGGCAACACACCCACCATCTCGGCCCGATGTCCTTGTGTATCGGTCAAGGTTTCCAGCAGATAGAGCATACCTCCGCATTCGGCAAATATGGGCTTGTTCGCGGCGTGGTGTGAGCGGATCGCGTCGTGCATGGCTGCGTTGGATTGCAGTTGCCGAAGATGCAATTCCGGATAACCTCCAGGCAAATACAGGCTGTCCGCTTCGGGTAGCCGTGTATCAGTTAGCGGGGAAAAGAATTCCAGCTTGGCTCCCAACGCATGCAGCGCGTCGAGGTTGGCGTGGTACAAAAACGAGAAGGCCGCATCACGCGCCACGGCAATTCTGATGTTGGCAAGCTTGCGCTGCGGTTTTGCAGTATTGGCTGTCGCGAATGCGACAGGTTCAGGCAAGGCAACGCATGTTTGTTCAGACAGCTTGCTTGCTGCATGTGCGATGCGCTGGTCGAGGTCGGTGATTTCCTGTGCCTGCACCAGCCCGAGGTGACGATCAGGCAAACTCAATTCGACATCGCGTGACAGTGTGCCAAATTGCCGTATGCCTGGCGGCAGGCTTTCTTTGAGCATGTCGGCATGATTGGTGCTCGCGACGCGATTGGCCAGCACGCCGAAAAATTTAACGTCTGGCCGGTACTCCGTCAACCCGTAGGCGATGGCACCGAAAGTCTGTGCCATTGAACTCGCATCGATGACTGCCAGCACCGGGATACCGAACAACACGGCCAGATCGGCACTTGAAGGCACACCGTCGAACAACCCCATCACACCTTCGATGAGTATCAGGTCGGCTTCCGCCGCAGCCTGGTAGAGCAATTCGCGACAATGTGCCTCGCCGCCCATCCAGAGATCGAGTTGATAAACAGGATAGCCCGATGCACGCTCCAGAATCATCGGGTCGAGAAAATCCGGGCCTGTCTTGAATACGCGCACGTGGCGACCCCGGCTGCGGTGATACGAAGCGAGCGCGGCAGTGATGGTGGTCTTGCCCTGACCGGAGGCGGGCGCTGCAATCAGTAAAGCCGGGCAATGATGCATGGGGTTCACAACTCAATACCTTTTTGAGCCTGGATGCCCGCGCTAAAGGCATGTTTAATCGGGCGCATTTCGGTGACGGTGTCGGCATATTCGATCAGCGCGTCGGGCGCTGCACGCCCGGTCAATACCACATGCTGCATCGCCGGGCGGCTGCGCAAGGCTTCCAGCACCTGCTCTATTTGCAGATAGTGCAACTTCAATGCGATGTTGATTTCATCCAGCACAACCAGTGCAATATCCGGGTTGCGCAACATGCTGCAAGCCATATCCCACGCGGCTTGCGCAGACGCAATGTCGCGTTGCTTATCTTGTGTTTCCCAGGTAAAACCTTCGCCCATCACGTGATACTCGACTTCGGGGAAACGGCGGAAAAATGCTTCTTCGCCGGTGGAGCAATTGCCTTTGATGAATTGCACGATGCCGACGCGCATGCTGTGTCCGAGAGCGCGTGCAACCATGCCGAAGGCCGCGGTACTCTTACCTTTGCCGTTGCCGGTATACACCAGCACCACACCCCGGTTTTCGGTGGCGAGGGCAATTTTCGCGTCCACGATTTCCTTGTGCCGCTGCGCGCGAACTCGATGTTGTTCAGTGGTATTTGATTCGTTCATTGCACATCGGGATGTAATGGCAAACGTCCCCGGCCATATCTTTGGGTTCTGGTGGATCGTTAAATTCAGGAAATGAGGGGGGGATAAAGCAGAGAATGAACTGCGAAACTGTTCATTTCCGATGCGCCACCCGCAGCATCTCCTGTTCTTTTGCTCCTAGGCCGGTCTCCGGGCTCGCAAGTCTTGATTTGCCGCCTTCCCATAAGATCCCCCTTCCCAATATTGGGGGAGATTACTCACAGTGGCCTACTGGCAAATCCGCACTCGCTTACCGTTGCGGGGGCAGCACAGGTATTGTTGAGGGGCTGGGGACTAGGGGCTGGAGGCAGAGAAATTCGCAAATCACGAATCCCCAACCCACAGTCCCTAGCCCCTAAACCCTGACAACGCACCTGTTTCCCGTTTAACCCGTCTGCAAGCAGACGGGAACCTCAAAGCTGCATGCACTTTAACATAAGCACCTCGTGCTTGCCAAAAATCATGCGCACCAAAAAGCGCCAAAATTACAAACCGCTTTCAGAACTCATGCTTACCATTTGACTTATCAGCACTTTTCAAATTATAGTCAACTTATGGAAAGCGAATTAAATGCTTTGGAGAACAAACTTGCGCAACTGATACAAGTCAGCGGCAAGTTGCGTGCGGAGAACCGCCAGCTACGCCAGGATTTAGCGCACGCGCTCAGCAGCAACCGGCAATGCAGCGACAAGGTGGAAAGCGCAAAGGCGCGCTTGGAAAAATTGCTGACTTCCCTCCCGGGAGATCAAACATGAGCGGCGCCACCAAAACCCTCGAAATCAAGCTTCTCGACCGTGAATTGCGCGTCGCTTGCCCCGAGGAAGAGCGCGGCGAATTGCTCGATGCCGTCGCCTATCTCGACAAAAAAATGCGCGAGATCCGCGATGCCGGCAAGATCGCCAGCGTCGAGCGCATCGCCATGATGGCCGCGCTCAACATCACCCACGAACTGCTTTCCGTGAAGATCGGGCGCGGGTTTGACCTCTCCGACTTTAAGCGTAGAATGGACTCCATGCAGGCAGCGATCGACAAGGCGTTAGCCGAACAGGATTCGCTGTTTTAGTTTATCCCCTGCGGTGTTCGTCAGGCCCGCGATTCTTTGAGCCAATAAGTTAATTCAGGTCGCGACCCACCGAGCCGCTGTTGTGAACGTCCGATCTGGATGATCCTGATGCGGCAGGGAAGCGACCATCTTGGACCGCAGGTTCAAGATACCGGGTCAACGGCACAGGCGGGGGACTTTATTTCAGTGCGACCCAAGTTAATCGGGTCGCACTTTTTATTCCATTCATTATTTCAGAACAGCATTAACCATGTAGGGTGCATGAAATGCACCCTACGATAATTTCACTTTTGATTTATGAATGGAATCGTTTGTGGGCAAAAACTTATGCGCTACTGGCTGATGAAATCCGAACCCGGCGATTGCAGCATCGACGACCTCGCCGGTTTCCCCGATCAAACCGTCGCCTGGTACGGGGTGCGCAATTATCAGGCGCGCAACTTCATGCGCGACCAGATGCGGGTCGGCGACGGTGCGCTGTTCTACCACTCCAACTGCAAGGAACCGGGCATCGCCGGTATCGCCAGGGTCAGCAGCCCCGTCTATCCCGATGCCACGCAGTTCGACCGCAACAGCAAATACTTCGACCCCAAGGCCACGCCGGAGCAGCCGCGCTGGTTCAATGTGGATGTGCAACTGCTGCGCAAGATACCGCTCATCACCATCAGGGAATTGCGGCAACATCCGCAACTGGCGCGGATGCGCACCCTGCAACGCGGCAACCGCCTGTCCATCACCCCGCTCGACCCGGCGGAGTGGAATTTTATCCTGAAGAATCTGGTGTGCGATTGATGGAATGGTATGCAGCCTATCTCCTGCTCGGAGCATTCGTCGGTTTCTTCGCCGGGTTGTTTGGCATCGGTGGCGGTTTGGTGCTAGTTCCGGTGCTGAGTTTCCTATTTGAAGCGCAACACTTGGGTGGCGCGCAAAACCTGCATCTCGCGCTGGGTACCTCGATGGCCGCCATTCTCTACACCGCCGCTTCCAGCGCCTACACGCACTATGCTCATGGCGCGGTCAACGCGCCTATCGTGCGCGGCATGACGCCTGGCCTGCTGTCCGGCACCTTGCTCGGGGCGCTGTTTGCCAGCAGCGTCTCGCAGTTTTATCTGGCTATTTTTTTCGCGCTGTTCGTGTATTTCTCCGCCGCGCAAATGCTGCTAGGGTTAGAACCCAAAGCCACCCGGCGATTACCCGGGCGCGCCGGACTGACACTGGTAGGCGGCGGCATCGGGGCGATCAGCAGCCTCGTTTCCATCGGCGGCGGATCGTTGAGTGTGCCCTTCATGCTGTGGCACAACATCCCCTTCAAGCAGGCTATCGGCACCTCTGCCGCGCTCGGTTTTCCCATCGCGCTCGGCGGTACGCTGGGCTATGTCGCCACCGGACTGATGATGCATACGCTGCCTGACGGAACGCTGGGCTTCGTCTACCTTCCCGCGTTGTTCATGCTCGTCTTCGGCAGCGCATTCACCACCCCGCTCGGCGCAAAAGCCACCCACAGGCTACCGCTGAAACCGCTGCGCCGGGGCTTTGCCATCCTGCTATTTGTGTTGGCAACGAAGATGTTGCTGAAGGCTTTTGCCTGAAGCGTTCTTCCATTTTTAAAATACCATGCCGTAGGGTGCGTCCCACGCACCAACAATGATGGTGCGTGGGACGCACCCTACATGCATTATTGTCGTTTTAAAATGGAATTACATCGCCAGATCGAATACTGTCTCCGTATCCTCGTCCCACCCATCCCACAGGTAGTCGTTGGCCTTGCCGTCCGCGATCAGGCGCAGGGCGTAGTTGACCTGATCCTTGTAAAACTCGCAGAAGGTGCCGGTCTTTTCCATGCCGCCGTTCATTTCATATGCCTCGGCGGGGCAGGGCGAGCCGCAGAAGTGGCGGATCGCGCAGTCGCCGCAGGGGCTGAAGGTATCGACATCGCGCGTTGTTACGGTCTGGAAAGCGGTGGAGGACAGCGCCGCTTCGACACCGCCCGCAGCCAGCAGATTGCCACCGTTGAAACGCGGCAGGCCGATGAACTCGCTGCACGGGTACAGCCCGCCGTCCGCCGCCAGCGCGAAGAAGGCGCGGCCGCCGCCGCAGGGCGAGATGTCGCACATCAGCCGCCGCGCCGTCGGCGCGAGAATGCCGATCAGGATGTTGGCAAAATTCGCGACCATCAGCTTGCGCCCCGTTTCGCGATACAGCTCGTGCGTGCGGTCCATGGCGGCAAAGAACGCCTCGGACATCGCGCCGTCGGCCGGTTTCACGCCGCGCGCGCCGGGCAGGGTGCAGCGCACCGTGTTGAGCATACAGGTCGGCACTTCGCTGGCGTGAAACAGTTCGACCATCCGCGTCAGGTAGGGCAGGTTTTCGGTGGTGCAGGTGGTGATCACGCTCCACGAACCGTAGCCTTTCAGCTTTTCCATCGAGGACAGCACCTTGTCGTGCACGCTCTTGCCGCCCCAGGTTTTGCGTGTGGCATCGGTGATGCCGGCGAAGGGGCCGTCGAGCGACAGGCCGATGCTGACGTTGCGCGAGGTGAGAAATTCCAGCGCCGCGTCGTCGAGCAATGTGCCGTTGGTTTGCAGGCCGAACACAAAATCTGCGGAGAATTCGTCGATGGCGGCGAACACCGCCTCCCGGTTCATTAGCGGCTCCGCACCGTGAAAAATGGCGCGCGGCTTGCGCCCTTCCGGCATCACCGAGCGGAAGTAATCGCGCAGCTTGCCGAGCGAGGCGTTCAGCATTTCGGGCGGCATGTGGCTGCCGCCGCTGCGCTGCGCGCCGGGCAGGTAGCAGTAGGTGCAATCGAGGTTGCAGCGCTCGGTCGGATTCAGGTAAACGCCGGAGGGTTTCAGCTCGAAGCGCAGCGCATGCAACTCGCGCGCGAAGCTGTCGGCCTTGGCGCGATAGCTGTCGAGCAGCGGGCTGGCGGCGATTTCTTCCTGAATGCGCGTCTTGTCGACCAGCGCCCAGAAGGCGGTGTTCGGGTCGGTGACGGCGGCATAGACGGCGTGGCCGATGTCCACGGGAATAAATGCCGGGGCGGCACCGTCCCGGCTCAAGACAGCAGCCGTCATTTGGCCGCTTTCTTGTCCATCAGCACATAGTGCGAGAGGCCGATGCCGTCCGGGTTGCAACTCTTGCGGATAGCGATGGTCGGTGCGGCCGGTTGTGCGTTGGTTGCTGCTGCGGTTTGGGCTGTTTGTTGCGTGTTAATGGTCTGCGTCATGATCTGCTCCTCGTGATATTTCGAATGGTAAAAAACAAAATGGCTCCGGCTGACTGCACGCGTAGGCATACAGTCAGCCGGAGCCATTTCCTTGACTCCGAATCGGTTCGACACGTCTTCTGGCTACCGGATCAGCCGGATCGCTGCGCCTTCCCGCCGGGGTGATCCCCGCCAGTGGCTGGTCTTGCGACCTTGCAACGTCCGTCCCCGGATACAGCGGCGGGCCCGCCACGGGTTCGCACCGTGTTCCGTTTCGTCGAACCGAACGGTGCGGGCATTTTCTCCGAGCAGAGGTGGGGTGTCAAATTATTTGGAGCAACAGCTTGAATATTTGCTTACCGTTCTATTTCGGCAACATGTCCCGATAAAATTTATGGCTATTTTTCCCGCTTTGCTTTACCGCGTACATTGCCTCGTCGGCTTGCTTGATAAGCACTTCAATCTCCTGGGCATCATCCGGGTATATGGAAACGCCGATACTGCCCCCCACATGGCATTGCTGCCCCTTCAATTCGAATGGCTTCGACAAGGCGGCGATTATTTTATTCGCCATCAGCGAAGCGTTTTCATACGATCCGATATTGATCAATATAAAGGTAAATTCATCTCCCCCTACCCGCGCCACCATATCGGATGCCCTGATCGCCTCTTTCAGCCTTGTGGCAACTTCTCTCAGTAATTGATCGCCCGCATCATGCCCCAGCGTATCGTTGACTTTCTTGAATCCATCGAGATCGAGAAACAGCACAGCCACCTTGTATTTATTGCGCCTGGCCAGAAGATTTGCGTGCTCAAGCCTGTTCAGGAACAAAATCCGGTTCGGGAGCCCTGTCAAATAATCGTGATGCGCAAAATAGGCCAGCTTTTCTTCGACCAGCTTGCGTTCCGTAATATCCCGGACGATGCCGATGAAGTAACGACGTCCGCCCAGTATCATTTCGGATGCGGACAATTCCATGGGGAACTTTTCGCCGCTCCTCCGGACAGCGATCACTTCGCGCCCGCGTACGCCGAGTATCTTGCCCTGCCCGGTGCTTAAATATCGGTCGATATAGCCGTCATGTTTGCTCCTGTCCGGCTCGGGCATCAGTATTTTTACATTCTTGCCCAATACATCCTGCTGCGAATAGCCGAATATCTGTTCGGCTGCCGGATTAAACCCCTGAATTTCCCCTGCTTCATTGATCGTAATGATGCCATCCATCACGTTGCGTATAATGGATTGCAACTGATTCTGGCTTGCCTCAAGCTCCCCCTTGGTTTGCTTCAGGTTTGTCACCATCTGCCAAAACAATTTAACCTCTGGGCCGCTTGCCACTCTCTTGTCGCCAAAAACCTTGTTCACTTCCCTGGTGATCGAGTCATCGTGCGACAAGTTGTACACAATACAGTCCGGGTAATCCTTGCAGGCAAGCAGAGCCTCAACCGGATCGGTATAGGTTAAAACACCATGATTTTTTGCGAGCTTAAGCCCGGGCGCATCGGGGTTCGTATCCGCCACGGCTATCACATTGACCAGGCTATCTTCCACGAACATCTCAAGCAAAGCATGGCCACCACGTCCAGCTCCTATAATCAGGACCGGGTATCCCTTGACTCTCTGTGTTGCCATTTTTGCCCTTTCGTATCCTTAAAGGTGGCGAAATATTTCACCGAGACGATCTGTACAGGCTAACAAGCAGCTTCAATCGGAAATTGCCCATCGAATCTCATGTTATTCTAAGCCTGAAACTCAACGCCGTCAGCATAATCAGCAACAGCATCGCGGTCGCGTTGTGCAGCACCGCAACCAGCAGCGGCAGGCCGAGCGAAACATTGGCGATGCCAAGCGCAAACTGGAGCACGATCAACAACAATACTATCTTGCCGGTGTTGCGCAAACCTTTCACCGCCATGACCCCGAATGACAGCCAGCCCAAGTAGGCAATGACGATTATCGCACCCAGCCGATGCATCCAGTGAATCGCCGTCAGCCTCTCCGCAGAAAGCGGCAGGCCGGAAATATCCAGGCTGTATGAAAAATCCATCGGCGGCAGCAGCGCACCCTGGCAAAGCGGAAACCCGGTGCAGGCAAGCGCTGCAAAATTGGAGCTGCTCCAGCCACCCAGCATGATCTCTGCCATCACCAGCACAAGTCCCACCCAAGCCAAGCCGCGCCATTTTTGCGCCTCTCCCGGATCGATGGCGGGCTGCGCCATCTGGCGCAGCGCGATCCAGGACAACAGCATCAGCATCGCAATTCCGCCCGCAAGATGCACCGGGACAATGATTGGTCGCGGCACATTGGCAAAGGCCCAGATGCCGAATACAGCAAGAAATACCATCAATCCCAATAACAGCGTCGGCAACAAAGGCGATTGCCGCAATGCTTGGCGCTTCTGCCACGAAAAACCACAAACCGCGATAGCCAAAAGACCCAACAATTGCACCACCTGGCTGTGCAGCTTCCATTGCCACGAAGTATGGCCGCGCGGCGCATCGGCTTTGAACGGTTGCCTTTCCTTCAGCGCGGCTTTTTCGTAGCATGCCGGCCAGTCTGAGCAACCCAGTCCAGCATCGGAAAGGCGCGCGTAGGCGCTCAACACCACCGCAAAAAAAGCGAGAACGCAGGTCGCCAGGATAAGTTTCGGATACATCGGCAGGCGAAAGAAATTGAAAGGAACTCAATTGTAAGCGAACACGGCAAGCAAGGCGAGGTTTAGCCTGCGGCGGTTCATGCGGCCTTGATTTATGCTAATCTGCACGGATATTTTTTCGGCAAGTTAAGATCATGAACGGTTATTTGAAACGCATCCTCAACGCCCGCGTCTATGATGTGGCGGTTGAAACGCCGCTGGAGCTCGCACCCAATTTGTCGGCGCGCACCGGCAACACCCTATTGCTCAAGCGCGAAGACATGCAGCCGGTATTTTCTTTCAAGCTGCGCGGCGCATACAACAAGATGGCACAGCTCACGCCCGAGCAACTCAAGCGCGGCGTGATCGCCGCCTCGGCGGGCAACCATGCGCAGGGCGTGGCGCTGTCCGCGCAGAAACTCGGCTGCAAGGCGGTCATCGTCATGCCTTCGACCACGCCGCAGATCAAGATCGACGCGGTGAAAGGGCGCGGCGCGAAAGTGGTGCTGCACGGCGACTCGTATTCCGACGCATGTGCATACGCGCGGGAGCTGGAAAAGCTGGAAGGCATGACTTTCGTGCATCCCTACGACGACCCCGACGTGATCGCCGGACAGGGCACCATCGGCATGGAAATCTTGCGCCAGCACACCCGACCGATCCACGCGATATTTTGCGCCATCGGCGGCGGCGGGCTGGCCGCAGGTGTGGCGGCCTACGTCAAGCAAGTGCGCCCCGACATCAAGATCATCGGCGTCCAGCCGGTCGATTCCGACGCGATGTACCGTTCGCTGAAGGCCAAACGGCGCGTCACGCTCGAGCATGTCGGGTTGTTCGCCGACGGTGTGGCGGTCAAGCAGGTCGGCGAGGAAACCTTCCGCCTGTGCCGCAAGCTGGTCGACGAGGTCATCTTGGTCGATACCGACGCCACCTGCGCCGCGATCAAGGACGTATTCGAAGATACCCGCTCGATATTGGAACCGGCGGGTGCGCTCGCCATCGCCGGAGCCAAGCTGTATGCCGCGCGCGAAAAGCTCAAGGGCGAAACGCTGGTCGCCATCGCCTGCGGCGCAAACATGAATTTCGACCGGCTGCGTTTCGTCGCGGAACGCGCCGAGATCGGCGAACAGCGCGAGGCGATCCTCGCCGTCACGATCCCCGAAACGCCCGGCAGCTTCCGCAAATTCTGCGCGTTGCTCGGCAAGCGCAACATCACCGAATTCAACTACCGCTACGCCGACGCGAAAGTGGCGCATGTGTTCGCCGGTATCCAGGTACGCAACCAGTCCGAGACCGCCGAACTGGTGGATAAATTGCAGCGCAACAATCTGCCCACGCTCGATCTGTCCGACAACGAAATGGCCAAGCTGCACCTGCGCCACTTGGTCGGCGGGCACGCGCCCGAGGTCAAGGACGAAATCATGTTCCGCTTCGAATTCCCGGAACGCCCCGGCGCGCTGATGAACTTCCTCAACAGCATGAGCCACAACTGGAACATCAGCCTGTTCCACTACCGCAACCACGGCGCGGACTATGGCCGCGTGCTGGTCGGCATGCAAGTGCCGCACCACGACAAGAAAGCGCTCAAGACCTTCCTCGACACCCTCGGCTACCGCTACTGGGACGAGAGCGGCAACCCGGCGTACCGGCTGTTCCTGGGATAAAATCTGAAAACCATTTTGCAGCCGTCGGAAAAATGGTTCGGCGAAAGCAAATAAGGAGCAAATATGAGCACAGAAGTGATTGAGCAAGCTTTGAGCCTTGAGGCTTCTGATCGCCATTTGTTGCTGAAAATATTGCATCGCAGCCTGGATAAACCCGACCCTAAAATCGACCAGATGTGGCAGGAGGAAGCTCTACGTCTGGTAAAAGCCTACGATGAAGGGCGGCTGATTTTTCTGGCACTTGCACGCGACGAATTGGCAGAGGCAAAACGCTTCTACAATTTACAGCCATCTGGGTTAGGCGAGGCCTTCTCATCCTTCGTGCGTGCCTCAAGGAAGTGACATGACCGAACAGGAATTGTTGGCATACTTACGCGAACATTGTCCACGCGAGAACGATGGTGGTGAATGGAAAGAGTTCAAGCACCTGAAGCATGCGATCACTGGCAAAGCAGGCGAAGACCTGATTTCTTACGTGTCGGCGCTGGCTAACATGGAAGGCGGTGTGCTGGTGATGGGCGTGAGCAATAACCTCCGGGTTGTTGGCATTCAGGACTTCCACGATTACACGCCGGAGAATCTGCGCTTGCGGGCGCTGGTACGTTGCCCGAACCTCGATTCTGAAGGTTTCAGCGTTGAAAACTTCGTTACCTCTGACACAAGAAAGACGGTATGGCTGGTGCATATTCCCAAACACAAACCTCGCCTGCCCGTATATGCACACGACAAGACTTGGCAGCGCATTGACGAAAGTCTCGTCGAGATGCGCCATGAACGCTTGGAGGCCATTCTGCATGAGCTGGTTGACCAGACAGACTGGTCGGCGCAGATAGTCGAAAGCGCCACACTAGCAGACATTGACCCTGCAGCCTTGGCACTCGCGCGCGAAAAGTTTGCAGAGAAACACCGCAATGCCGCATTCGCTGCCGACATTGCCGATTGGGATATGCGCACTTTTCTGGATAAGGCGAAGATTACGATTGATGGCAAGATCACACGCACCGCATTGCTGTTGCTTGGCAAGCCGGAAGCCAGCCACTTTTTGCCAACCCTTCCGCAGATCACATGGAAGCTGGTAGGAGAAGAGCAGGCCTATGAACATTTTGGCTTGCCTTTCCTGTTGACTACAACTCAGGTGCTGCACCGTATCCGCAACATAAGCTACAAGCTGTTCCCGCAAAATCAGTTACTGGCCACCGAAGTCAGCAAATACGACACGCGCGTAATTCTGGAGGCGCTGCATAACTGTATCGCCCATCAGGATTACATGCTTCGTTCACGCATTTTGGTAACCGAAAAAATTGATCGCCTGACCTTCGAAAATGCAGGGCGTTTTTTTGATGGAAAACCGGAAGATTACTTTGCCGGTGAACAGACACCGAAACGCTACCGCAACCCGTGGCTGTCGCAGGCAATGGTTAATCTGAACATGATTGATACAGTGGGGCATGGCATTTACACCATGATTCTTGCCCAACGCAACCGATATTTTCCACTGCCTGATTACAGCAAATCCGAGCAAAATAAGGTCGTGCTAGAAATTTTCGGTCATGTAATTGATGAAAACTACACTCGCCTATTGCTGGAACAACGCGATTTACCGCTCACTACAGTGGTGCTACTTGACCGTGTGCAGAAGAAGCAGCCGATTACCGATGACGCGGCTACCATGTTGCGGAAAGCTGGCCTAGTTGAAGGCAGAAAACCCAATTACTTCGTGGCAGCGCACATTGCAAAAGCGACAGGCAGCAGAAGCGAATACATTCGCAACCGTGCTTTTGACGATGCCCACTATAAAGACATGGTTTTGGCCTATCTAAAAAAATATGGCTCAGCCAGCAAGCAAGATTTGGAGGGACTGATTTTAGACAAACTTTCAGACGTATTAGACGAAAAACAGAAAGCAAACAAGCTGCGCAACCTGCTCTACGCCATGTCAAAGCGAGATAAAACAATAGAGAAATCAGATGGAAAGAAAAAAGGGCGATGGGTTTTGGCGTACGATATCCAAGAGTGAAATTTAGACAAACTTTAGACAAACTTGCTGCTCAATAACAAAACAAATAGCTAACAACACACGCATGAGCCAGATCCTCATCAACGGCCATCTCAAGCAGCTCGACCTTCTCAAAAAGGTCTGTGAGCCACGAAACCATCGTGCGCGAAGCGTTCAAGGATTTGCTCAAGGCCCATGCTTGAAACCGCCCTGCCCGAAGCGTAAATTTGCCCTAATCGCGGCGCTGCGGCATAATTAACACCTCGGCAAAACGCCGGAAAGCCATTGGTTTACGTGCATGGGGCGTACAACGCTTTACCCTTTGCAACTTGATTTGCGTGGCCTATGGAATCATGAAGGCTCACTTCACATAACCAGTTCCACTGGAACATTCATGAGGTAAAAACAAATGGCAACGACGCGCAACATTACCCCTCCAAAATTCAACGATATCACCGGCGCGATTCGCATGCTGGCGGTGGATGCCGTGCAAAAAGCAAACTCCGGGCATCCCGGCGCACCGATGGGTATGGCTGAAATCGCCGAGGTGCTCTGGAACCACCATCTGCGGCACAATCCGGCCAATCCGAAATGGCCGGATCGCGACCGCTTCGTGCTGTCCAACGGGCATGGCTCGATGCTGGTTTACGCGCTGTTGCACTTGTCCGGCTACGACCTGCCTATCGAAGAACTGAAGCGTTTCCGCCAGATGCATTCCAAGACTCCCGGCCATCCCGAATACGGTTATACGCCCGGCGTGGAAACCACCGGCGGCCCGCTCGGCCAAGGCATCGCCAACGCGGTGGGCATGGCGATGGCTGAAAAGTTGCTGGCCGCAGAATTCAACAAGCCCGGCCACGAGATCGTGAATCATCGCACCTATGTGTTCATGGGCGACGGCTGCATGATGGAAGGCCTGTCGCACGAGGCCTGCGCATTGGCCGGAACCTGGGGGTTGGGCAAGCTGACCGCGTTCTGGGACGACAACGACATTTCGATTGACGGCCATGTGGGTGGCTGGTTTACCGACGATACGCCGAAGCGTTTCGAGGCATACGGCTGGCATGTTATTTCCAACGTGCAAGGGCACGACCCCGAGGCAATCAACGCCGCGATCAGCGCCGCCAAGGCGGTCACCGACAAGCCCACGCTGATCTGCTGCAAGACGATCATCGGCGCAGGCTCGCCGAACAAGTCGGGCACCCATGATGTGCACGGCGCCGCGCTGGGCGATGCCGAAGTGGCCGCCACGCGCGAGCATATCGGCTGGAAATACCCGCCGTTCGAAATTCCGGCGCATGTGTACGAAGCCTGGGATGCGCGCACCAAGGGCGAAGGGCTGGAAACACTGTGGAACAATAAATTCGTCGAGTACCGTAATGCGTTCCCGAAAGAAGCTGCCGAATTCATACGCCGCATCAAGGGAGATTTACCTTTCAACTGGCCCGCCCATATCGACGGGGTCATCTCGGCAACCAACGAGAAAGCCGAAACCATCGCCACCCGCAAGGCTTCGCAGAATGCCATCAATGCCCTGGCTCCCGCGTTGCCCGAGTTTCTCGGCGGATCGGCCGACCTGACCGGATCAAACCTGACCAACTGGGCAGGCTGCAAACATATCCGCGGCAACAGCACCGGCAATTACATCAGCTACGGTGTGCGTGAATTCGGCATGGCGCACATCATGAACGGCATGGCGCTGCATGGCGGTTTTCTGCCATTCGGCGGCACTTTCCTGATGTTCTCGGAATATGCGCGCAATGCGTTGCGCATGTCGGCACTGATGAAGCAGCGCGTGATTTATGTGTTCACCCACGACTCGATCGGGTTGGGCGAGGACGGCCCGACACACCAGCCGGTCGAGCAAACCGCAACCTTGCGCCATATTCCCAACATGGAAGTATGGCGCCCTTGCGACACGGTTGAATCCGCCGTTGCCTGGGCAGCCGCCGTCGAGCGCCGGGACGGGCCGACCAGCCTGATTTTCAGCCGCCAGAACCTGGCATTCCAGAAACGTGATGAACTGCAAATCATCAACATCCGCAGGGGCGCATACGTGCTGTCCGAAGCGGTGGGCAACAATCCGCGGGCCATCATCATCGCAACAGGCTCGGAAGTGTCGCTGGCGCTGGAAGCACAAAAAACGCTGGCTGGCGAAGGCATCAATGTGCGCGTAATATCCATGCCCTCCACCAGCGTGTTCGACAAGCAGGATCAGGAATACCGGAACAGCGTATTACCCAAGGATATAAAACGCGTTGCGGTCGAAGCGGGTGTGACCGGCGGCTGGTACAAGTATGTCGGACTGGATGGCGCCGTGGTCGGCATGGATAGTTTCGGCGAATCCGCGCCCGCGCCGGAGCTGTTCAAGCATTTTGGCATTACCGCCGCCAATGTGGTTGCAGCGGTAAAAAGGGTCGTTGGCCCATGAAATGGAGCGCATGAAATAGCGCGGACTTGTTGCGGTAAAAAAGTATTTTTAATAACTAAATATTAGGAGAAAAAAATGACAATTCGTGTCGGTATCAATGGGTTTGGTCGCATCGGGCGTATGGTGTTGCGCGCGGCAGTGAAAGACTTTGCCGACATCGAGGTCGTCGGCATCAACGATCTGCTTGAGCCGGATTATCTGGCCTATATGCTGCGCTATGACTCCGTGCATGGCCGCTTTAAGGGCGAGGTTTCAGTAGAGGGCAACACTCTGATCGTTAACGGCAAGAAGATTCGCCTGACCGCCGTCAAAGACCCTGCCGAACTCAAGTGGGGCGAAGTCAAGGCCGATATCGTTATCGAATCCACCGGCCTCTTCCTCACCAAGGAAACTGCCGAAAAACACATCGCCGCCGGGGCTAAAAAGGTCATCATGTCGGCGCCGTCCAAGGACGACACGCCGATGTTCGTGTATGGCGTAAACGACAAGGCTTACACGGGTCAAACCATTATCTCCAACGCTTCCTGCACCACCAATTGCCTCGCACCCGTCGCCAAGGTGCTGCACGACAACTGGGGCATCAAGCGCGGCCTGATGACCACGGTGCATGCCGCCACCGCCACACAGAAGACTGTAGACGGGCCATCCAATAAGGACTGGCGCGGCGGGCGCGGCATTCTCGAAAACATCATCCCGTCCTCGACCGGCGCAGCCAAGGCGGTGGGCAAGGTGATCCCAGAACTGAACAAGAAGCTCACCGGCATGGCCTTCCGCGTGCCCACCTCGGACGTGTCGGTGGTTGACCTCACCGTGGAGCTGAACAAGGAAACCACCTACGCCGACATCTGCGCCGCCATGAAGGCCGCATCGCAGGGCGCGATGAAGGGCGTGCTCGGATACACCGACGAGAAAGTGGTCGCCACCGACTTCCGTGGCGAAAGCTGCACCTCGGTATTCGATGCCGACGCGGGCATGGCGCTGGACGGCACCTTCATCAAGGTCGTGTCATGGTACGACAACGAGTGGGGCTATTCCTGCAAGGTGCTGGAAATGGTGCGGGTGATGGCCAAGTAGAAGCGTGGGGAGTAGGAAGCGGGTAGTGGGAAACCCGCGCCGCTGTCCCCACTCACTGCTTCCCACTCCCCATTTCCCGTTTTTTTATGGAGTAAAAAATGTCCATTATCAAAATGACCGATCTGGATCTCAGCGGCAGGCGCGTCCTGATCCGCTCCGATCTCAATGTCCCGGTAAAGGATGGCAAGGTAACTTCCGACGCGCGCATCAGCGCTTCGATGGCGACCATCAATTTCGCGATAAAGGCCGGTGCGCGCGTGATGGTAACTTCGCATCTGGGCCGTCCTGAAGAGGGCGTCTATTCAGAAGAAAATTCGCTCAAACCGGTCGCGCATGTCATCGCCAACAAACTCGGCAAGCCGGTGCGTCTGATCAAGGATTGGATCAACGGCGGTTTCGATGTCGCCGGAGGCGAACTGGTATTGCTGGAAAACTGCCGTTTCAACAAGGGCGAGAAAAAGAATGTCGAAGAAACCGCCAGGAAATACGCCGCGCTATGCGATGTGTTCGTGATGGATGCATTCGGCACCGCGCATCGCGCGGAAGCCTCGACTCACGGCGTGGCGAAGTATGCGCCGGTGGCTGCGGCGGGTATTCTGCTCATGGAAGAATTGGACGCGCTGTCCAAGGCGCTGCTCGACCCGGCGCGCCCGATGGTCGCCATTGTCGGCGGCAGCAAGGTATCGACGAAACTGACCGTGCTGGAGTCATTGGCCGAGAAGTGCGAGCAGTTGGTGGTCGGTGGCGGCATTGCAAACACTTTCCTGAAGGCCACCGGCAGAAATGTAGGCAAGTCGCTATGTGAGGGCGATCTGGTACCAACCGCACAAGGGTTGATGCAGAAGATGCGGGCACGCGGTGCATCCATCCCGATTGCCGTGGACGTGGTGGTCGGCAAAAAATTTGACGCCAGCGAACCGGCTGTGCTGAAAGATGCTTCCGAGGTGGCCGACGACGACATGATCTTCGATATCGGCCCCAGGTCTGCGCAGGAAATTGCCGACATCATCATGAATGCCGGCACGGTGGTGTGGAACGGCCCGGTCGGCGTATTCGAGTTCGACCAGTTCGGCGAAGGCACCAAAAAAATCGCCAAGGCAATCGCGGAAACCAGCGCATTTACGCTGGCGGGCGGCGGCGACACTATCGCAGCGATCCAGAAATACGGCATCTATGACAAGGTGTCTTACATTTCCACCGCAGGCGGCGCATTCCTGGAATTCCTCGAAGGCAAAAAATTGCCTGCGGTAGAAATTTTGGAACAACGGGCTGGTCAATAGCAAAAGCATTGTCCACAAAAAACACGAAAGGCACGAAAACTGCAAAACATATTCATTCTGCAAAGGCACGGCGTGCCCCAGATTTTTTCGTGCTTTTCGTGTCTTTCGTGGACAGAGGGGTTTAGTTAATAACAAAGGAACACATGCTGCGCAGAACGAAAATTGTTGCAACCCTCGGCCCTGCTTCCAGCGATCCCAAAGTACTGGAGCGAATGGTGCGCGCCGGGGTCGATCTGGTGCGGATGAATTTTTCGCATGGCTCGGTGCAGGATCATGTAAAGCGTGCCGAAACGGTGCGCGCGGCAGCGGCAACGGTGGGGCGCACCGTCGGCATTCTGGCCGATCTGCAAGGCCCGAAAATCCGCGTAGGCAAGTTCGAGAACGACAAAATTACCCTGGCCAAGGGCGACATTTTCATCCTTGATGCCGCGCTGGAGGGGTTGGGCAACCAGGAGCGCGTCGGGCTGGATTACAAGGATCTGCCCAATGATGTCAGCAAGGGCTCGGTGCTGTTGCTCAACGACGGCATGCTGGAATTCGATGTCGTCGAAGTCTGTGGGCGAGAGATAATCTGCAAGGTGGTACGCGGCGGCGTGCTGTCCAACAACAAGGGCATCAACCGCAAGGGTGGCGGGCTGACCGCGCCCGCGCTGACCGAAAAAGACAAGGAAGACATCAAGACCGCCGCGCTGATCAAGGCGGATTATCTTGCGGTGTCGTTCCCGCGCAGTGCCGATGACATGAAACTGGCGCGCGAACTGATGCACGAGGCGGGCGGCAAAAGCTTGCTGATGGCCAAGATCGAACGTGCGGAAGCGATACCGGCACTGGGCGAAATTATCGAGGCGTCCGACGCTATCATGGTGGCGCGCGGCGATTTGAGCGTGGAAGTCGGCGATGCGGCCGTGCCGGGCTTGCAGAAGCGCATGATCAAAATGGCGCGCAAAAAAAACCGGCTGGTGATTACCGCCACACAGATGATGGAATCGATGATCAGCAGCCCGATCCCGACCCGCGCAGAAGTTTCCGATGTGGCCAATGCCGTGCTGGACGGCACGGATGCGGTGATGCTTTCGGCAGAAACGGCGGTAGGCGAATACCCGGTTGAAACCATCGAGGCCATGGCCCGTATCTGCCTCAAGGCCGAGCGCGAGGTGGAAGAACATATATTTGACCGCAATGTCACGCAACACAAGTTCGCGCGCATCGACCAGTCCATCGCCATGTCCGCGTTGTTTGCCGCGTCGCATTTCAAGGTAAAAGCCATCATCGCATTGACGCAATCCGGTTCGACCCCATTGTGGATGTCGCGCATGAATGCGGGCGTGCCGATTTTCGCGCTGACCCCATTGCGGGAAACATTGAGCAAGGTGACATTATTCAGCGGCGTGCATCCCATCGAGTTTCATTCCAAAGCGAGGGGGCAGGCAGATGAATGGCACCAGATCGAGGAAACAATCAAGAAACTCGGTCTGGTAGCGGAAGGCGACATGGTGGTGATGACAATTGGCGAGGCGGCAGGTAAAACCGGGCACACCAACACGATGAAAATCATGCGCGTCGGAGATCATCACAAGGGCTAGTTATTAGTCGCTAGTCGTTAGTTGGCGTAGTCCGCTACGCGGGTTTTGTTTTAACTAACGCCTAACGACTACCCACTACCAACTGACTTTATAAAGGAGAATAAAAATGGCACTCGTATCCATGCGTCAACTTCTGGATCATGCGGCGGAAAACGGCTACGGCCTGCCCGCATTCAACGTGAATAATCTGGAGCAGGTCAAGGCCATCATGGAAGCTGCCGACGAGACCAACAGCCCGGTCATCATGCAAGGCTCCGCCGGCGCACGCAAATATGCGGGCGAAGCGTTCCTGCGCCATCTCATCGAAGCCGCCGTGGAAATGTACCCACACCTTCCGGTGGTGATGCACCAGGATCACGGCGCGTCGCCCTCCGTCTGCATCCAGTCCATCCGCTCCGGTTTTTCCAGCGTGATGATGGACGGTTCGCTGATGACCGACGGCAAGACACCCTCCAGCTTCGAATACAACGTCAACGTCACCCGCCAGGTGGCGGAAATCTCCCACGCGGTCGGCGTCTCCGTAGAAGGCGAACTGGGTTGCCTCGGTTCGCTGGAATCCGGCAAAGGCGAGAAAGAAGACGGCCATGGCGCGGAAGGCGCGCTGAGCCACGACCAATTGTTGACCGACCCGGATGAAGCCGCCGAATTCGTCAAGGCCACACAGGTGGATGCGCTGGCGATAGCCATCGGCACCAGCCACGGGGCCTACAAATTCACCCGTCCGCCCACCGGCGCGGTGTTGCGCATCGACCGCATCAAGGAGATCAATGCGCGCATCCCCAACACCCACCTGGTGATGCATGGCTCATCCAGTGTGCCGCAGGAATGGCTCAAAGTGATCAACTCGTTCGGCGGCACCATGGGGGAAACCTATGGCGTGCCGGTGGAAGAAATCGTCGAAGGCATCAAGCACGGCGTGCGCAAGGTGAACATCGACACCGACCTGCGCATGGCCTCCACCGGCGCGATACGCCGCCACCTGGCGGAAGACACCAAAAACTTCGACCCGCGCAAGTTTCTCGCCGCTACCACCAAGGCGATGAGGGAAATCTGCAAGGCACGCTACGAAGCATTTGGCGCAGCAGGCCAGGCGAGCAAGATCAAGCCGATCTCGCTCGAAGCGATGGCAACCCGTTATGCCAAAGGCGAATTAAAAGCGATCATCAAGTAAACGCGTGGGTGCGCCACAAGCAAAAAGGCGACTTCGGGTCGCCTTTTTCGCTAACCCAAACCGGAGCCGCACGATGATCAGATGGGTATTGAAAATGACGGCCAGGCTACGGATTGCCCAATGCTGTTCAATCTTGTTGCTGATCTCTATTACGAGCTGGGGAAATGCTGCATTCGCTGCGGCAACAGACCCTTCGCAAGCACACCCCAAAGACACCCCCGCGCAATCTGCCGATATTGAGGTTTTTGTCCGTGAGGGTTGCACGCACTGTGCCAGTGCCAAAGAGTTCCTGGCGATACTCAAGCGTGAACAACCGGAACTCCGGATTGCGATTCAAGATGTGCTCAAGGAGCCTGAGGCTCTGGAGCGGTTAAAGCGCATTGCCGAAAACCAGGGTGTGGCCACGGTGAGAGTGCCGGCATTTGTGGTGGGCGGGCAACTGATTATCGGTTTCTCCGATGAGGCGACCACGGGCCGGTTCATTCGCAACAGCTTGTCCCGTACACGCACGCAGAGCCATGAAACAACCAGGGCCGCAGACAGTTGCGAGGCCGAAGAACACCTGCTGACTTGCGAAGCGGACGCACCGGCTCCTCTGGCCGAGCCAGAAGCATTCGCTGTCAATTTTTTCGGTTACAACGTGTCGCTCGATCAAGTTGGCCTGCCCGTGTTTACGCTGGCGATGGGGTTGCTGGACGGCTTGAACCCTTGTTCCATGTGGGTGTTGATCCTGATGATTTCGCTACTGGCTACCATGAACAACCGCTCCCGCATGCTGGCCATCGCTGGCACATTCGTTGCCGTGCAAGGCCTTGCCTATTTCATTTTCATGGCGGCTTGGCTCAACCTTTTCTTGCTGATCGGCATTTCGCGCGCATCGGAAATCGTTATTGCCGCCATTGCGTTGCTGGCTGGTGCAATTAACCTGAAGGACTTCTGGGCTTTCGGGCGGGGGATTTCGCTTTCGATCCCCAATGCTTCCAAGCCGGGCATCTACGCGCGCATGCGGCGAATATTGCAGGCTGAAAACCTCGCTGCGGCAATATTCGGCGCGGTGATACTGGCCGTTCTGGTGCAAATCGTGGAGCTCATGTGTACCTCGGGGTTTCCGGCCCTGTTTACCCGGATCTTGACGCTGAAACAATTGGATAACCTGAGCTATTACGGTTACCTCCTGCTTTATGACATGGCCTATATGCTCGATGACGTGATCGTTCTATCCATCGGCGTCATTACGCTCAACCAGCACCGGCTTCAGGAAAATGAAGGGCGCTGGCTCAAGTTTGCCAGTGGTCTGGTCATGGTGTGCCTGGGTGTATACCTGCTATTTTTTGCGCGCTGACACGGCCCGTCATGCGTGGCGATATAAATCTGCTGCGCGAATCGCATCACAGCATTCGCCGATCAATTCCGGGCCGCGATAAATCAGACCGCTGTATAGCTGCACCAAGGTCGCCCCGGCCTTGATTTTCTCGGCGGCATCCGCGCCGCTCAAGATACCGCCCACGCCGATAATCGGCAACGCGCCCCTTAATTCCGCCGCCAGCTGGCGTATCACGGCGGTGGATTTTTCGCGCACCGGCGCACCGGAAAGCCCGCCGACCTCCGTGCCATGCGGCAAGTTCTCGACACCTTCGCGCGATAGGGTGGTGTTGGTGGCGATCACACCGTCGATGTGGTGCTTCATCAGCAGGTGCGCAATCTGCACAATTTGCCCGCTTTCCATATCCGGCGCGATTTTCAGGGCAATCGGCACATATTTGCCATGCATGTCGGCAAGCTTTTGCTGCTCGTCCTTAAGCAGTTTGAGCAGGCTGTTCAACGCATCCTCGTCCTGCAACTGGCGCAGGTTTTTGGTGTTGGGCGAGGAGATGTTGACGGTGACGTAGCTGGCGTGCGCGTACACTTTGCGCAGGCAAATCAGGTAATCGTCCGCGGCATTTTCGATTGGCGTAGCGGCGTTCTTGCCGATGTTGATGCCGAGGATGCCCTTGAAATTTGCACGCTGCACGTTTGCGATCAGTGCATCCACGCCGCCGTTATTGAAGCCCATGCGGTTGATGATGGCCTGCGCCTGCGGCAGGCGGAACAGGCGCGGCTTGGGGTTGCCGGGCTGGGGCAGCGGCGTGACGGTGCCGATTTCGATGAAGCCGAAACCGAGCGCCGCCAGCCCGTCGATGCATTCCCCGTTCTTGTCCAGCCCGGCGGCGAGGCCGACCGCATTGGGAAACATCATCCCCATGACGGTGCGCGCATTATCGGTCGGGCGAGCTGCGACGATGCGGCTCAAACCCAGTGATTGCGCCGATTTTAGGCCATTCAGGATGAGGTGGTGAGCGGCTTCCGGATCAAGCTGGAACAATGCACAACGGAATAATGAATACATATAAGCACCTTTGTTCGCCAAATGGCGTTACGGCAAATCCTTTTTTTTCTGGCCTGCGACATACCCTTCGACCGAATTCAGGGCAGATTTGTCGATTGCGCGCCAAACATTGTCTACCAACCCTTCTGCAGGCTGGTAACTGACCTTGTAAGCCATCTTGCGACTGTGCTTGATCCAGTAGCCCAGATAGACGAAATCCAACTCGAGCTTGCGGCACAGTTCGATTTGCCATAGCACGTTGTAAACCCCAAAACGCGCACCCGGCAAATCGGGCTCGTAAAAAGTGTATACCGACGACAGGCCGTCGCTCAGCAAATCGATGACGCTGATTATCCGCAGCACGCCCTGATCGCGGAATTCCACCAGCAACGAGTCGACATGACTTTGCAACAGAAAGCTTTGATACGACTCGCGGTCGTCATTGTCCATCCCGCCACCCCTGTGGCGCGCGCGCTGGTAGCGCTGGTACAGGTCGTAATACTCGGGTTTGTCTTGCAAACGATGCAGGCTGACATCCATATGAGCGTGCAGCGCCCATGCGCGCCGCTGCGAGCGGTTCGGCCTGAATTGCTTTGCTAGGATGCGCAACGGCACACAGGCGTTGCAGCCGCCGCATCGCGGGCGATAGGTATAGGTTCCGCTACGGCGAAAGCCGTGATGCAACAGCTCCGAATAAATCTGGGTGTTGATCAGAAAGGCAGGCGTGGCGACTTGTGAGCATGCCGACAGATCGGGCAGATAGCTGCACGGATATGGCGCAGTCATGTAAAAGCGCAGCGCGGAGAGCGGAATGTCGTTCAGCAGGCTCATGGATATCTCTAGAAGCATCCTTACGCAAAAAGATCGGCGTCGAATTGCCAGTGTGTAATTGGCGCACAGTTTACCAATTCTTGCAGCCGTGCGATAAATTCGTTGCGCGGGATTTCGCGCGCGCCGAGCGAGGCAAGGTGCGGCGTATTCATCTGGCAGTCGATCAGGCATGCCACGGATTTGTTCGAATTGTCCGATTGCCAGCGTTCAAGTTGCATGGCCAGATGCGCCAGCGCGATTTTAGAGGCATTGCTGGCATGGCTGAACATCGATTCGCCGTAAAACATGCGCCCGATGCAGACACCATACAAGCCTCCTGCCAGCTTTCCTTCAATCCAGGTTTCCACCGAATGCGCGTAGCCCATCCGGTGCAGCTCGCAATACGCCGCGATCATGTCTTCGTGTATCCACGTTCCGTGATGGCCACCGGATGTGCGATTGGCGCGCGGCGCGGCGCAGCCGCGCATCACCTGCTCGAAAGCCGTATCGCAGCGTACTTCATAAGTATGGTTACGCAGCACCCTGAAAAGTGAACGGGAAATTCTAAATTCCCCCGGTATCAGCACCATGCGCGGGTCCGGGCTCCACCACAGGATCGGATCGCCCGGATTGAACCACGGGAATATCCCATTTCGATAGGCTTCCAGCAGGCGGGAAGCGGACAAATCGCCGCCCGCCGCGAGCAAGCCGTTGGGAGAGCGGAGGGCGCGCTCGACAGGCGGGAATGGGGCGTTACCGGTTAGCCACGGAATCAAGCCTTGTTCCTTTCAAAATGTTGTCCATCAAAACTGTTTTTTGGTTATATTGCCACGAGTGAAAGCAATTGGCTTGCGAGGTAGAAAATGTTATCGGGCATATTTGGCAAAAAATCTGATCATCCCCTGGCGGATATCAGGTCTGTACAGGCGTTATTGGATGACTTGCCGAAGAACGATGCGCACAAGATGCTCATGGAGCTATCGGAGTGGATAGAGTCGGTGTCGGATAATACCGATTTTAAACCGGATCATCAGCTTGCCGTGTTGCGCCTGCTCGATGAGGCAGCGCAGCCTTATGCGCGGAAGCTGGCGCGCGATTATTTTGCGCCGCAGGAGTTGAACAAGTTTCAGGAAAACCGCTTGTGGCTGGTGCTGGGCAATCTGTTTCACCATACCTCCAAGGCTTATTGCGCAGTCTTCAACCGCTATTGCGACGGCCATAAAAATGCCGCTGCCGTCAAACCACATGCGCCATTACTGGCGGCACGCGCGGTACATTCCATGACCATGAGGTTGAAATATATTTGCATGCACTACGGCCCGATCGATAAAGCGATTTGGGAAAATCTTGCCCATATCTGCCGCCATGCCGAGCAGCAACAATATCTGGATACACCGCTCGGCCTTTATCCCGGCGTGCCCGGCAACACGACGGTAAAGCGCCAGATAGGGCATCTGCTTGGCTGGTACGGCTGCGGGGTCGATACCCTTAGCCCGCTGTGTATGCACCTGACCGAGCGCATCGTAGCCCAGTACGGTTCCGATATTGGCATTACTACGCAGCAGGATGAGGGCAGCCTGTTCAGTTTCGACCTGGATCGCCCTGCCGCACCGATGCGCGTCAAAGTTGGCGCTGCTGTGCATCCGTCCACGCGCTTTATCGGCATGGCGGCGATGCAGCCAAAACTGGATGCCCTGATTAAAGAACTGAAAAAAAACGTCGTTCCGGAAAACCTCAATCTGGGTGGAGCATACGATGCTGAACTGGTGCGCGAGGCCGTGCAATTTCTCATGGATTACCTGTCCGAACCGCCATTGCGGCGAAATATGCGGCGCGGCATCAAGGTTAACTTGAATGTAACGAACGGCTTCGCCAAGGTGATCGAGCGCACCGATGTCGGGCTGAATTTCAGCGATGAGCAGCCGGCACACTGGGAGATAGACGATATCAGCGTCAGCGGATTTTTTACCGTGCTGCCCGCGCAGGGAGCGGACGGCCTGCGTATCGGCAGCCTGCTCGGCATACAACCGGATGGCGTACCGCATTGGGGCGTCGCGGTGATACGCCGTTTGATGCGCGACGATACAAACCGCTTGCATGTGGGTGTGGAAATGCTGGCCAACCAGATAACCGGGGTAGCCTTGTCACAAAGCGGCGGCGGCAGCGAGGGATTTGAAGACGGCCAGCCTGCGCTGTGGCTGCATGCGAAACAAGGCATGCCGCAAGGAGAGACCAGTCTGCTGATGAAGGGAGGCACATTCTCCGCACATCGCAGCTTGCAAACACAACTGGATGGGAAAGGTTATTTGCTGATCCCCAACGGCTTGCAGGAAAAAGGCATCGATTACGATTTGGCACAGTTCCGGGTTGTCGCCCAGGGATAGTGTTAAAAGGAATCACAGCCGCTATTTTTGAATGAGCGGATTTTGCCTGGTCAGGGTGAGAGGATTCGAAGCGTCCCGAAACCACACCATTTAAATACAGCCCGCTTATCAATCGAGCTTGACCCCATCGATTTTTGCGCTTTCATCTGACGTATGTCATACGCAAATTCGATGGTAGACCCCATCGATTTAAAAAACAGCAGCGCGCTTTTTGCTTGGTTCTGCGTGGAAGCAGATACCGTGTGCTCCACCGCCAAGTGGGATAAAAACGCCTCTATTTCATGCGCTCCCATCTCCTGCGGGTGGCGCTTGCCATGAAACCAAATATATCGTTTAATCCAATGCACATAGGTTTTTTCAGTGCGCAAACTGTAGTGTTTCACGCGCAGCCGAGCCACTACTTGATCGAGCAGTTTTGGTGGATGCGCCGTATCGGAAAGAGCACTCATCAGAGGTGCGTTTCGCTTTTCCATTATTTTAAAAACAGGTGTGCCAAATTACGCTTATGCTTGATATGAAACAAGTTTTATTTAAGCTGAACAGAATAGCCACCTGTCCCAATAAAAGATTAGGTCTTTTATTGGTGTCTACTTAACGTTGGGCATCTTCATCCGATCTTATTTAAACTGGAGAAATTATGGCAAAGGGTTATTGGATAGTACGTGTCGATATCACCGATCAGGAACAGTACAAAGCGTATGTTGCAGCCAATGCAATACCGCTCAAAAAGTACGGAGCTCGCATTCTTGTGCGGGGTGGTCAGTCCGAAAATCCAGAAGGAACTTGCCGTGCACGCAATGGTGTAATTGAGTTCCCGTCTTATCAAGCTGCGCTTGACTGCTGGAAGTCACCTGAATATCAACAAGCAATTAAACTGCGTCAGCCTGTTTCTACTCTTGATTTAGTCATCATCGAGGGCTACGAAGGCCCGCAGCCAAGCTGAGCATTGGAGTTTCAGTTTTGTTGCTACACATGCCCAACCCGGCGTTCGAGCGGGACGGTAACCTTCCCCCAAAATAGTTGACACCTCCCCCTAACGGAACGGAGGTGTTTCATGGGCAAATCAAGACCGCCAAAAGTGCATCGTTACAGCATGCACTTCAAGGCAACCGCAGTACGGCT
>JBAQCT010000173.1:0-19232 GCA_049294375.1 Gallionella sp. | reverse complement strand
AGACCAAGCTGCAGGATCAATTGAAGGGCGGGTTGAAAGGCTTGTTCAAATAATGCGGGGTAGTCCCTCTCCCGCCTGCGGGAGAGGGGTTGGGGAGAGGGTTTTCGTGCCGCATTCAATATCAGACTTCCCCTCTCGTCTCATCCGCTGGCAACGCCAGCATGGCCGCCACGGCCTGCCTTGGCAAGGCGCGGATGCCTACCGCGTGTGGCTATCCGAAATCATGCTGCAACAGACGCAGGTCGCCACCGTCCTCCCCTACTATCAGCGCTTCATCGCCGCATTCCCGACTGTCGTGGCGCTCGCGGCAGCCAGTCAGGAACAAGTGCTGGCGCACTGGAGCGGGCTAGGCTACTACGCGCGTGGGCGCAACCTGCATCGTGCCGCGCAACTCATCTCGGATAAATATCACGGCGAATTCCCGCGCCGGTACGAACAGATATTCGAGCTGCCCGGCATCGGGCGCTCCACCGCCGCCGCGATCTGCGCGCTGGCTTGGCACGAACACCACGCGATACTGGATGGCAACGTCAAGCGCGTGCTGGCGCGTTACTGCGGTATCGAAGGATCGCCCGGCAGCAAAGCGGTAGAAGCGCAACTCTGGCAACAGGCCGAAGCCCTGCTCCCCAAAGTTAAACATGCCGTCATTCCCGCGAAGGCGGGAATCCAGTCATTAAATGGAACTGTACTCCCGCCTTCGCGGGAGCGACGAGAAAAAAATTCGCCCAGCAATTCCGCCATCGCCACCTATACCCAGGCTCTGATGGACTTGGGTGCCACCGTCTGCACGCGCAGCAAACCGAAGTGCAGCGACTGCCCGGTGCAGGCCGATTGCGTTGCCTGTCAAACCGATCGCGTCCGCGAACTGCCTACCCCGCGACCGCGCAAAGCCGTGCCGGAGAAGCGCGCCACATTTTTATTGTTGCTGCACGGTAACGACATCCTGCTGGAAAAGCGTGCCCCGTCCGGCATCTGGGGCGGCCTGTGGTGCCCGCCGCAATTCGATGATGAGGCGGCGGCGAGAGCATGGTGTGAGCAACAAGGAATAAAATCCGTTCGTGGTGAGGTATCGAACCATGAACGAGACGTACCGAAGGGTAAAGGACTCAACAACCGCTCTGGTTCGATACCTCACCACGAACGGGGTAAGCGTTCGTGCGAAGCACTACCAGCCTTCACCCATGCCTTTACCCATTTCAAATTGCACATCACCCCACTGCTGCTGCGCGTAACCCATAAACCGCTACAGGCGCAGCAGCCGGGCAGCGTGTGGTTGGATGTGGAGGAGGCTTTGCAGGCGGCGATACCTGCACCGGTACGGAAGATGCTGGAAAAGTTGATACGAAACTGATTTGATTGGTTGAGGTTACGATTGAATCTGCACCCGAAAGCAGATATTCGCCAATATCCGCAGCCAAAATGAGACACTCAGCACACCACACTGGACGGCACCCACTATTTGCAATCTTAAAAAATTGATAAAACGCACTCCATATGTTTCAAGTTGAAATTAAAGAGAATTTTATGAGAAATGCCAAAGTAATTATTAAGCTTTTTATTCCCCCGATTTTCATCAAGGCCAAAAGATGGCTAATTAATTTCATAAACAACGATATTGTTGAATCAACTTTAGATCAACAAGAAATGCAGGATGGTGAAATATGGAATTCGCCCGAATATGCAGCATATTTACGATCAAAATTTAACAGGCTTGGAGCACTCCAAGAAGATCAATCGTCACATGAGTACACAGACCTATTGGTATTTTTGATCAATATATTATCTGCAAGCAAAAGCGAGGAAGCTAAGTGCAATGTTCTTGATTGGGGTGGGGGTGCTGGCTTTATATTCTTTTACATACATCAAAAGCTGAGCAGAATAGATAAAGTGAAATGGTTTGTTTTGAAAAGCCTAGCTCCAGTTGAAGCTGGTAAAAATTTTGCCCATGGAAAGCAATTACCCATTGAATACATAGAACAACTATCATCATTGCCAGTTGATGGCCTTGATATTCTTTTTATTAATACCTCAATCCAATATCTAAGCAACTATCAAACAGTTTTTAACGACCTGCTTAGTGCGAACCCAAAGTATATTGTTCTTACGAGGCTGCTTTGTGCAAAGGACAAGACCATTATCACAAGGCAAAAAAAATTTGGCACGAACGCACCCTGTGTATTTGTTTCAAGAGCTGCATTGGTTGACTATTTCAATGGAAAGCAATACTTCAATATTTCCGATGAGTCAAATTGGGTAGAATCGCCTATGATTTATAAGATGTTGCCAAGAAACCTAAGGATTTATTTTGATGCTAACCCTGCGCGGAATATGGTTTTTGTAAAAAATTAAAACTGCTTTGAGTGGCTGCGGCATGTATAGCTGCCTACAAAGTGGTGCCATGTAAAGGGCGGCAACCAAGCTACAAATACAAGGCAAAATGGTAAATGGTGAGTCAGTGCCAGAGCCGAACATTCAAGCTGTTTTCAAATTCTAGGCTATACCCAGTGGAACTAGGCCGAAATATATAGATATTTCGGCGTATATGAATTTCTGGAAAATACAGTTACAGTGTAATTGGTTTTTTGGTTAACAATCGATAACCATTCTACCTTTCATGCTTCTTCTATCCTCTTTGGGCGATCCTTGATCGCCCACTTTTTTCACACTGAATATTTTGTTGATTGCGCTATTTGACGAATGGCAACTGCGGACATCTGTTGAAATAAAACGCCAATGATTGCTTTCAGGCATTGAGTATTGAGAGATGATTCGCCCAAACCGGCTTCACCTTCGAGTCTGAACGACAAGCAGCCCGAGCAAAAGGGGCTACGTATCGCGTAGCCCCCTGTTTTTGGCAGGTTGCACCAAAAGTTTTATTTCACGATTTTCAGATTGGGTTTGTGCGGTTTTGGTTTTCGCACTTCGTCGTCGCCGCTTGCGGCAGGAGGCGGTTGTTGCGGGTCGCTGCCCTGAAACACCAGCCCCTGGCCGGTTTCCTTGGCGAATATGCCGATGACCGCCGCGACGGGCACCATCAGATCGAATGGCGTACCGCCGAAGCGACCGTTGCAGGTGATCATTTCGTTGCCCATCTCAAGGTTTCGCACCGCACCCGCGCTGAGGTTCAAGACGATCTCGCCGCCCTTCACGTAAGACTGCGGCACCTCGGTCTGCCCGTCGACACGGACAGCCAGATAAGGGGTCAGGCCGCTATCCACGCACCATTCGTAAATCGCGCGGATCAGGTAGGGGCGTGTAGGTAAATCACTCATTCCAAATACCTCTACCTAGACGCCTCTGCACAACGTAACGAGCGACAACGCAGTTTCACCGATGAATCGCGTCGGCATTATTTACGCATCGCCCGCTCTGACGGCGTCAGCGCGTCGATGAAACCTTGGCGGGAAAACATGCGCTCGGCGTATTTCATCATCGGCGCCGCATCCTTGCCCATCTGGATGCCGTAGTGGTCGAGCCGCCACAAGAGGGGTGCGATCGCCACATCCAGCATCGAGAATTCGTCGCCCAGCAGGAACTTCTGCTTGGTCAGTATCTGCGATATCTGGGTCAGGTTGTCGCGGATTACGGCGCGGGCCTTGTCGGCGGTCTTGCCGCCCTGCTCTATTACCCCCACCTTGCTGTAAAGCTCCTGTTCGAAACGATGCAGGAACAGGCGGGCGCGACCGCGCATGACCGGGTCGGGCGGCATCAGTTGGGGATGAGGGAAACGCTCGTCGATATACTCGTTGATGATGTTGGCCTCGTACAGGATCAGGTCGCGCTCGACCAGAGTCGGCACCTTGTTGTACGGGTTGATCACCGCGATATCTTCGGCGCGGTTCATCATGTCAACATCGATCACTTCAAAATCCATGCCTTTTTCGTACAGCACGATCCGGCAACGGTGGGAGTATGGGCACGTGGTGCCCGAATAAAGTCGCATCATAAAAAACCTACCATCAAAAAAACAATAAAAAAGCCAAAAGGCGAGTTTGCATGACTGCAAATTTCCCCATCAGGCACTTGAGAAACGGCTGGGAAACTACCACAAATGACATGGATAATTCAACTTAATATTGTCTAAACCCTTATTTCACGCCACTTGGCGGATGTTGCACTTGGCGGGTGTTATTGCCCTGAAAAGCCGGTATGATGGAAAATCGGGGCGATTTCACATCGAAAAATCCATGTTATCGATCAAGCAAACCATCAGGAAAAACGTTCTCATGCTGCGCGAGCAGCTTTCGCCGGATACGCGCGCCCTGTACAGTGCGGCGATCAGCGAGCGCTTGCTGCGGCTGCCCGAATACCGGCAAGCCGATACGGTGCTGGGCTATATGAATTTCGGCGCGGAATTCGCCAGCGAGCTTTGGGCCGCGCAGGTGTTGGCAGAAGGCAAACGTCTGGTTTTGCCCAGGGTGAATCACCATACCAACCGACTCGATATGTACCGTGTTGAAGATATGGAAAACCAGTTGGCAGCAGGCTTGTGGGGGATACGCGAGCCGATAACCGAACGCTGTGATCGGCTGGGCGAGCTTGATGAGGTAGAATTCGCCCTGTTGCCCGGCGTGGCATTTGCACGCGATGGTGCGCGGCTGGGTTACGGCAAGGGCTTTTATGACAGGTTGCTGGCACAGATGACGCACCGGCCTGCGCTGGTAGCCGCTGCCTTTGCCCTGCAAATCATGGAACAAATCCCGCAGGAACCGACCGACATCAAAGTTGAATGGATTGTTACCGAGCAAGAGACGATTACCTGTTCAATGTTGTGCTAATGGGGGACGGAAAGATGGCATCAAAACCTGATGACGACCCGCAGGAAACCAGGGAATGGCTGGAAGCGCTCGAGTCGGTGCTGGAGAACGAAGGCGCGGAACGCGCGCATTTTCTGATCGAGCAACTGATCGACAAGGTGCATGACACCGTCGCCGGCATGTCGTTTTGCAAGACTACCCCGTATTGCAACACTATCCCGCCTGACAGGGAGCAACGCTCCACCGGCAACCATGAGCTGGAGCACCGCATCCGCGCCCTGACGCGCTGGAACGCGACGGCGCTGGTGCTGAACGCCAACAAGGAATCTTCCGGGCTGGGCGGGCATATCGCTACCTTCGCATCGGCGGCCACGCTGTACGACGTGGGCATGAATCATTTCTTTCGCGGCAAGACTGCTGCGCACGGCGGCGACTTGGTGTATTTCCAGGGGCATTCCTCGCCCGGCATGTATGCTCGCGCCTTTCTCGAAGGGCGCATCGGCGAGGAACAGATGCGCAAATTCCGCCAGGAAGCGGAAGGCGGTGGCCTGTCGTCCTATCCGCACCCTTGGCTGATGCCGGACTTCTGGCAATTCTCCACCGTGTCGATGGGGCTGGGGCCGCTGATGGCGATCTACCAGGCGCGCTTCATGCGCTATCTGGAACACCGAGGCATTGCGCAAACCAGCGGCCGCAAGGTGTGGGCATTCCTCGGCGACGGCGAGACCGACGAGCCGGAATCGCTGGGCGCGATTTCGCTGGCGGGGCGGGAGAAGCTCGACAACCTGATCTTCGTCGTGAACTGCAACCTGCAACGCCTCGATGGCCCGGTGCGCGGCAACGGCAAGATCATCCAGGAACTGGAAGGCGTGTTTCGTGGCGCGGGCTGGAACGTCATCAAGGTGGTATGGGGCAGGCACTGGGATCGCCTGCTGGCCAGGGACAGCAGCGGCCTGCTGCTCCAGCGCATGCAGGAAGTGGTGGACGGCGAATACCAGACCTACAAGGCGCGGGACGGCGCGTATGTGCGCGAGCATTTCTTCGGAAAATATCCGGAATTGCTGGAAATGGTCGCGGACATGTCCGACGACGAATTGTGGCGGCTGAACCGCGGTGGCCACGATCCGTACAAGGTGTACGCGGCCTATGCGGAGGCCGTCAAACACACCGGCCAGCCGACCGTGATTCTCGCCAAGACGGTGAAGGGCTACGGCATGGGCGCGTCCGGCGAGGCGCAGAACCCGACCCACCAGCAGAAGAAGATGGATATGGATTCGCTGCGCAAATTCCGCGACCGTTTCAACATTCCGCTGACTGACGCGCAGGTGGAAAGCCTGAATTTCTATCGTCCGCCCGAAGACAGCCTGGAGATGAAATATCTCAGGGAGCGCGTCGAGACGCTGGGCACGGTGCCGGCGCGCAAGCCGGTCAACGAGCCGTTGCAGATACCTGCCCTGGATGCGTTCGACGTGCTGCTGAAAGGCACCGAAGACCGCGAGATTTCCACCACCATGGCGTTCATGCGCCTGCTCGGCATCCTGGTCAAGGACAAGAACATCGGCAAACTGATCGTGCCGATCGTGCCGGACGAGTCGCGCACTTTCGGCATGGATGGCCTGTTCCGCCAGATCGGCATTTTCTCGCAGGTCGGGCAACTCTACACTCCGCAGGATGCCGACCAGTTGATGTTCTACAAGGAAGACAAGCACGGTCAGATTTTGCAGGAGGGCATCAACGAGGCCGGGGCGATGTCATCGTGGATCGCTGCCGCGACGGCCTACGCGAACCACGGCGCGGCGACGATCCCGTTCTACATCTATTACTCGATGTTCGGCTTCCAGCGCATCGGCGACCTGGCCTGGGCGGCGGGCGACATGCTGGCGCGCGGCTTCCTGCTCGGCGGCACCGCCGGGCGCACCACGCTGAACGGCGAAGGCCTGCAACACCAGGACGGCCATAGCCACTTGCAGGCGGCCTTGATTCCCAACTGCGTATCCTATGACCCGGCCTTCGCCTATGAGCTGGCGGTCATCATTCAGGACGGGCTGCGCCGCATGTACGTGAACCAGGAGAATGTGTTCTATTACGTGACGGTGATGAACGAAAATTACGCGCATCCCGCGATGCCGAAGGATGTGGAAGCGGGCATCGTCAAGGGAATGTACTTGTTCAGGGATCAGGGATCAGGAATCAGGAATCAGAAAAAACCGGTTGTCCAGTTGCTCGGTAGCGGCACCATCCTGCGCGAGGTGATCGCCGCTGCGGAATTGCTGGAAAAAGATTTCGGCGTGGCATCGGACATCTGGAGTGTGACCAGCTTTAACGAGTTGCGCCGCGATGGGATGGATTGCGAGCGCTGGAACATGCTGCATCCCGAAGCCAGGCCGCGCATCAGCCATGTCGAACAATGCCTCGCAGGGCGCGATGGCCCGGTGATCGCCGCCACCGACTACATGAAGAGCTATGCCGACCAGATTCGCGGTTTTGTGCCGGCACGCTATGCCGTGCTCGGCACGGATGGCTTCGGTCGCTCCGATACGCGCGACAAACTGCGTCGCTTTTTCGAAGTGGATCGCTGCCATATCGCCGTGGCCGCATTGAAAGCATTGGCCGGGGAAGGCACAATCAAGGTCGGCGAAGTCAGCCGGGCGATCGGGTTGTACAAGATCGACTCGGACAAACCCAACCCGGCGACCGTTTAAGATCAGGAATAATACGTGGCAGAACTCCAAAAAATATGGGTACCGGACATCGGCAACTTCAAGGACGTAAGCGTCATCGAGGTGCTCGTCAAGGCGGGTGACAGAATCGAGAAGGAGCAGGCGCTCATCACGCTGGAAACCGACAAGGCGACGATGGATGTGCCGTCGCCCTACTCCGGCGTGATAAAGGAAATGAAAATCAAGGCGGGCGACAAGGTGTCGCAGGGATCGGTGATCGCTCTGCTGGAAACAAGTGGAGAAACGGCGGCGAAACCCACTACACCAGCACCGGCTGAAAATGTAATGTCCGCCGATGTAGGGCGGGCTATGCCCGCCATGGCGGGCATAGCCCGCCCTACCGAGGAAACCGCTGCGTCAGCGATACTGGCCCATTTACCTGACAAGGGGAGGGCTGGGGAGGGGTTAGCCCATGCCAGCCCCGCGATCCGCCGCTTCGCGCGCGAACTCGGCGTGGATTTGGCGCAAGTCAAAGGCAGCGGCGAGAAGGGGCGCGTGACGAAAGACGACGTGCAGAATTTCGTCAAGGCCATACTCACACAGCCGCACGGCGCAACAGGCAGCGGCCTGCAAGTATCGGCAATGCCAACCATAGACTTCGCCCAGTTCGGCCCCGTCGAAACCAAACCGTTGTCGCGCATCCAGAAAATCTCCGGCGCGAATTTGCATCGCAACTGGGTAAGCATCCCACATGTCACGCAATTCGATGAAGCCGATATCACCGAGATGGAGGCGTTCCGCAAACAGTTGGGCGAGGAGTATGCGCAACAGGGCATCAAGATCACTCTATTGGCTTTCCTGCTCAGGGCGGTGATGGAAGCCTTGCAACACTTTCCGGACTTCAACGCTTCGCTGGATGCCAGGGGCGAGAACCTGATACTGAAAAAATATTTCCATATCGGCGTGGCGGTGGATACGCCTGATGGCCTGATGGTGCCGGTGCTGCGCGACGTGGATTGTAAAGGTATCGCGCAACTCGCCAGAGAGCTCGGCGAGATCAGCGCGCGTGCGCGCGACAGGAAGCTGGCGGCAGCCGATATGCAGGGCGGCTGTTTCACCATTTCCAGTCTCGGCGGAATCGGCGGCACAGCGTTCACACCGATCATCAACGCGCCGGAAGTGGCGATTCTCGGCGTGTCGCGTGCCATCCTGAAGCAGATACACAAGGACGGTGAATTCGTGCCGCGCCTGATGCTGCCGCTGTCGCTGTCCTACGATCATCGCGTGATCGACGGCGCGTCCGCCGCGCGCTTCATTGTTTACCTCTCACAAATACTGGCGGACATCCGCCGTCTGGCCCTGTAATCGATGAACAGCAAACCCGTAGGCATATTTGGCGGTACCTTCGACCCGGTTCATTACGGACATTTAAGACTTGCAGAGGAAATGCTGGAGCTGGCGAATCTCCGCCAGATCCGTTTCATTCCCACCGGGACGCCGCCGCACCGCAATGCGCCGCAGGTATCCGCGCAACACCGCAGCGCGATGGTGCAACTGGCCATCGCCGATCAGCCCGCTTTCATGCTGGACAACCGCGAAGTCAACCGTACCACGCCGTGCTACACGGTGGACACGCTGCGCGAATTGCGTGCCGATCTGGGGGTAACCCAACCGCTGTGCCTGCTGATGGGCGGCGATGCGTTCCTACAATTGCATACTTGGCACGAATGGGAGCAATTGTTCGAACTGGCGCATATCGTGGTCGGCTACCGCCCCGGTTTCACCATCGATGAGCGCATCCACAGCGCAACAGCGGAGCTGCAACAACACTATCAGCAACGACTATGCACCGCAAAAGATTTATCCCGGCAGCCCTCCGGCGGCATCGCCGAACTGGCCATACCAAAACTGGAAATTTCCGCCACCGACATCCGCCGCCGCGTGGCGGAAAACCGTACCATACGCTACCTGCTGCCCAACGCGGTGGCCAACTATATTCACCAACACCATTTATATACCCATGCTGACTACTAAAGAAAAAACCAAAGCCGTTATTGCCGCACTCGAAGATATCAAGGCCAATGACATCACCGTGATCGACACCAGCAAACTCAGCTCCATGTTCGAGCGCATGATCATCGCCAGCGCCAATTCCACCCGGCAAACCAAGGCCATCGCCGACAATGTGGTGTCCAAGCTGAAAGAGCGTGGCGAGCATATCTATGGCCGCGAAGGCGAAGAAAGCGGCGAGTGGATATTGGTGGATCTGGGAGAAGTGCTGGTGCACATCATGCAACCCGCCATCCGCGATTATTACAACCTCGAAGAACTGTGGAGCAAGGCACAGGCGGCGCGCCCGAAGCTAGCGCAGAAACCGGGATAACAACAAGCCTGTCCACGAAAGACACGAAAATCACGAAAAATATGGCAAGATTTTTTTGCAACTTGATGCCGGATAGGCGAGTAGTTATGGTTAAGGAACCCATTGATGATTTCGTACCTTTCGTGTTTTTGCGAGCATCCACTACGCGGATTGCCTGCTTACCCCACTTCGTGGATAAGGGGTTTTCCCTGTAATGAAGCTGCTCATCGTCTCGGTGGGCCACAAGATGCCGGGCTGGATCACTTCCGGCTTTAACGAATACGCCAAGCGGATGCCGCGTGAAGCAAAAATCGAGTTGCTGGAGATCAGGCCGGAACCGCGCAGCACCGGCAAGACCACGGCGCAGATCATGGAGGCAGAGGCGCAACGCATCCTCGCCGCGTTGCCGCAAAACTGTTTGCGTATCGCGCTGGACGAGCGCGGGATGCAGCCGACCACCAGGCAGCTCGCCGCGCAGATGCAAGGCTGGATGCGCGAAGGGCGCGACGTGGCGTTTATCGTCGGCGGTGCGGATGGCTTGCACGAGTCGGTTAAACAGGCTGCGCAACAACTGCTTGCGCTATCGTCCCTCACGTTGCCGCATGCTTTTGTGCGTGTCCTGCTCGCCGAACAGTTGTATCGGGCGCATAGTATGTTGCACAATCACCCTTACCACAGGGAGTAAAGAGTGGGGAGTGGATCGCCCCTTAGGGGCTCAGTGGAGAGTGGGGGAAACCCACCTCCCAATCCTCACTTCCCACTGAGGCGCGCAGCGCCGTTCCACTCCCCCACTTACGAGATTCTGATATGACCATCATTCAGCCACGCATCTACCTCGCTTCGCAGAGCCCGCGTCGCCGCGAATTGCTCAAGCAGATCGGCATCAACTTCGAGGTGCTGCTGTTGCGTTCCGATCCGCACCGCAGCCTCGATGTCGATGAAACGCCACTGGAGGACGAACAGCCGGAAATCTATGTGCGGCGCATCTGCCGGGGAAAAGCCCTCGTAGGCTGGGAATCGTTGCGTTTGCGCAGCCTGCCGCCTTTCCCGGTGTTGGCCGCCGATACGACGGTTACGCTGGACGGCAATATTCTTGGCAAGCCGGATAATACCGAGCAGGCCACCGCGATGTTGCGCCAGCTTTCCGGTCGGGAGCATCAGGTGCTCAGCGCGGTTGCCATCGCGATGGATGAACGGATCGAAGTCGCGCTTTCCACATCCACCGTGCGCTTCACAACGCTCAGCGATGAGCGCATCCACCGCTACCTGCTCTCGCGCGAATATATCGACAAGGCGGGCGGCTATGCCATTCAGGGGCAGGCAGGCGCATTTATCGAACATATTTCCGGCAGTTATTCCGGCGTAATGGGGTTGCCGCTGTTCGAAACCGTACAATTGCTGCAACGCTTCGACTACCATACGCCATGAACCTTGAAAGCATGAACCAGAAAATATGAGCGAAGAAATCCTGATCAACGTTACCCCGCAGGAAACGCGTGTCGCGGTAATGCAATTCGGCGTAGTGCAGGATATGCACATCGAGCGCGGCAGTGGCCGGGGTATCGTCAGCAATGTCTATCTCGGCAAGGTCAATCGCGTGCTGCCCGGAATGCAATCCGCCTTTATCGACATCGGCCTAGAGCGCTCGGCATTCCTGCATGTGGCGGACATCTGGGGAAACAGCAACGGTGATGACGTTGCCAAGCCGATCGAGAAAATCCTTTCCGAAGGCCAGACACTCCTGGTGCAAGTCATCAAGGAGCCCATCGGCAGCAAGGGCGCGCGGCTTTCCACACAAATCAGTATCGCCGGGCGCTTGCTGGTTTATCTCCCGCAGGAAACCCACATCGGTGTGTCGCAACGCATCGAGGGTGCGGAGCAGCGCGATGCCTTGCGTGCCAAGTTGCAGGCTGTATTAACACCGGAACATCAGGGTGGCTACATTATCCGCACAGTTGTGGAGGCCGACGACAATCCGGATTTTCTGGCGGATATCGCCTATCTCGACAAGCTATGGCATAACCTGCAAACTGCGGCACAAAACGCCAGCGCACCGCAATTGCTCTATCGTGAACTCGATATCAGCTTGCGCGTATTGCGCGATTTCGTTACGCATGAAACCTTGCGCATACTCGTGGATTCACGCACCACTTACCAGAAAATGCTGGAGTTCGCGCAAGCCTATAACCCGATTGCGGCAGAGCGTCTGGAACACTATCCGGGCGTGCGCCCGCTGTTCGACCTGTATGGCGTGGAAGAAGAAATCGAGCGCGCCCTCTCCAAGCGGGTCGACCTGAAATCGGGCGGCTACCTCATCATCGACCAGACCGAGGCATTGACGACCATCGACGTGAATACCGGCGGTTTCGTCGGATTGCGCAATTTCGACGACACCATCTTCAAGAACAACCTGGAAGCCACGCAGGTTATCGCGCGCCAATTGAGGCTGCGCAACCTTGGCGGAATCATCATCTGCGACTTTATCGATATGGACACCCAAGAGCATCGCGATGCGGTGCTGAATGAATTCAAGAAGGCACTGGCGCGCGACCACACGCGCATCAGCGTGAACGGTTTTTCCTCGCTGGGCTTGGTGGAGATGACCCGCAAACGCACCCGCGAGAGTCTGGCGCATGTATTGTGCGAACCATGCCCAATCTGCAAGGGACGCGGCGAAGTGAAGACCGCGCAGACCGTATGCTACGAAATCCTCCGTGAAATCGTCCGCGAGGCGCGCCAGTTCAATGCGCGCGAATACCGCATCCTGGCTTCGCAGCAGGTCATAGATCTGTTTCTGGAAGAGGAATCGCAGGCGCTGGCACAGCTTTCCGACTTCATCGGCAAGCCCATCTCGATGCAAGTGGAGACGATCTACACGCAGGAGCAGTACGACGTCATCCTGATGTAAGAACGTGTTTTAATCAGGGAGTAGAATTCAATTTACGAGCTGACTTGCGTCTGCGCCTCATTGCCCTGACGTTGGCGAATCACGCCGATGACCGTCGCGGTTTCTCCGGCGGCGTTGAGCTGCGCCAGCACCGCATCCGTATCGTTCCCGTCCACGATCACCACCATGCCGATGCCGCAATTGAAGGTGCGGTACATCTCCTGTTGCGCGACGTTGCCCATCTCGCGCAGCCAGTCGAACAAGACCGGAGTGCGCCATGCCTTGCCATCGAGTTGCGCAACGACATTTTCCGGCAATACACGCGGCACGTTTTCCAGCAAGCCGCCGCCGGTAATATGCGCCATGCCTTTTACGGTGAGGGACTGCATCAGCGCCAGCAACGGTTTCACGTAGATGCGCGTCGGGGCCATGATGCAGTCGGCCAGCGTGCGCTCACCGTCGAATTTCGCATCGAGGTCGGTGGCGGAGAGTTCGATGATCTTGCGCACCAGCGAATAGCCGTTGGAGTGCGCGCCGTTCGAGGCGAGGCCGATCACCGCGTCGCCCGCCTTGATGTTCGCGCCGCTGATGATATTGGCCTTCTCCACCACACCGACCGCAAAACCGGCCAGGTCGTATTCGCCGACCGGATACATGCCGGGCATCTCGGCGGTCTCGCCGCCAATCAGCGCGCACCCCGCCTGTTCGCAGCCGAATGCGATACCCTTGATGACCTCGGTGGCGGCCTCCACGTCGAGTTTCCCGCAGGCGAAATAATCGAGAAAGAACAGCGGCTCCGCGCCCTGCACCAGAATGTCGTTGACGCTCATGCCGACCAAGTCGATGCCGACCGTGTTGTGACGGTTCAGTTCGAAGGCGAGTTTGAGTTTGGTGCCGACGCCGTCGGTGCCGGACACCAGCACCGGTTCACGGTATTTTTTGGAAATTTCCACCAGCGCGCCGAAGCCGCCGATGCCGTTGAGCACTTCGGGGCGCAGGGTGCGTTTGGCGAACGGCTTGATGTTCTCGACGAGGCGGTCGCCCGCATCGATATCGACACCTGCATCCCGGTAAGACAGTGAATTGGATTGGCTCAAGTTGAGTTCTCGCTTCCTTAAAGGTAAAGTGCTGCACGTTTTCCCGCGAATTTTACCCGAAATGACCCTATCCCGCTTTGCCGCCATGCAGTGGCTGTCGTTCGCAGTAGTCATTGTTTTGCTGCTGTATCTGCTCAGCCCGATACTCACGCCATTCGTCGCGGCGGGCATACTCGCCTACATTTGCAACCCCCTGGTGCAGCGGCTGGCCTCCCGCAAAGTGCCGCGCACGCTGGCGGTGGCGCTGGTGATGGGCGGCTTGCTGCTGCTGTTCGGTTTGCTGCTGCTGATCATGTTGCCGTTGCTGGAAAAGGAGATCGGCCTGTTCGTGGCGCGCCTGCCGGAATGGGTCGAGGCGGCGCGCGCGCACCTGTTGCCGCAATTACAGCAATGGTTCGGCGTCAGCGTTGAATGGGACAGCCAGGCGCTGAAAAACCTGCTGCTCAGCCACTGGCAAAGCGCGGGGGGAATTGCAGGCAAACTGCTGCCGTGGCTCGGCAGCAGCGGCGGCGCAATCGTGGCGATGCTGGTCAACCTGCTGCTGATCCCGCTGGCGATGTTCTACCTGCTGCGCGACTGGGACGGGCTGGTCGTGCGGCTCGACGATCTGATCCCGCGCCATTGGCACGCCAAGGTGACGGGGATCGCAGGTGAAGTGGACGGCGTGCTGGCGGAATTCCTGCGCGGACAGATTTCCGTGATGCTGTTGATGAGCCTCTATTACGTGGTGGCGCTGTGGCTGGCCGGGCTGGAGTTCGCGCTACCGATCGGCATCCTCGCCGGAATGCTGGTGTTCGTGCCTTATCTCGGCATGATACTCGGCCTGTCGCTCGCGACGCTCGCGGCGGCGATGCAGTTCCCAAACTTTGGCGGCGTGCTGTGGGTGTGGGCGGCGTTCGGTGCGGGGCAGTTGATTGAGGGCATGGCGGTCACCCCGTGGCTGGTCGGCGACCGCATCGGTCTGCACCCGCTGGCGGTGATCTTCGCGCTGCTCGCCTTCGGGCAATTGTTCGGTTTCTTCGGCCTGCTGCTGGCGCTGCCGCTGTCCGCCATCCTGCTGGTCGCGTTGCGCCACGGCAAGACGTGGTATCTGGCCAGCGAGATGTATAACAAACCGTGAGCCAACTGCTGCTCGACATCACTCCGGCTACTCAGCCGACCCTCGACAATTTTGTTGCGGGGCGCAACCTCGAATTGCTGTCAGCGTTGCGCCATGCGCTGGCGGGCAGCAGCAGTGAGCGAATTTTTTACCTGTGGGGCGAAACCGGCAGCGGCAAGAGCCATCTGCTGCAAGCCTGCGTGCATGCCGCATTGGACACACAACACAGCATAGCCTATGCGCAGGGCAGCGTGCCGCAGCTCGCCGAAGTGGTGGCGGTGGACGATGTCGAACGCCTCGATGATGCCGCGCAAATCGGGTTGTTCGATCTCTACAACCGGATACGCGACAGCGGCGGCATGTTGCTGGTCAGCGGCAAACAGGCGCCGTTGCATCTCCAACTGCGTGACGACCTGCGCACACGCCTCGGCTGGGGTCTGGTATATCAGGTGCATGGTTTGAACGATGAAGAAAAAGCCGAGGCGCTATCACAGCATGCGCAGGCGAAAGGATTCTCCCTGACGGCGGAAATCACCCAATACCTGCTGTGTCACGGAAACCGCGACCTGCCCAGCCTGATGGCTGTTCTGGAAGCGCTGGATCAGCATTCGCTACGCCTGCACCGCGCCCCGTCTGTGCCGCTGCTCAAGGAAGTCCTGCAACAGGTATTGGGGACGAAGGCGTAGATTCCTGCAAGCAGGCTATGCGGTGACGTTTACCTTCCGCCCGAGCCGGGCATCATATTCCGCCAATGAATGATAACTACTTGACTGGACATTCTTTTCGCCCATTACATTGTTGCGGATGCTTTTTTGCGCAGATTTTCCCTTGTTATGGCTATGCTTGCGTCCGCCAAACCTGCTCTCTATGTATTTGATGCTGCCTATCAAGTCCATGATTGGCTCCCATGTTATGGGCAATATCGGCAAACCCGTTATTTTCTTTAAAATGGCATACCGCGAAGCTGCAATTTTCTGTTTTTCACGGTTACCAGCTCAGCATCGACAGCGAGGCCGTGCCTTCTTTGCAACACACCCAAGTAAAATAAACCCGGCCTCGCTCTTGAAATTGGGCAGGTTAACCCCTATTATTAGCACTCGCAGACGGGGAGTGCTAACCAGATTCCTTGCATCCCGCCTTCGCATTTAATTAACCAATTGATTCAGGAGAACTAAATATGAAAATTCGCCCTTTGAATGATCGCGTCATCGTCAAGCGTATGGAAGAAGAGCGCAAGACCGCTTCAGGTATTGTGATCCCCGATGCGGCTGCTGAAAAACCGGATCAAGGCGAAATCATCGCGGTGGGCAAAGGCAAGACTGGCGACGATGGCAAACTTCAGGCAATGACTGTCAAGGTTGGCGACCGCGTGCTGTTCGGTAAATATTCCGGCCAGGCTTTCAAGATGGACGGGCAGGAGTATTTGACCATGCGCGAAGATGACATCATCGGCATAGTCGAAGCGTAAGCAGAATCAGGCAAGCCCTCATCCGAGGACGTTTGTGCCTTCTCACCCAAGCGGGAGAGGATCAGGGAGAGGGTAAACTGTTTGCACTCAACCTCATTACCACCAAATTCAGGAGACCTAAACATGGCAGCTAAAGACGTAAAATTCCACGACGCAGCACGCAACAAGATGGTTGCGGGCGTTAACATTCTGGCCGATGCGGTCAAGGTGACACTGGGCCCGAAAGGCCGTAACGTAGTGTTGGACCGTTCCTACGGCGCACCGACCATCACCAAGGACGGTGTTTCTGTCGCCAAGGAAATCGAACTGAAAGACAAGTTCGAAAATATGGGCGCGCAAATGGTCAAGGAAGTCGCTTCCAAGACTTCGGATGTGGCCGGAGACGGTACGACGACCGCAACCGTGCTGGCACAATCCATCGTGCAGGAAGGCATGAAGTTCGTTGCCGCAGGCATGAACCCGATGGATCTGAAGCGCGGCATCGACAAGGCAGTCATCTCGGCTGTCGAGGAACTGAAGAAGCTTTCCAAGCCCTGCACCACCACCAACGAGATCGCCCAGGTGGGATCGATTTCTGCCAACTCTGACGCCAACATCGGCAAAATTATTGCCGACGCGATGGATAAAGTCGGCAAGGAAGGTGTCATCACCGTTGAAGATGGCAAGTCTCTCGACAATGAACTCGAAATAGTTGAGGGTATGCAGTTTGACCGCGGCTACCTGTCGCCTTATTTCATCAACAATCAGGATCGTCAGCTGGCTTTGATGGACAATCCCTACATCCTGTTGCACGACAAGAAGGTCTCCAATATCCGCGACCTGCTGCCGGTACTGGAACAGGTTGCCAAATCCGGACGCCCATTGCTGATCATCGCCGAAGACGTGGATGGCGAAGCGCTGGCGACACTGGTGGTGAACAATATCCGCGGTATCCTGAAGACCGTTGCGGTCAAGGCTCCCGGCTTCGGCGATCGCCGCAAGGCCATGCTGGAAGACATCGCGATCCTGACCGGCGGCACCGTGATCGCAGAGGAAGTGGGGCTGACACTGGAAAAAGCCACTCTGGCAGAGTTGGGCCAGGCGAAGCGCATCGAAGTGGGCAAGGACGACACCATCATCATCGACGGTGCAGGCAAGGAAGACGCGATCAAGGGTCGTATCGCTCAAATCAACAAGCAAACCGAAGAGTCCACCAGCGACTACGACAAGGAAAAGCTGCAAGAGCGTAAAGCCAAGCTGGCCGGCGGCGTAGCGGTGATCAAGGTCGGCGCGGCAACCGAAGTGGAAATGAAGGAAAAGAAAGCGCGCGTGGAAGATGCATTGCATGCGACCCGTGCCGCAGTGGAAGAAGGCATCGTTCCCGGCGGCGGTGTGGCGCTGCTTCGCGCAAAACTCGCAATCGCAGGCCTGAAGGGCGACAACCACGATCAGGATGCGGGCATCACCATCGTGTTGCGCGCCATGGAATCCCCGTTGCGTGCGATCGTGCAGAATGCCGGTGAGGAAGCCTCAGTTGTGGTCAACAAGGTGATCGAAGGCAAAGGCAGCTTCGGTTACAACGCAGCCAGCAACGAATACGGCGACCTGCTGAAAATGGGCGTAGTTGATCCGACCAAGGTGACACGTGTTGCATTGCAAAATGCTTCCTCGATCGCCGGTTTGATGCTGACCACGGCCTGCATGGTTGCCGAATTGCCTGAAGATAAACCGGCTGGCGGCGGTATGGGCGGCGGCATGGGTGGAATGGGCGGCATGGAAGGCATGATGTAATTTATTGACTTTTGCGCAACCTCCGCAAACCCCGCTTCGGCGGGGTTTGTCATTTGGCGCGTTACCGGTATAATGCGCGGCTTCGCGAATTGGCCGGTTTACTTGGCTGATAGAGAAATGCGGTAAAAATGGCTCGGTAGCTCAGTCGGTAGAGCAGAGGACTGAAAATCCTTGTGTCGGTGGTTCGATTCCGCCCCGAGCCACCAACAAAATCAGGGCTTGCAGCGATGCAAGCCTTTTTCATTTTCTACAATTCTTCATTTAAGAGGGCTGACTTTATCGCCTTTCCGGTTGCGGGTGTAGTGCTCAGTCATGGCTCGTGTTTTGTGTCCCAGCAGCTTTTGAGCATGTGCCAAATTCCCGGTATCGGTCGCAGTCTTGGCGCGAATGTCGCGGAACTGAAAATCCACCTTGGCCGCTTTCCTTGCGCTATCAAAACGCGCACGCAATGTGCCATAGGTGAGCCAATCAGTAGGAAGCTATCCAAATACTGGCTGGGGGAGTTTGAAAAATCCTTGGCATGGCGGTCTACCAATAATAACCTCTATCTACCGTCTCATTTACTTATACAGCGGGAAAAAGTAAGCCTCCAGTGCCTCAAAAGGGTTCAAGGAAGCGGAGGGAAGAACTTGACGGCCAAGCTAGGTACACCTTACGATGTTTAGATAAAGGGGACACCAGGCAGGGCTCGAACCTGCAACCTTCCCATCAGTATGACTCGCCCACTAAGCGAATGCCGGGTGCTCTATCCAATTGAGCTACTGGTGTTGAGAGCCGTACAGTTCACGCTGTGCGGCTTTTCTTTGTGACTTCATAATATGATGCTTCAATCCAAAGTCAAGGTGAAGATTAATCTTTTTTTCACATATGCTCTGTTTTTTGCCCTACTACCCGGCCTATTGTCCGTGATGGACAACAGGCCGGGCAACTTGGCGACCGAGGGAGGGCATCTTACAACTATAATTCTTCAATCAATGTATGAATAAAACTACGATTGATAACCTATTTTGCTTAAGGAAACACTGAACAAGTCACCCAAATGATAGGTTCATGCGTTATAGGCATGAACATCATCAGGGAGAGGTAACGACATGAAACAGGCGACACTGGCAACGGGCGGGTTCGAGATAAA
>JBAQCT010000172.1:0-11453 GCA_049294375.1 Gallionella sp. | reverse complement strand
CTCCCCACTCCCCACTCCCCACTCCCCACTCCCTACTCCCACAGTCCCTGCTATAGTTCTATCCTGTGCAAATGAACGGGTACCCCAATTGCTGCAATTTGACACACTGATTATCGGTAGCGGCTTGGCCGGTTTGGCACTGGCTATCAAACTGGCCGACCGTCAAAAAGTTGGACTGATCACAAAAAAATCCTTGCTGGATGGCGCAAGCGGCCAAGCGCAAGGTGGTATTGCCGCCGTATTGTCCAAAGACGACTCGCTGGATGCGCATATCCAGGACACTTTGGTAGCCGGCGCAGGCCTGTGTGACGAAGCCACCACGCGCTATGTTGTCGAGCATGGCAAGGCTGCCATCGGCTGGTTGATCGACCAAGGCGTGCCGTTCACCAAGGATAGCTCCGGCGGCAGCATGGGTTATCACCTCACCCGCGAGGGCGGGCACAGCCGCCGCCGCATTATCCATGCGGCGGATGCCACTGGACATGCTGTACAGGAAACCCTTGCCGCGCATGTGCTTCAGCACCCGAATATCACCGTGCTGGAAAAATACATGTCCGTCGATCTGATCACCGGCAAAAAACTCGGCGCACAGGATAATCGCTGTTATGGTGCATATGCGCTCAACAGCCTGAGCGATGAAGTCATCACCATCGCCGCACAAAACACCATTCTTGCGACTGGCGGAGCCGGCAAGGTGTATATGTACACCACCAACCCGGATACCGCGACGGGCGATGGCATCGCGATGGCTTGGCGCGCCGGTTGCCGCGTGGCCAACATGGAGTTCATCCAGTTTCACCCGACCTGCCTCTACCACCCTCATGCGAAGTCTTTCCTGATCAGCGAGGCGGTGCGCGGCGAAGGCGGCGTACTGAAATTGCCTGACGGGACACGCTTCATGCCATGGCACGATGAGCGCGCCGAGCTAGCTCCCCGCGATGTGGTGGCGCGGGCGATAGACTTCGAGATGAAAAAACGCGGGCTGGATTGCGTCTATCTGGACATTTCCCATCAATCGGTCGAATTCCTGCAGGAGCATTTCCCGACTATTTATGCGCGCTGCCTGTCGCTGGGAATCAATATTAGCAAAGAGCCCATCCCGGTCGTTCCCGCGGCGCATTACACCTGCGGCGGAGTCGTCGCCGATTTACGCGCGCGCACCGATGTGGAGAACCTTTATGCGGTAGGCGAAACCGCCTATACCGGGCTGCATGGCGCCAACCGGCTGGCGAGCAATTCCCTGCTGGAATGCCTGGTATTTTCGGATGCCGCCGTTCGCGATATTCTGGGCAAACCCCACCAGGCTTTACCGTCGCTGCCCGCATGGGATGAAAGCCAAGTGACGGATGCGGACGAGCAAATCGTTATCTCGCATAACTGGGCGGAATTACGCCATTTCATGTGGGACTATGTCGGCATCGTCCGCACAAACAAGCGCCTGCAACGCGCGCAACATCGCATCCAGTTGCTGCAAGACGAAATTCATGAGTACTACAGCAATTTTCATATCAGCTCAGACTTGCTGGAACTGCGCAACCTGGTGATGAATGCGGAATTGATCGTGCAAAGCGCCTTGTTGCGCCACGAAAGCCGCGGCCTGCATTTCAGCAAGGACTATCCGGGGGCACTGGCGAATCCGCAGCCGACGATCCTCTGTCCACCACCGCCCTGATTATCGTGATCCGGCAGTGGTACGGGACTGCCGCTAGTTGAACTTCAGGCGCACGCAAAGGCCGCGAAACTCGCCCGCACCCAGCGCATCCGGAAATATGACCCGTGAAACCGGCAGGCGATAGTTATCCGATCTGATGCGCAATACGACGAAATAAGGGCTGGCAATGGTTTTGTTTGCGGCCTGTCCGAAAAAACTTGAGCCATCTCTGGATACGACCGATACGATATTTTGATTGAGCGCAATGTCGCGCCATGAACTGGGCAAGAGTAAAAAAACATCGCGCGCCATATAGTAAATCAGGCTCAGCAAAATCAGCAGAATTACCGCTAATCTGGCCTGAAGCGGCATGGAAACCGCATACACTGCGATTGCAACAATCGCATGGAACAGCAACAGCAACACCGCAAATCTCGGCGAGGGTTTAATCGCCACAAGAAACTCCAATAAAACCGCATTTGCGAACGACCGTTACATGGCTTTCCCGCCCACTTCTCTGCCGTGCTCCGCATTTGGGAGAGCGCTGGATATTCTGAAGCTTCCCCATATTTTTTGACGTTAAAAAATCAAAACACAAAAATCAAGGTAATGCCCAGCAATATCAGCAACACAAAAATAATCAATAAAAGATCCCCCCCGCCGGAACGAACTGGCGGCTCTGCCGGTTCCGGTTGCGCCGCATGGCGGGGTGAGGAAGATACAGGCGTGCGCGAAGCCCTGGTTGCCGGAGCCGCCTGACTGATCTCCTCGGCACTTGGGCGAGCTATTTTCAAGGTCTTTGCCAACTCGTCCACATCTTCGCTTGTAGCTGTCAGGGCGGCCAACCGCATGGTCGCGGCGGCGGAATCGAAGGCCTGCGACAAAGCCGCCCCCGGTTTTGCCTCTTCTTCATCCATGTTCCTGCGTCCGCTGATATCGATCACATCAGGCAATTTCTTTTCGCCGCCAACGTGCGGTGAAACATCAATCTGTTTGCCGGAATGGGGCAAGGTATCGCGGCAGGCGCGCAAATCGACGGCCAGATCCTTGGCGTTCTGATAGCGATCCTCCAGCTTCTTGGCCAATGCCTTGGCCACGATAAAATTAGCCATTTCCGGCACGGCGGGGTTCAGTGTACTGGGCGGCGCAGACACTGCGTTCAGTGTCTGGTACATGATGGCGTTGACGTTCTCGCCATTGAATGGGGCCTGCCCGGTCAGCATCTCGTAAAGCATCACCCCTAGCGAAAAAATATCCGAACGCTGGTCTATCGCCTTGCCCATCACTTGCTCGGGTGACATATATTTTGGTGAGCCCAGCACCATGCCGGTCTGGGTGCGTACCGCCGAGGAAGCCATGCGAGCAATGCCGAAGTCGGTAATTTTTGCGTGGCCATCACGCACCACCATGATGTTCGAAGGCTTGACATCGCGGTGCACAATTTCATGTTCATGCGCATAAGCCAATCCTTGCGCCACCTGGGCTACAATATCCAGCACCTGATCGACCGGCAACAGCTTCCCGTCGTTCATGATGTCGCGCAATTCGCGCCCTTGCAGGAACTCCATGGCAATGTATGCGACATCGCCACTTTTACCCACATCATATATGGTTACGATATTCGGGTGGTTGAGCCTCCCGGCCGCCTTGGCTTCCTGGTAAAAACGGCCCTCGTATTCTTCTTTTTCTTCGAGCGCAAGCCCGAGGTTGATCGTCTTGATCGCAACCACGCGGTCAATCAGCGGATCCTTGGCTTTGTAAACTATGCCCATCGCGCCTTGGCCAAGTTCACCGAGCACCTCATAGCGCCCTAACTGGCTAATCATGATCTCCACCGAGGAAAATTTTTAATTGCAAGATTCATTCTAAAATCCGGTAATCAGGAATCTCCGTTAGTTACAAAAATTCGGCTTGATATGCGCTGTTTGGCCCGGCTCCAGCTCGACATTTTGCGTATGAAGCTTGCTGCCTTTACCGGTCACGATCACTTTGTGCTTATCCGGCGAAACGGGTACGGTCAATCCTGTCTGTATCGACTGGTTTTTATCCACGGCGCCCACGACGCCGCCCATAAGCTGTGCTTTGCCTTTTTCCGCCCCATCCACGAACATCTGTATCCCTTCTGCTTTGCAAATGAAATAGATATACGCTTCGCTGGAGCGTTTCGCACCGCCGCTTGCGCCCGCAGAAGCGGCGCTTTTGCCGGCTGGCTCGGTCTTTGCCTGTGGAGCTTGGGGTTTGGCCTGATCGGTCGTTTTTTTGCTGTCCGGCTTGGCGGCAGCGACAGGCTGCGGCACCCCTGTTGGCTTGCTCTTTGTGGGAGGCGCTGCAGAAGGTGCGGGTGCAACAACTGCTGGCGCCGAAGCAGGATGTGCTGATTGGGTATTGCTCGCAGTTTGCACCTGCGCTGCCTCCGGCAAGGCAGGCGTTTTTTCAGGGCGCGCCAGTTTCAATAGCAATACGCCCACCAATATCACGGCTGCGATTACGCCAACATACAAAGCGCGCTGCTTTGTGCCACCTTGCCTGAAGCTTTCAATCACACCATCGAGTTTGCAAGCCACACTGTTCCAGACATTCCTGGCGGATGCGGCTACTGAAGGTTTGTTTTCTTCCTCAGCAAGCATGTTTGCGGCCAACAGCTCAGTCGTCTTCTCGCCCGGGCGTCCGACCGCAAACACCTCATGTTCACGCACATGCTTATCCGTGCGTGAACCCTGCGAATGGAACAACCCTGCATATTGCGGAGAAAGGCGCGATACCGCGTCATGATAAGAACGAGATACAAGAATCTGGTTGACATCCGCAAAACCCATCACTCTCTGCGCAACGTTGATGCCATCACCCACGATGTTGGGCTGCCCGTTGATATCACGCACCAGGCGAACCGGGCCAAGGTTGATACCGACGCGTACCTGCAAAGGTGGATCCAGACCGGTATCTTCGTTGGAAATGCTTTCGCGCAAGCTGAGTGCAGCTTTTAAGGCATCCTCGACATCGCCAAGAAAATTGACAGCCGCACCATCACCTGTATCAAGGATGATCCGATCAGACACCGGCACATTGTGAATGGCGGCAGAAAGATAGCTGTTGAACCTATCCTTTAACGAAATCTGTCCAGTCACCGATTTCTTGGAATATTCCACGATATCCAAGAACAGCACACTGCTCATGATGGTTTTATTACCGCGCTCTTCCATTCAAATTTCCAGTATCTTAAAACAGATATATTTTGCTACTTCATCACACAATATCGGCAAAATACAACGGTACAAACTTCAGTTCCCATCAACGTTTTACACCAGTTTTGCTTTTCACGCCGCGTATTCGGTTGCCGCCTGCCCGACCGGCGCTTTGAGCAGCTCCCGCTACAACCGATGGACGATGTCCGGTTTTTCCGGCGTGCGTCCGTTCAATTTTACGGAAATCAGACGAGTTCTGGCACGATTCGCCTTCTTCGTCAGGAGCAATCCCCGCCCAACTAACTACCTGCGACACTTCTTCAGCACTCAGTTCGGCAGTCATCCCTCGCTTCAATCGTGGAGGCAAACTGATTATACCAAAGCGCACACGCATCAATCGGCTGACCGGCAATCCCAGCGCATCGAAGGTACGGCGCACTACGCGGTTGCGCCCCTCCTTTAACATCACACGATACCAGTGATTAAAACCCTCCCCGCCTTCGTCCTGCAATTTCTCAAACTTGACCAAACCATCCTCAAGTTCGACTCCCTCCTTGAGCACCCTGGCTATCTGCTCTTCCGCCATTGAACCCTGCACCCGTACCGCATATTCACGTTCCACCTCAAAACGCGGATGCATCAGGCGGTTCGCCAACTCGCCGGAAGTGGTGAAAATCAACAATCCGCTGGTATTGAAGTCCAGCCGCCCGATAGCGACCCACTTTCCGTCACGCAGCTTCGGCAATTTATCGAACACACTGGCGCGTTTTTCCGGGTCATCGCGGCTGACGATTTCGCCTTCAGGCTTATGGTACAGCAGCACGCGTATGGCATGCTCCTTTTCGCCGACACGAATGGTTCGACGCTCCGTTTTTACCAGATCCCCTTCTACCACGCGCATCCCCAGGGTAGCCGGCTCACCGTTTACGCTGACGCGCCCGGCGGCAATCCATTCCTCCATCATGCGGCGCGAGCCAAATCCGGCCTGTGCCAATACCTTTTGTAATTTCTCACCCTGCCCGCTCATAAAAGTTTCTTTACGATATGACAGGCAACGCTGTTATGCCGGTTTATCATGCTGTGATTTCGCGCCTTTCCAGAATGGCCTGCGCCAATGTGCCGCTATCTACCTGCTCCAATTCGCCGCCTACCGGCAAGCCGCGCGCGATACGCGACACCTTGATGCCTTGTCCCTGAAGCATGGTCGCCAGGTAATGAGCGGTCGCATCCCCCTCCACCGTAAAATTGGTCGCCAAAATCACTTCACAAGGCTGCTCCTGCACACGCTTGACAAGGCGGTCAAAATGCAACTCCTTTGCTCCCACGCCATCCAGCGGCGACAGTCTGCCCATCAATACAAAATACATGCCGTGATAGCATTGCGTCTGCTCCATCATCAGCAAATCGGCAGGCATTTCGACCACACACAACAAACCAGCATCGCGTTTCCCTGAAGCACACAGCACGCATACCTCATATTCGGAAAAATTATTGCATTTCGAGCAATGTTTGATACTTGCCGCAGCAAGCTCCAAGGCTTGCGCCAGATGAAGGGCGCCAGCACGATCCCGCTGCAATAAATGATAAGCCATGCGCTGTGCAGATTTTGGCCCAACACCCGGCAAACAACGCAATGCGGTGATCAATTCTTCCAGATGTGAAGGCGTCGCCGGCGCAGAAGCAATCATCAAAGAGCCTCTAAAAATTTGGAGTTCGCCCAAATGCAAGGCGCAGAAGCAAGATAAACAAGTAACCCGCGTAGCGGATGCTCATAAATGCGGATTTTCAGGGAATCCCATCAAAACGGCAGCTTTACCCCTGGCGGCAAACCCATACCAGCGGTAAAACCGCTCATGCGCTGCTGGGTAGTGGCTTCCACTTTCTTCAGCGCATCATTAAGTGCCAGCACAATCAAATCTTCGAGCATCTCCTTGTCATCGGACAGCACGCTGCCGTCCAGCGACACGCGACGCGCCTCGTGCCCGCAAGTCATGATAATTTTAACCATACCGGAGCCGGCCTGACCTTCCACTTCCACGGTCGCCAATTCAGCCTGCGCCTTCTGCATGTTTTGTTGCATTTGCTGCGCCTGCTTCATCAACCCGCTCAAGCCGCCCTTCATCATTCTTCACCCCCGCCTATCGTTATATTGGTTTAATCGATTCTACTATCAAATTGGCGCCCAACTCGGCCTGCGCTTCGCGTACAAAAATATCCTGCGCAATCGAATCGCACGCTTGCTGCTGTTTAAGCTCTTTAGCCTGCTGCTCTACTGCAGCAGGCGTTGCTGCTTCAGCTTTACCCAGCATGATATTCAATTTCATCGGCTTGGCAAAATAATCGTTCAGCGCTGCCTGCAATTTCCCAATGGCCGTTTTATTGGCTTGAAGGTGCTTATGCTCCTGCGATAAGCACAAGGTAATTTGCTGATCTGAAAAATTTTCCAGCGTGCAATTTTTTGCCAATTGCTGCGCCATGCCTTGCACGTTCAGCTGCGCCAACACGGTACACCAATCCAGATGATTGCCGGGCATGCCCTCGCCATTTGCTTTGCTGCCACCCGGTGCTTGATTAATTGTAGCTGGCTCCGTCAATGTGTGTTCAGACTTTCTGTCCAGCACATCTTTGCTGGCCGCAACAACAGGCTTCACATTTTGTATCGTTGGAGTTGTGGCGACGGCATATGCAACCGACATCCCCTGCACTGCCCCCTTTGCAGGCGCAAACGCCAACATACGCAACAACGTCATGGTAAAACCGGCATATTCATCGGGAGCCAAATCGATTTCGTCGCGCCCGTGAATAGCAATCTGGTAAAGCAACTGCACATCTTCCGGCGTGAACGATTGTGCCAACTCCAGCAAGCGCTCTCGCTCAGGCTCATCATCGGCAATTGTCTGCGGTAGGGTTTGCGCCAGTGCAACGCGGTGCAACAATGTAGCCAATTCCTGCAAAGCGCCTTCGAACGCTACGCTACGGGCAGCCATGTTATCCGCAACTTCAAGCAAAGCGGCGCCATTCTGCCCACGCAAGCCTTCCAGCAAATCGAACAGATAGCTTTGATCTATCGCGCCCAGCATGGTGCGTACCACACCCTCTTCTACTTTGTACGCAGAAAAGGCAATCGCCTGATCCAGCAAGCTCAACGCATCGCGCATACTGCCTTGAGCCACGCGCGCGATCAAATTGATTGCTGCCGGCTCAAAAGGAATCTGCTCCTGTTCCAGCACATATTGCAAATGCTTGGCAATCAAAGTGGGAGGTAATTGTTTCAGGTTGAATTGCAAACAGCGCGACAGCACCGTAACAGGGATTTTTTGTGGATCGGTGGTCGCAAGAATAAACTTTACATGCCCCGGTGGCTCTTCCAGCGTCTTCAGCATCGCGTTGAAAGCCGACTTGGAAAGCATATGCACTTCGTCGATGATATACACCTTGAAACGCGCGCTGGACGGCGCATACAGCGCGCTTTCCAGCAATTCGCGCATGTTGTCGACCTGGGTATTCGACGCTGCATCCAGTTCGATCAGGTCGACAAAACGGCCATTATCGATCTCCGTGCAGGCGCTGCATTCGCCGCATGGTGTGGCAGTAATGCCAGTCAGGCAATTCAGGGATTTGGCGAAAATGCGCGCAATGGTGGTCTTGCCCACTCCGCGCGTACCGGTGAACAAATATGCGTGGTGCAAACGATTCTGGGCGAGCGCGTTGCTGAGAGCCTTGACCACATGCTCCTGCCCCGCCAGTTGCGCGAAGTTCCTGGGGCGCCATTTACGCGCGAGTACAGTGGTGGCTGACAAATTATTCCAATTCCATTTCGAAGATCAAACAAGGCGGCGACGAACAAACGACGCGGACAGTGCATCTGGCACGGCTATAACCAGCGGCTTGGCTATCGTCGTCTGATAGCCTAGTCGAATGGCTAGTTGTTTCATCAGGAGTGAGCGAGGAAGCCAACACAGTTTCATCGATGAAATGGAGTTGGAATACACCACGCTAGAAATGATAAGCGAAGTGGATTTGATTAAGATTGATTCCTTGATTGGGTTTCTTGATGCTGCCATTGGAAAGATGCTGGAAGCGATAACCCAGATCAAATTGATGACGCTCGCCCAAACGCACACCGAAGCCTACATGGTCACCAAACTGGAACGAGCTGCCAAACTTGCGGTTGGCATAAATAAAAGCCGGTGAAATCAAATGAAAGCCAATCGCAGCTTCTCCATAGGGAGCAAACCATGTGAGGTTTTTTTGCTGAAGCCGAAACACCGGAGTAATGCCAAAATCGGTAACTGTCTGGTTGTTACCGACAGGGCTATGGCCTCGCCATGTCCCCGCAGCAGCCTCCCAGAAACCGGTTACCAACCAGTCGCCCTCTGTAAACCACTTCTTCTCCCAATTCCAGATAGCGCCAACGCGTATGGTATCTGCGCTATCACCATTGCCGACTTCAAAGGACATGCCATCCACGGCACATACATTACCGCTCAGCAATAGCGCGCAAAGAAACCAAGCATTTTTTTTCATCACACTCTCCAATAACTTCACCCCACTACCCAGCTTTTTCCGCAAGCGGAAAAAAGAGCGATCGTGAAAAACAGTTCATTAAATTCCAATGACAGCACAACAGGAGGCGAGCCTTACCCCCGGCACTTGCAGTAATTAGCTGTGGCTGCTTCCTTCCGGACCTGACCAGGTTCACTACCCTGCAATGCGGGGAGACCCGCCAATCTATTCATGTCGCATGTACCGGGATCATGCCGATACGCTTGCGCCATTCTGCCGGACCGGTTTCATGCACCGAACGCCCCTTGGCATCCACCGCCACCGTTACCGGCATATTCTCAACTTCAAATTCGTAAATTGCCTCCATGCCCAGATCGGCAAACGCGACAACCTTCGCGCTGCGTATCGCCTTGGACACCAGATAAGCTGCACCGCCCACTGCCATCAAGTACACCGCGCCATACTTCCTGATCGACTCGATGGCAGCTTTGCCGCGCTCGGCCTTGCCCACCATGCCGATTAAACCCGTCTGCGTCAGCATCATTTCCGTGAACGAATCCATGCGTGTCGCAGTGGTCGGACCAGCTGGGCCGACGACCTCGTCGCGCACCGGATCGACCGGTCCGACATAATAAATGAAGCGGTTGGTAAAATCCACGCCGGCAGGCAGTTTTTCGCCGCGTTCCAGCATTCCAGCGATGCGCTTGTGCGCAGCATCGCGCCCGGTCAACAACTTACCAGAGAGTAACACTATTTCGCCCGGTTGCCATTGCGCAATTTGTTCGCGTGTTACCGTTTCCAGGTTCACGCGCCGCGCATCCTGCGTTGGATGCCAATGCACATCCGGATAATCTTCAAGCCTGGGCGGCGCAAATGCGGCCACACCGCTGCCGTCCAATTCGAAATGAATGTGCCGCGTCGCCGCACAATTGGGAATGATCGCAATCGGTTTGGAAGCCGCGTGTGTCGGATAATCGAGTATCTTCACATCCATCACCGTGGTCAAACCGCCCAAGCCCTGCGCGCCGATACCCAGCGCGTTAATCTTGTCGTACAACTCGATGCGCAATTCCTCAAGGCGATTCTGTGCGCCGCGCGCCTTCAGTTCGTGCATATCCATCGGCAACATCAATGCTTCTTTGGCCAGCAGCACAGCCTTCTCCGCCGTCCCGCCGATACCGATGCCCAGCATTCCCGGCGGGCACCAGCCAGCCCCCATCTCCGGCACGCGCTGCAACACCCATTCGACGATATCGTCGCCCGGATTGAGCATCTCAAGCGCCGCCTTATTTTCCGAGCCGCCACCCTTGGCCGCGATACGCACATCCACTTTATCGCCCTGCACCAATTCGACATGCACCACCGCCGGTGTGTTGTCCCCGGTATTCTTGCGCTTACCTGCAGGATCGGCAACAACGGAAGCACGCAGCGTATTGTCGGGATCGAGATACGCCTTATGCACACCCGCATTGACCATCTCGACAATATCCATTGTCGCGTCCCAACGCACCTCCATGCCAATCCGCACGAATGCCACCACGATACCAGTGTCCTGACAAAGCGGGCGATGCCCCTCCGCACACATCCGCGAGTTGGTCAGAATCTGCGCCATCGCATCTTTTGCTGCCGGTGATTGCTCGATTCGGTACGCATCTGCCAATGCGCGAACAAAATCTGCTGGGTGGTAGTAAGAAATGAATTGCAAAGCGTCTGCGACGCTATCTATGAAATCCTGCTGGCGGATAACGGTCATGGCAAACCCGATATGAAGTGGATGCACCAATTATATGCATTAATAAATAAACACATAAAATCAGTATATTAAAATTGGTGGGCCGTGAAGGATTTGAACCTTCGACCAATGGATTAAGAGTCCACTGCTCTACCAACTGAGCTAACGACCCGTCTTGGTGCAAACACCAAAAACGGCGCGCATTATCGGAAATGCCTGCTGGTTTGTCAAAGCAATTCGCCTGTTGCCACTATATTCAAGCAGTTCAGGCGATAACCCCTACAAACAAAAAACCCCCAGGTTTTCACCTGAGGGTTGTTTGTTTGTAAGGAGTCTGACGATGACCTACTTTCACATGGGCAATCCACACTATCATCGGCGC
>JBAQCT010000171.1:0-9832 GCA_049294375.1 Gallionella sp. | reverse complement strand
GTTATGCCGTCCGCCTCGAAACGGCTGATGCGGAAGGTTGCGGTGGCGGCATTGTGAATCTTGCCGAGGTTGTGATTCAGGCGTTCCACTTCCATCCACAGGCCGTCCGGCGTGACCATGCGCCATGAGGCGAGGTTGTCCAGCGCGGTGCCCCACAGCACGGCTTTCTTGCCGCCCGCGTTCATCGATACGTTGCCGCCGATGCACGACGCATCCGCCGAGGTCGGGTCGACCGCAAACACCAGCTTGTTGTTATCCGCCGCCTCCATCACGCGCCGCGTCACCACGCCCGCGCCGCACCGGATGGTGGCGTAAGGCTCGTTCAGGCCGGGCAACACGATATGCTCCACGGCGGAGAGGGTGTCCAGTTTCTCGGTGTTGATGACCGCCGATAATTTGTCCAGCGGCACCGCGCCGCCGGTGTAGCCGGTGCCGCCGCCACGCGGGATGATGGTTAGCTTGAGTTCGATGCAGGCGCGCACCAGCGGCGCGACTTCCTGCTCGCTGTCCGGGTGCAGCACCACGAACGGGTATTCGACGCGCCAGTCGGTCGCGTCGGTCACATGCGAAACGCGCGCCAGGCCGTCGAACTGGATATTGTCGCGCCGCGTGATGCGCGACAAAACGCGCATGGTACGGTTGCGCAACTCCAGGGTCTGTTCGAATTCGCCGGCAAACTGGTCGACTGCGGCAGCGGCCAGTTCGAGCAGGCGCTTTACTCGCAGGTTGGGGTTTTGTTTGCTGTCGGTTTCGGCGCCTTCGGCGTCACGGCGGCGCACGTCAATCGTATTCAGCCGATGGTGCAGCGCGCCGACCAGAGCCTCGCGGCGCTTGCGGTTGGCGAGCAGGTCATCCTGCAAATACGGGTTGCGCATCACCACCCAGATATCGCCCAGCACTTCGTACAGCATCTGCGCCGAGCGGCCGGTGCGGCGTTGCTCGCGCAACGTATTGATTATGTCCCATGCCTCTGCGCCGAGAATGCGCAGGACAATTTCGCGGTCGGAAAGCGAGGTGTAGTTGTAGGGTATTTCGCGCAAACGTGCCGTCATGATGTTCCTTTTGCAAGTTCGATATTTTACCTCAATGCAGGCCGCCGCTCATGCGGATAAAATGCCGGTTATATGAAACACCCACCTGAAACCCCGACCGCACGGGTATTTTTCGCCCTGTGGCCGACAGACGAGGAACGCGGCAAGCTGGCTGCGTGGCAAGCGCCGCTGAAAAAACTGTGCGGCGGGCGCGCGATGCGCGGCGAGACATTGCACAACACGCTGGTATTCATTGGCAACGTTGAATTATATGGGCTGGAAGTGCTTCAGCAAGCGGCGCAGGAGGTCAGCGGTGAAGGCTTCAGGTTGTGTTTTGACGACGCGCGCTACTGGGGACACAATCACATCGTGTATGCCGCGCCGCGCCAAATGCCGCAGCAACTGGCGCAACTGGTCAGCATGCTGGAGCAGCGCCTGATTGCGCACCGTTTCAAATTCGCCAGCTACCATTCTGAATCTTGCGATTACCAGCCGCATGTCACGCTGTTGCGCGGTGCGCACTGGAGCGACACGCCGCTGCCCGCGATGCAGCCGGTGTGCTGGCAGATCGCTGATTTCGCACTGGTGCAATCCGTGCCTCGCGACGGGCTGACGGATTATCGGGTACTGACCCGTTTCCCTTTGGGCGCTTGTGACGGATAATCACGCAGTCAAACAACAGGAGCGCATGCATGCTCAATATCTTTACGCTGGAAAATGGAAAGCTGTCCAGGATAGAGCCGGGCGAGATCGCCACGCGCAAGCCGATCTGGGTGGATGCCATCGCACCCGATGAAAACGAGCGCGAATGGATCGCCAAGACTTTTTCCATCATCCTTCCGCAACCGGAGCATTTGCGCGACATCGAGGCCAGCGCGCGGTTTTACGAAGAAAACGAAGAGTTGCATGTGCGTTCGGATTTCCTGCTTGGCAAGGAAAGCGATTCGCGCAGCGTGCTGGTAGCTTTCGTGCTGGCCAACAACATTTTATTCAGCGTGCATGATGAAGACCTGCCGGTGTTCCTGCGTTTCCGCCTGCGCTCGCACGGGCATCCCGACCTTGTTGCGGACAGCCTCGATGTGCTGATTGATCTGTACGACTCGGATGTGGAGTTTTCCGCCGATGCGCTGGAAGAAGCTTATGCCGACCTCGGTGAAATCAGCGGCACGGTGCTTAACAAGACACTAACCGATAAACAGGCCAGCGCGGTATTGTCCAATATCGCCCACGCGGAACACCTGAATGGGCGCATTCGCCGCAACCTGATGGATACGCGCCGCGCGATTTCATTCCTGATGCGCAGCAAACTGCTTGCGCCGGAACAGATGGAGGAAGCGCGCCAGATCATGCAGGACATCGACTCGTTGGACGGGCACACCGCTTTCCTGTTCGACAAAATCAACTTCCTGATGAATGCCACCGTCGGTTTCATCAATATCAACCAGAACAAGATTGTGCGCCTGTTCTCAGTGGCCGCCGTGGCGCTGCTGCCGCCCACGCTGATCGCATCCATCTACGGGATGAATTTCAAACATATACCGGAGCTGGACTGGGCCAACGGCTATCCGTTTGCGTTGACGCTGATGTTGACATCCATCGCGGTGCCGTTTTGGTTGTTTCACCGCAAGGGTTGGTTGAAGTAGTGTACCAGCAATAGCCCTTTTTACCGGAAAGACACCGTATCCGCGGTGGTAGAATTCACCACATGCTCAACGAACGCGCACAAATCCTGCTCAAGACACTGGTAGAGCGCTACATCAGCGACGGCCAGCCGGTCGGCTCGCGCGCCTTGCTACAGTATTCCGGCCTCGAAGTCAGCTCGGCGACGATCCGCAACGTGATGGCCGACCTCGAAGACATCGGGCTGGTCAGCAGCCCGCAGACCTCGGCGGGACGTGTCCCGACCGGCATGGCGTACCGGCTGTTCATCGACACCATGCTGGTCACCAAGCCGCTCGACAGTGCGCGCGTGCAGCAGATGGAACACCAATTGCAGCCTGACAACCCGTCGCGGCTGATCGCGCAGGCCTCGAACATGCTTTCCGATCTGACCCAGTTTGCCGGGGTGGTCGCCACGGCGAGGCGCAGCGCGATCACCGTGCGCCAGATCGAATTCCTGCGCCTCGGCGAGAAGCGCGTGCTGCTGATCATCGTGATGCCGGACGGCGAAGTGGAAAACCGCGTGCTGCTGATGGAGCGCGACTACACCCAGTCGCAGCTCACCGAAGCGGGCAATTTTCTCAACCAGCATTACATCGGTTGCAGCTTCTCGCAGATCCGTGACCGGCTGCGCGGGGAATTGCAGCAACTGCATCAGGACATGAGCGCGCTGATGGCGGCGGCGCTCGCGGCGGGCGATGCGGCGCAGGCCAAACAATCCGAGGATTACGTTATCAGCGGCGAGCACAACCTGCTGCATATCGAAGAACTGTCCACCGACATGAACCGCCTGCGTGGGCTGTTCAATCTGTTCGAGAAAAAAACCGAGCTGCTGCAACTGCTCGACGCCAGCCGCAGGGGGCAGGGCATCCACATCTTCGTCGGCGCCGAATCCGGGTTGGCCTCGCTGGACGAGTGCAGCGTGATCACCGCGCCCTACTCCGCCGACGGCAAGGTGGTCGGCACGCTCGCCGTGGTCGGCCCGAAGCGCATGGATTATGAGAGAGTCATTCCCATCGTGGATATTACGGCGCGGTTGCTGGGCAACGCACTTTCGCAAAGCTAGGCAAAAAACGTGACTTATACTTCGCTCACACGCCCTCTCCCCAGCCCTCTCCCGTTCACGGGAGAGGGAGTTTGGTTCCCCTCCCCCGCAAGCGGGGGAGGGGCTAGGGGAGAGGGTGGTTAAGCATTCACCATACCCTAAATGACCTACCAACCAGAACCCGCCTTCACCCACGGCACGCCGGAAAAAACCGGCATCCTGCTGGTCAACCTCGGCACGCCGGATGCGCCCACGCCGGAGGCGGTGCGCCGTTACCTGAAGGAATTTCTCGGTGACCCGCGCGTGGTGGAAATGCCGCGCGCCCTGTGGTGGCTGATCCTCAACGGCATCATCCTCAACACCCGCCCGAAGAAATCCGCCGCGAAATACGCATCGATATGGTTAAAGGAAGGTTCGCCGCTGCGCGTCTATACCGACAAGCAGGCTGTGCTGTTGCAGGGCTACCTCAGCCAGCGCACCAAAGCGCCCTACGTGGTGGACTACGCGATGCGCTACGGCAACCCTTCGATCCCCAGCGTGTTGCACAAGCTCAAAGAGCAGAACTGCCAGCGCATTCTGGTCGTGCCGATGTACCCGCAATACGCCGCCAGCACCACCGCCACGGTCTGCGACATCGTGTTCAGTGAGTTGCAACAGATGCGCAACCTGCCCGCGCTGCGCACCGTCAAACACTTCCACGACCACCCCGGCTACATCAAGGCGCTGGCGAACAGCATCAACGATTACTGGATGAAAAACGGCAGGCCGGAAAAGTTGCTGATGAGCTTTCATGGCCTGCCGGAATACACGCTGCAAAAAGGCGATCCCTACCACTGCGAATGCCACAAGACCGCGCGCCTGCTGGCGCAGCAACTCGGCCTGAAGCCGGAACAATACACCGTCAGCTTCCAGTCGCGCTTCGGCAGGCACGAGTGGCTCAAGCCCTACACCGCCGCCACGCTCAAGGAACTGGGGCAACAGAAAACCAAGCGCCTCGACGTGGTTTGCCCCGGCTTCGTCGCCGACTGCCTGGAGACACTCGAAGAAATCGCGATGGAAGGCAAACAGGAATTCCAGCACGCGGGCGGCGGCGAATACCACTACATCCCCTGCCTCAACGACCGCAACGACTGGATACACGCGCTGACCGACCTGGTGCTGGATAATCTGCACGGCTGGCTGGTCGAGCCGGATAAGGTGGAGCTGGAGCAAAGCAGGCTGAGGGCGCTGGGGATGGGGGCGAGGAAGTGAAATCGGTTTATGCGTCTTGGTTTACAAGTTATTCGCGCGCCCTGATAAAAGATTAAGCCTTTTATTGTGGCATGTTTTATGTTGTGCCTTCTGAGAGTTTTCTATGCGACACAAGAAGTTGCTCGTCCTGATCATGTGCCTTCTTGCAGCAGCTTGCTTGTATTTATGGCTAAGAGCGGAAGGCGAGTTGAGTAATTTTGGTCTTAATGCATTTACCGAATCACTTGGTATTTTGGTCACGGTACTGATTGTTGACTATCTCATTAAGCGTCAAGAAGAACTTCGATCTTTACCACAGAAAGCGACCGCATACGAAGATGTTCGCTTGCTCACAAGCAGAGTTATTAGTTTTTGGTCGGATGTGTATCACTCATGTATTCCTGAGGAATCTCCAAAGGATGTTGCGTCTCTTTTTTGTAATGCGGCTTTTGAGAAAATACGAACCAGCCTGAATATGGATGCACGGCCCAACGTAACACCTCAGAGAACATGGTGGGAGTATTTTCCTCAAAATCTTTCAGATCACAGGAAAAGAGCTGAGACGATTCTCGAGCGTCATAATAACGTTCTCGACCCAAAGGCATATTCGTATGTCCATCAAATCGCAACCGAAGGAATGGACCCCGAACTAATTAACTCAATTAGGCAATCAGACATGCAAGGTGGGTTTCCACGCCCCTATATTCTCGGAAGCTATTACTTCCTTCGTGAGGGCTATTTTGAAACTGTCCTTGGCCTTGTTGCATGGTGTGAGCAGCAAATTGTGCAACTTGAAGGCAACGGTATTACTGGCTTGAGGCGCGTCGGTGCAACCATCGGGGCGTGGGATCGCCAAGATGCACCACCTTCAATGATCAGTCAACACGAGCTATTGAGACAACTAGCCGTTGTTAAAGAATTCCAAGAAAGAGCTGCTGCAATTGATCCGAAATAGCTCGCGTAGGGTGCAATAAGCGTAGCGCATTGCACCGAATGAAACACATGCGGCGCAATCCGTTGGTTATTGCGCCCTACGAATTTCTAATCAAACATTCACTGGAATAATCACTATGCCCTACGTAAACATCAAAATCACCGAAGAAGGCGTCACCTCCGAACAGAAGGCGAGGCTCATCGAGGGTGTCACCAACCTGCTCAAGGATGTGCTCGGCAAGAATCCGGCGACGACGATGGTCGTGATCGATGAGGTGCCCACGGACAACTGGGGCGTGGCCGGTGAACAGGTTTCCGCGCGCAGGAAGCGCGGTATGTAGCATTCGTAGGGTGTCAATAAGTATGCCCTGAGCGAAGCCGAAGGGCATGCGCATTGCACCGGATGAAATACATGCGGCGCAATGCCCGTTGGTTATTGCGCCCTACGGAATCTGCGTAAATCTGTGTAATCTGGTGGAACTTCTAGCCATTCGACTAAGTTGGCAAAGAACGCCAACCAAGTCGCTGGTTATGCGGACAAAAAGTTTTTTCAGCCTTACGTCAAACGTCATTAGATAAAACCATGTACACCCCCAAACATTTCGAACAACCCAGCATCGAGGCCATGCACGAACTGATGCGCGCGCGACCGCTGGCGACGCTGGTCACGCTGTCTTCCGGCGGGCTGGATGCGAACCACATTCCGCTGCATCTCTCGGATGCGCCTGCGCCGTTCGGTACGTTGCGCGGCCATGTGGCGCGCGCCAATCCGGTGTGGCGCGATTTCGCGCAAGAGGTCGAGGTGCTGGCGATATTCCACGGGCCTGATGCTTACATCACGCCGTCCTGGTATGCGACCAAGCAGGAAACCGGAAAGGTCGCGCCCACCTGGAATTACGCCGTCGTCCACGCCTACGGCACGCTGTGCGCCATCGACGATGCGGGCTGGGTGCGCGAACATCTCGAAGCGCTCACCGATCACCACGAGGCGAAATTTCCTAAACCGTGGGCGGTATCCGACGCGCCCCGCGAGTTCATCGAGGAGACGGTCAAGGCCATTGTCGGGATCGAGATTGTCATCACTAAGCTATGCGGCAAATGGAAGGCGAGCCAGAATCAGCCTGAACAAAATCGGGCGGGGGTGGTCGAAGGACTGGGCGGTTGCGGGCATCGCGATGCGCTCGCCATGGTGGCGCTGGTTGAGGCGAGCACAAAGGGTTCGCGCTAATAAGGCGGCACCCTGATGTAGAATGATTCCGTTTGGTATGTGGGCGGTTGCAGGAAAATACGTTTGTACTCAAAGAATTATTGAGCGTTACCTAATCCTAAAAACGGCAATTCATCCACGAAAGACACGAAAGGCACGAAATAAAACAAGAAGTTGCATTGGTTCCGAGATTCACCCATTGGGTATCAATTCGTGGCATGGAGTCCTTTGAATTTTTTCGTGTTTTTCGTGACTTTCGTGGACAACAATAGTCAAAAACCCTCTTCATTTATCATTGATTCTGATTAGTCATGTCCGGACAGCAAATTGGCCGTTTTGAAATTCTGAGTGAGCTTGGTAGGGGCGGGCAGGGTGCGGTGTATCTTGCGTATGACCCGCAACTCGAACGGCAGGTGGCCATCAAAACGCTGCTCAAGCTGGGTCATAAAACCGAGCAGTTGACCCACGAGGCGCGCATTGTCAGCAAGCTTCAACATCCCAATATCATCGCCCTGTACGATTACGGCGAACACGAGGGTGCGCCTTATCTGGTGTATGCCTATGTCGAGGGGAAGACGCTCGCGCAATTGCTGAAGCAGGAAAAGTCCTTGCCGCTTGCGCTGGCTGCGGAAATAACCTGCGGTGTGCTGGAAGGCCTCGCTTATGCGCATTCGCAGGGCATATCGCATCTGGATATGAAACCTGCCAATATCATGATCGCCAGAAATGGCACGCCGATGGTGATGGATTTCGGCCTGGCGACAACGGCGGGCGATCATGCGCAAACCATCGGTTCACCCCTGACCGGCTCGCCGCGCTATGTGGCTCCAGAAATCATTTCGGGGCAGCACGGCGATTTTCTTTCGGATGTCTATTCCGCCGGTACGGTGCTCTACGAGATGGTGACCGGGAAATTCGCGGTGGGCGGCGAAAATATGTACGAGGTTTTGAATCGCGCGGCGCATGAGCCAATTGCCGCGCCCTCCACCCACAATGAGCGCGTGGATGAAAAGCTGGAGGCGATCATCCTCAAGGCTGTGGCCAAAAAACCCGCCGAGCGCTATCCGAGCGCGGCCGCGATGAAGCAGGATTTGCAGGATTACCTTAACGAGGCGCGCCATGCGACCACTGAATTCCTGCTCCACCGCATGCGCAGCAAACAGGATTTTCCCGCCCTGTCCGGGGTCATTTCCAAAATCAACCAAATCGTTTCTTCCGAATCGGCAAGCACCAGCCAGCTTGCCGGCGCCATCCTGCAGGATCTCGCGCTGACCAATAAGCTGCTGAAGCTGGTGAATGCCGCTTCCTATGGGCAGTTTGGCGGCACCATCAATACCATTTCCAAGGCGGTGGTCATTCTCGGTTTTGAAACGGTGCGCAATATTGCGATGACGCTGATCCTGCTGGAATTCATGCAAAACAAGTCGCAGGCGGCGCAGCTCAAGGAAGAAATAATCAAGGCCGTATTTTCCGGCGTTGTCGCCGCACAATTGTCGGCCCGGCACAATATCCGGGATGTCGAGGAAGTGCTGGTCTGCTCCATGTTCCACAATCTGGGAAGAATGCTGGGGATTTTCTATTTCTTCGAGGAAAGCGAGGAGATTTCCCGCATGGTCAGGCAAGGTGCCAGCGAGGAAGAGGCTTCCGTCAAGATTCTGGGTATCCCCTACTCCGAATTGGGGCTGAGCGTGGCGCGCAACTGGAATTTTCCGCCCCGGCTGATCGCCGGGATGCGCAAGCTGCACGGCGAGAAAATAAAACCCGTACATGACGGCCTGGACAGCCTGGCAGTGACCGTCAATCTTGCCAGCGAATTGTGCGAAATTTCCGCTTCGGATAGCGCAAGGAACAAACAGCAATCCCTTCGCGACCTCTCGGCACGCTATGAGGATGCAAGCAAAATATCCGAACAGGAGCTAGCCAGCGCCATCAATGCCGGTTTGAATGAGATGTCGACACGGTCAGACATGTTGGGCATCAATACCGCCGGTAGCCCGCTGTTAAACCAGGTGAAGCAGTGGAGCGGATATTCGCTGCCTGCCAGCCCCCCGAAAAAACAGGACGGCACGGACGGTATGACCGGACTGGATCAGGCTGTAACACAAGGCGAGGGAGATGATGCATCGGCGCACGAACCGGATCACGAGGCGATACTCAGCGCAGGCATACAGGATGTGACCAATTCGATGGTGGGCGATTTCAAGCTTAACGATGTCTTGCAGATGATCCTGGAAACCATATACCGCGGCATGGGTTTTAATCGCGCCCTGATCATGGTTCGCAACAATCATCAGGCAAACATGGTCGCCAAATTCGGGTTCGGGCCGGGAATCAATGAGATGATTCCGCGCTTCCGTTTCCCGTTGCGTTTTTCGCCGGATGTCTTTCACCTGTCGATTGAGAAAGGCCTGGATATCCTGGTTGCGGATATCCATGCGCTCAACATTTCCGACAAAATTCCGGACTGGTACAGGGACACCGTCTATGCACCCTGTTTCATACTGTTGCCGCTGATGCTGAATGACAAGGCAATCGGCATGTTTTATGCGGACATGCCTAAACCCAACAGCCTCGATATCTCGCGGCAGCAGTTGTCGCTGCTGCGCACCCTGCGCAACCAGGCGGTGCTGGCCATCAAACAGAAGACTTGATTCCAATTCACATTATAAACAGCGTCAATTGTAGGAGCGGGCCATGCCCGCGACCGATATATTCGCGGGCATGGCC
>JBAQCT010000170.1:0-26424 GCA_049294375.1 Gallionella sp. | reverse complement strand
GGCCATGCCCGCGAATCACTTGATCGCGGGCATGGCCCGCTCCTACGGAATTCATTGTCTTTCTAAGCAGCCAAGATAGACAGCCGCATCCGGTTGGGTACGGTCGCGTTGCGCCTGCCAGATCATCTCGCCGAGACATTCCATCATGCGGTGTTGCGCGTCGTGTTCCGATTCGTATTGTCGGGTCAGCCGCATGAAATGGGCGCGTATTCCAGTCGGTTGGTTGATGGAGATTTGCTCTTCGATGGTGAGGTGCATCATCAGGTGCAGGAACGGGTTGGTTGTTCCATGCTCCGGCGGATAATCCTTGTCCTGGTAGCGTTCCGGGTTTTCCAGCATGGCGTGGTATTCCGGATGCTTGTCGATGAGTTGCGAGGCGAGGTCTTCCAGCGGGGTGAGCAATTCACCGGCCCTGCGCTTGCGCCAGGATTCAAACAGGAAGTTGCGCGCTTCGTCGCGCGACGGGTTAAAAAACATCAGAGCTCTTTCTCTGGGTACTCGCACAGGTCGTTGATGATGCATGTGCCGCATTTCGGTTTGCGCGCCTGGCACACATAGCGCCCGTGCAGGATCAGCCAATGGTGCGCGTTGTGCTTGAATTCATCCGGCACGGTTTCGAGCAGCTTGTTTTCCACTTCCAGCACATTTTTACCGGGCGCCAGGCCGGTGCGGTTGGCGACGCGGAACACATGCGTGTCCACCGCGATGGTGGGTTGCCCGAAGGCGGTGTTGAGAATCACGTTGGCGGTCTTGTGCCCCACGCCGGGCAAGGCTTCCAGCGCCTCGCGGTTTTGCGGCACCGCGCCGCCGTGCTGTTCCACCAGCAAACGGCAAGTTTGCATCAGATGTTTTGCCTTGGTCTTGTACAGCCCGATGCGCTGCACATACTCGCGCAGTTTTTCTTCGCCAAGATCGAGCATCGCCTGCGGCGTGTTGGCGACCGGGAACAGTTGCCGTGTGGCCGCATTGACGCTGACATCGGTGGCTTGCGCGGAGAGCAGCACCGCTGCCAGCAACTCGAACGGCGTGGCATATTCCAGCTCGGTTTTCGGATGCGGGTTTGCCGCTTGCAGGCGCAAAAATATTTGTGAGCATTTGCCCTGAGTGCTTCCGGCTTGAGCTGCTGCTTGTCGTTTTTGTGCATTCATAAACAAAAAAGGCTTTGCGGTGCGAGGAGAAGATGAAGATCAGAAAACTGGCCATCGACAGACAGCGAACAGTGCCTTGAAAGACAATATTGGGTAATAGTGTCGCATTTTCATTCTGCGAATATGCCCCCAGATGTACCAGTCTGGGGGCTTCGTCTGGGCGTATTCTATCAAACTTCCAGAACTTGCCTGAGCCGGTTTGCCTCTATCGGTTTTAAGGTAGCCACTTGGGGCGGGTGGGCGGGGATAATCAAACAAGGGTAGTTAAACAAAAAAGCAGCCGTAGCGTCGAGAGGGCGCGGCACATTTAGGCTACCACTGCACCAGCCGCCTGCGAACCGCAAGTCCTTGGCGAGTTTTTCGCAAAAGATGCAGCGGTGAAGTGGCGACGGTAACGGAGCGGACAAGCTTTCCTGCATCTCACCTAAAGCGCCCTTGCTGTCCACGCTATTTAGCACACAGAATGCCGAAAGTTCCAACGATACTATTATGCGCGCATGTTCCCGCGCATGGTCGCACTCTGCCTTTTTTTGAAGTACGCGCTATCTCAAACCACGGTTTGCATCTCATGGCTTAACTTGGCCTCCCGCCACCCTTCCGGCGCGTGGCATCATAGCAAGCATTGTAGCCACGGCGTTCGGTCTCTTTCCACTGGCCCACGATACGCATAACCTCACTACCGCCGATGTCGCCAAAATAACGCACTTCCACCCCTGCATACCCCTTTGCGCGCAGAGCGTCCGCACTGGCCTGAACCTCTCGCTTGCCGCCGGCAATGCCGCTGACGTAGCGCATGCCATGCGCCAGTTTGTACTGGCACTCAGGGTGCTTGCGATAATTTTCATTACTGGCAGACAAGGCAGAGGCGATGATGATGAACCAGTCATCACGGCTTGCTGCTGGAGCATCGGCAGCCTCGGGGCGTCGGGGCGGATTTGCCGAGGGAGCAGGCGCCGTGTGGGTTTGAGAGGGGGTGACACCGGGCACAGGAACGCCCTGGGACTGCGCCACGGCGGTGGCCAACCCATGAACCAGCGCCTCCATGATATTGGCGCCTTCGCCCCGACCGGTGCCCGCCGCCACTTCGCCGGATGGCTTGCCCAGACCCGGATCGCGCTGCTCCGCTAGGCACGCGCCCTTCTCCTTGATCCAGCGCGTGCCTTTCTTGCAGCGGCAATTCACTTTTTGTTCTTGGCTGTTCCAGTAGGCCTCGCTGGATGGATATTTTTCCGAACACTTGGACAGAGCCACCAATCGCTCTGGATTTGCTATGCAGGCGTCGCGCTTTTCATTCCAGCGATAACCCTCCTTGCATGAGCACACGCCCCGGTTCTGCTTTTCATCCCAGATGGGTCTGCTGTTGGGGTAGAAGTCTGGACACCGGAGTGCCTCAAGCCTTGCCTGTTGTTCTGGCAGGCAAGCCGCTTTGTCATCATTCCATGCATATCCTTGTATACAGCGGCAGCCAACGGCTTCACGCTCATTGTTCCAATAAGCTTGGGCATTGGGGTGGCACTTGGCTGCAGCCACTTGCGCCTCGGGGCTCCTGATGCAGGCAGTCCGGTCGCGCTTCCAGACACTTCCTGTTTGACAGCGGCACAGAGCCAGCTCCTGTTCTTTATCCCAGTAGGCTTCCGCGCTAGGTTCACAGCGTAGCGCCTGAATCTGGGCGGCGGGTTCCAGGATGCAGCGGGTATGACTATTGTTCCAGACATGAGCGGGTTTGCACTGGCATTGAACCTCTTCCGCTTCCATGTTCCAGTACGCTTGCATACCGGGTTCACAGTATTTCGCCTTGACCTGTGCGGCGGGCTCCAGCAGGCACTTGCTACGGTCGTGATTCCAGACATAGCCCTGCTGGCACATGCACTCGACACGCTGTTGCCCCGCAAGCTTGATTGGTTCTGAAAATGGTGCGGGGCAGGTCTTTTGGGCAATGTTGAGACAAGGTGCACGGAATTGCTGCACAAAATTGGCACGCAGGCTTTCGCCGAATTCCGATGCGCGCTTCAATTCCCAATACTTGAGCAAGCGATCCCAGCCGTCGCGGAGCCGGTTATCCACGGGAAGCCGGCCAAATTCATCCGGTTTTTGCAGCGGTCCGATGGACCCTACCCCGCTCATCAAGTAGCTGCGGTAGGTCTTGAACCACAAGTCTCTTAACGCCTGCTCGGATTTGATTTTGCGCGCGATATTATCCGTCGTGATTTTGTGTCGCGGAAGGAATTCACCAAAAAATGATTGCTGCTTGAACAGGTCATCCACGTTGCCAAGCAGAAAGGCGTCATTGGGCGCGCTGCCGCCGAACACCATGCGCTCGATGGAGGCTCGGTGGCCTGATTCATAAAGCTCACTGACTGCAACAATGGAATTGCCGACAATGACTTTACCCGCATCCAGGGTGATGCCATAGGCGGGAAAATAGAGCTTGAGCCCACCTTCAAGAACCTTGAAAAGCAGAGCCGTTAATGCCTCGTTTCCGGGTGTTTTGTTGTCGTCTTCCGTGGTGAAGAAAGTGACAATGGGGTCAATGGCCAGATTGTCGACGGCACCGATAAACTTGCCCGGTTTTCGAAATGTTTCACCGAACTTACTAGGCGGCTTCGACGTTGCAGGAGTTCGGCGAACAACATTGCCGGTGCCTTCGAAATCAATGCTGTCGAGGACATCTGTCAGCCTGTCCTTGCAGAGATTCCATTCGCCATCCCAGGCGGCTTCTTCAGCAGGCGTCGCTGCACCGGCCAAGGGCGCAGTGACGAGCGCAAGCAGCATCAGCAGTGCAATTCTTGTTGCCAGGGCCATAGGGCAGTGGGTAAGAAAAGAAGGATAGGAATTTCAAACGCACAATTGAAGTATCCATGACCGCAGCACTCCGGTCAACATACCATTGGTATCGGAGTCGAAATACCATTAGTACAAATACCATTGAGGTTAGAGTCTGAGGTTTCCCCACGAATAGCGGGACAAGGTGAAGGCGGCGCATTTTCATCCGCTCGGCGGATATACGCCCAATGCCAGCCGCTTTTCCTTGCCAGCGTAACGGTGTTTGAGCCGCCAATCACTAGGATTTATGCGGCTTTCGTGCATTGCAAGCTGCGGCGTAAATAGTTTTTGGCGTCCTCGACAGGAATCGAACCTGTAATTGACCCTTAGGAGGGGCCGGTTATATCCATTTAACTACGAGGACAACGGCTCGCATTCTAGCGGAAATGCGCTGCAATCCAAACATCAATGCTGGTATGATGCCGCGCTTCTTGCGCCTGGGGCGTCAAACCGCCAATTTTGGATCATGCCATTAATCACGCTGGACAATGCCTGCCTCGCCTTCGGGCACGTATCCTTGCTCGATCATACTGACTTTCAGCTCGACGAGGGCGAGCGTGTCGGCTTGATCGGGCGCAACGGCGGCGGCAAATCGAGCATGATGCGCGTACTGGCGGGCCAGGGAAATCTGGATGATGGGACAGTGTGGCGCGCGCCGACCGCCCGGATTTGCTATGTCAGCCAGGAACCGGTGCTGGCTGCGGATGATACGGTGTTCGATGCGGTTGCGCAGGGTCTGGGCGGTATCCAGAAACTGCTGCACGATTACCATCATGTCTCGCATCAAATCTCCGAGCCGGATGCGGACGTGGATAAGCTGCTGGAGCAGATGCAGCACTTGCAGACTCAATTGGAATCACAAGATGGCTGGTCGATCCAGGCGCGCATCGAAACCACCATCGCGAAACTCGATCTGGAGGCCGACAAGCACGTCGGCGAACTGTCCGGCGGGCAGCGCAAGCGTGTTGCGCTGGCGCAGGCGCTGGTGGCCGAGCCGGACGTGCTGATCCTCGACGAGCCGACCAACCATCTCGATTTCGAGTCCATCGAATGGCTGGAAGGGCTGCTGAACAATTTTGCCGGGGCGGTGCTGTTCGTCACGCATGACCGGCGATTCCTCGATAACGTCGCGACGCGCATCGTCGAACTGGATCGCGGCAAGCTGGCTGGTTTTCCCGGCAACTTTTCTGCTTACCAGAAGATCAAGGAGCGCATGCTGGCGGACGAGGCAGTGGTAAACGCAAAGTTCGACAAGGTGCTGGCGCAGGAAGAGGTGTGGATTCGCAAAGGGGTAGAGGCACGCCGCACCCGCAACGAAGGCCGCGTGCTGCGCCTCGAGCAGTTGCGCCGCGACCGTGCGGCGCGGCGCGAGAAGCTCGGCAAGGTCGAGATGAATGTGGATAGCGGCGAGCGCTCCGGCAAGCTGGTGGCGGAACTCGACAATGTCAGCAAGTCGTATGGCACGCGCAGGATCATCGGCGATTTTTCCTGTCGCATCCAGCGCGGCGACAAGATCGGCTTGCTCGGCCCAAACGGTGCGGGCAAGAGCACGCTGCTCAAGATCATCCTCGGCGAATTGCAGCCGGACAGCGGGCAGGTCAAGCTCGGCACGAAAATTTCAGTGGCGTACTTTGACCAGTTGCGCGAACAGCTCAATGACGAGGCGACGCTGGCCGACACCATCAGCCAGGGTTCGGATTTTGTCGAGATCGGCGGGCAGAAGAAGCATGTCATCAGCTATCTCGGCGACTTTCTGTTCGCGCCGGAGCGCGCACGTTCGCCGGTCAAGAGCTGCTCCGGCGGCGAGCGCAACCGCCTGTTGTTGGCAAGGCTGTTTACTCAGCCTGCCAACGTGCTGGTGCTCGACGAGCCGACCAACGATCTCGATATCGAAACGCTGGAACTGCTTGAGGAATTGCTGGCCAACTACGATGGCACGCTGTTCCTGGTTAGCCATGACCGCGCGTTCCTCGATAACGTGGTGACGCAGGTGATCGCGTTCGAGGGAGACGGCAAGTTGATCGAATATGCCGGCGGCTATGAAGACTGGGTGCGGGTGAAAAAATATCAGGCGGCCAGCTCGCCCGCAACTTCCGGCGCGGCAGCAAAACCTGCTGTTTCAACCACGCCGCGCGCGGCAGTCGCTCAGGTCGAAAAAACAAAATCTGCCGGTAAATTGGGCTACAAGGAAGCGCGCGAACTGGAAGAGTTGCCCAAGCGCATCGAGGCATTGGAGCGCGAACAGATCGACATTGCGGCACATCTTGCCGATGGCACGATTTACCGCAACGACGCCAAACGCGCCAAGCAACTGCAATCACGCAATGAGGAAATCGAGACGGAAATGGCAGCGGCGCTGGAGCGTTGGGAAGAACTTGAGCGGCGCTCCATATAATGTGGTTACTGTGCCACAAAGTGTAAGATTAAGGCGATTCCTTCTGGCTTGGAGCCTGTTTTGCCTTGCTTGGGGCTTGTTTTGCGGTACGACGTGGCGATGGCGGGATCGCGTCGAGTTTCAGGGAACGGGATTCTTTTGTTTCCGCGTCCGATTTTTTAAAGATTCTTCTTTCCTTTGCTCCCGTGCGGAGCCTCTGTGATTTTTCCAGCCGTGCCCTGTTTTCTTTCCTCTGTTTGTCCAGGGTCGCGGAGTCGATTTTGGCGGAAGCATCGATGGGGAGCGAAACACCGATAGCAATCAGCGTGATGGCCAGTATTAAATATTTCATTTTGAGACCCGTAAAATTTCAAACAGACATGATGCTGTGTCGGCATTCTGTGATTGCGGATGATACCAAACGTGTTGGGCCGGTGCTAACCCCGAATTTCAGTGCGCGCACTTAATGGGGTTCGCATTTAATGGATTCCATGCGATATACTGATGCAGGGTCGGGATACAGTGCTGTCAGGGGGGCGCTGAAGTGGGCAAAAAGTTTGAAGAGATCGCCAAGCGGGTATTGATTTGCGAGGATGAGCGCGACATGGCCGCTTCTTTGCGTGCAATGGTGGAGCAGGTCGGGCTGGCAGCCGATATTGCCTGCGATGCGACAGAAGCAAGGCAAATGCTGGAGCAGGATGACTATGCCGCAATAACGCTCGACTTGACGCTACCGGAGCAGGATGGCATCGCGTTGGTCCGCGAGTTGCGCGCGTCAAGGAAAACCGCTGCGCTGCCGATACTGGTGGTTTCTGTCAACGCAACAGTGGTGCGCAAGGAGTTGTCGGATGAAACGCTTGGCGTGTTTGACTGGATCGATAAACCGGTCAACCGGGCACTTTTTGAGGTTGCGCTGAAGCAGGCCGTCGGGTTGGCGCACAGTGGGGAGGCAACGGTGCCGCTTGGGGATATCGCAAAAAACGGCTACCACGAGATGGCTATTCTCGATTTGTCGCTGCCGGATGGTTCCGGCGCTGTCAGGGATCAACTGGGCCGGGAAGTGGCAAGGGCAAAACGCAAGAAAGTGCCGTTGTCCCTCGCGATGATCGATATTGACCTGTTCAAACAAATCAATGATACCTACGGACATCCTGCCGGTGAACGGGTAGTCCAGAGCCTTTTGCGCCTGCTGAGGCAGCGCCTTCGCCAGACCGACCTGGTTGGGCGCTATGGCGGCGAAGAGCTCGCCATAGTTTTGTGCGATACCGATGGTGAGACGGCCGTAACCGTGCTGGAAAAGATACGCAAGGAATTTTCCCGGTTGAGCCATTGGGCGGATGGGAAAGAATTTTTCGCCACATTCAGTTGCGGCATCGCCGACATTTCGCGCTTTGACGATGCGCGCAAACTGGGCAGCGCGGCAGACAATGCTCTTTATGACGCCAGAAACAGGGGGCAGGATCAAGTGGTATTGGCGCAAGGGGGCATTTAACGTGAAATTCGCGCAGCGATTCGTTCGTCCCCTCTCCCTCTGGGGGAGGGTTAGGGTGGGGGAAACGGGCATGGCGGGTTTTATCATCAGGGGTGGCTATTCGCCATGCCCGTTAGATGTTCGCTCCGCCCAGTGCCCAAGCCATCCCCTACCCAATAATCCGTCAATAGTGTAGTCTCGCCTTGATAGATGATGGCGATTGTTACATAGAAAATAAGCGGCAAGCATAGATGAGCGACAATCAAAAAGCTTCACCGGACAGCAATATTCCTGGCAAAGCCGATCCGGGCAATACCGCCGCAAGCTTGCCTCCAGCAAGCCTTGGGCTACGGGAAGATTTGCTGTTGCATGACCCGCTGCTGGATAACGTGCTGGAAGTTGCGCGCATTCACGGCAGGCCCAGCACGCGCGCGGCGCTTTCCGCAGGATTGCCTCTCCAGAACGGTCGTTTGACACCATCCCTCGTGGCGCGTGCGGCAAACCGCGCGGGGCTCAATTGCCGGATCGTGCGTCTGGAATTGGATAAGATAGATCCCATCCAGTTACCGGCCATTTTGCTGTTGAAGGGAGATGAATCCTGCGTCCTGTTGAGATGGGAGGGGCAGGGCGGGCAGGTTGAAGTGCTTTTCCCGGAATCGGGGCAGACCGCGTTTACCCTGTCGCGCGAAGATATTTCCTCGCGCTACCTCGGCATCGCCATTTTTCTCCAGCCGCGCGTCAAGTTCGACAGCCGCACCCCCGAGGTCGCGAAGCTGGCCAAGCGCCACTGGTTCTGGGGCGCGATGATCGAGCAGTGGCGGGTTTACCGCGATGTGTTGAGCGCCGCTCTCCTGATCAACGTATTCGCGCTGGCGATCCCGCTCTTTACCATGAATGTGTACGACCGCGTGGTTCCCAATTTTGCGGTGGATACGCTATGGGTTCTGGCCATAAGCGTCACGATGTTGCTGGGTCTGGATATGCTGTTGCGGCTGATGCGCGGGCACTTTGTCGACCTGGCCTCATCGCGCATCGATATCCAGCTTTCCTCGGTGCTGATGGAGCGCGTGCTCGGGCTCAAGATGGAAGCAAAACCCCCGTCGGTAGGGGCGTTCGCCTCGACGATGAGGTCATTTGAGACCGTGCGCGATTTTATCGCGTCGGCAACGGTTTCGACATTGATAGACATACCATTTGCGCTGCTGTTTTATATCGTCATCGCATGGATAGCCTGGCCGCTGGTGTTCATTCCCATCGTGGGCTTTATCACCGTGGTCATTTATATTTATGCGCTCCAGCAAAAAATGCACGAGCTTTCCGAAACCACCTATCGCGCCGCATCGTTGCGGAACGCCACACTGGTCGAAAGCCTGACCGCCATGGAAACCATCAAGGCGCTCAGCGCGGAAACCCATGTGCAGGCGACCTGGGAGAAGACGGCGGCCTATCTCTCAAAAAAGAGCAATCAGTTGCGCATGCTTTCGCAATCGGCCACGAGCAGCGTCCAGACTATCCAGCAAATCATCAATGTGGGCGTGCTGGTCGGCGGCGTTTACCTGATTCACGACGGCTCCCTTAGCCAGGGTGGCCTGATCGCCTGCACCATGCTGACGGGGCGTGCCATGGCTCCCCTCGGGCAACTTGCCAGCCTGCTGATCCAGTATCAGGGCGCTAAAACCGCGCTCGATTCCCTGAACAAGCTGATGGAAAAACCCATCGAGCGGCCACCCGAATCGACGTTTGTCCATCGCCCGGAAATTCGCGGCGGCATCGAATTCCGCAATGTCACTTTCGGGTATCCCAACTGCGACCCGATCCTGAAAAATGTTTCGTTCAAGATCAACCCCGGCGAATCTGTCGTATTTCTCGGGCGGGTCGGCTCGGGCAAATCCACCGTGCAGAAACTGGTTCTCGGCTTCTACGAGCCGCAGGAAGGTTCGGTGCTGGTTGACGGCATCGACCTGCGCCAGCTCGATCCTGCCGACCTGCGGCGCAACATCGGCTGCGTCGATCAGGAAGCGATCCTTTTTTTCGGCACGTTGCGCGAAAACATCGCTTACGGGGCGCCCTACGCGGATGATTCCGCGATTGTCGCGGCGGCGGAGCTGGCGGGGTTGAAAGAGTTTGTCAACAAACACCCGCGCGGTTTCGACATGCATATCGGTGAGCGGGGCGCTTCGCTTTCCGGCGGGCAGCGCCAGTGCATCGCTATTGCGCGGGCGTTTTTGATGGAGCCCTCCATCCTGTTGCTGGACGAGCCGACCAGCTCCATGGACTACACCACGGAAAACGAATTCAAGTTGCGCTTGAGCCGTTTTGCGAAGCGCTTCAGCCCCGGGAAAACACTTCTTATCGCAACGCACCGATCCAGCCTGATTGACCTGGCTGACCGCATTATCGTAATCGACGAAGGCCGCATCGTGGCCGATGGGCCCAGGGCCGAGGTGCTCGATGCATTGAAGGCCGGTCGGGTGGGGCAGGCATCATGAAAACCGGACAAGACACCCGCGCGGCAAAGCCGGAAGCAGGGCAGGGATCCGGTGCAGGGGAGGCTGATGTACTCGCCCGGCACGCCGGGGCGGTCACGCGGCTGGGCTCGGCAGCAGACCGCGTCAAGGCATTGCTCGAAACGCCACGGCGGTTACTTCAACCGTTGTTCGATTGGCTGATCAACAGGGGCGATAAGAAATCCGACGATTCGCAGCTTATGGATTTTGCCGCCGAGGCGGACTATGCCATTTTAACCCAGGAGCCTGTCCGCGCGCGCGCGCTGTTGCGCGCATTGCTCTGGATTGCCATCTTGTTCCTGGTTTGGGCAAGTTTCGCCCATGTGAACGAAGTCACCCGGGGCGAGGGCAAGGTGATCCCCTATAGTCAGGTGCAGGTGCTGCAAAGCATGGACGGCGGCATCGTTGCGGAATTGCTGGTGCATGAAGGGGATGTGGTGCAAAAGGATCAGGTGCTGATCCGCATAGACCAGACACGCTTTCTTTCCTCGGTGAAAGAAAACCGCGCGCTATATCTTTCCCTGTCGGCCAAGGCGGCAAGGTTGAGGGCCATTGCCGAAGGGAGCACGTTCGCGCCCCCCGACGAAGTCGTCAGGGAAGACCCCAAGATCATGGAAGAGGAGCGCCGCCTCTATGAGGCAAGGAGGGCAGAACTGGACGGCACGGTATCCATGACCAGACAACAAATGGTACAGCGCCAGCAGGAACTGGTGGAGCTCAAGGCCAAGCATGAGCAGGCGTCCAGAGCGTATGAGCTCACCAACAAGGAATTGATCGCCACCAAGCCCCTGGTGGCTACCGGTGCCGTTTCGGATGTCGAAATATTGCGGCTCGAACGCGATGTGGCGCGCTTCCGCGGCGAGCGCGAAATGGCGGCCGCGCAAATTTCCCGTGTGACTTCGGCGGTCACGGAAATTACCCGCAAGGTGCAGGAAGTCGAAATAGCATTCCGGAACGAGGCGCGCAAGGAACTCAACGAGACGCTGGGCAAGCTCAACAGCATGACCGAAGGCAGCGTCGGGCTTTCCGACAAGGTGGCACGCTCCGTCCTGCGCTCGCCGGTAAAGGGTATTGTCAAGCGCCTGATGGTGAACACGGTCGGGGGTGTCGTCCAGCCGGGCAAGGATGTGATCGAGATCGTCCCGATGGAAGACAACCTGTTCGTGGAAGCGCGGGTGCAGCCCAAAGACATCGCCTTCCTGCGCCCCGGACTCAAGGCCACAGTCAAGGTTTCCGCATACGATTTTGTCATTTACGGCGGCCTGGAAGGAACCCTGGAAACCATCGGTGCGGATACCGTGATGGATGACAAGGGCAATGCTTTCTATACCGTAAAGGTTAAAACCAGCAAATCCACCCTGGGGAAAGACATGCCTATCATGCCCGGCATGGTCGTGGAAGTGGACATCCTGACGGGAGAAAAATCCGTATTGAGCTACCTGCTCAAACCGGTCTTGCGCGCCAAGAGCCGCGCGTTGTCGGAGCGGTAATTTTTCGATTACGGCCCCGCGTCAGAAAAATGTTGCTCGGAAAATGCGAAGAATTGAGTCATAAGTGACCAAGGGGAAGCGAATGGATCAACACAAGCACCTTTTCATCGCGCCTGATGCAAAACTCAGGGCAAACTGGCGGGAAGCGTTTCCGGAGGCTTCACTGTGCGGGCGGGTTCCGGCGAATCCGGACGCAGATATCATCTGGGTGTTATTGCCGGAAGAAGGCGATGTCGTAAAACTGCTTGCCGAATGCCGTTCCTCTGCCGGTAAACGGAGGATCATCGCCATTTCCGATGTTCCCGGCGATAAGCAGGGGATGGACGCTTTGCGGGCTGGCGTGGTGGGATATTGCAATGGGCACGCCGCACCGGCAGTGTTGCAGCAGGTTGCCAGCACCGTATTGGGTGGGGGCTTGTGGGTCGGGCAATCGCTGCTGCAACGCTTGCTGTCGGGGATAGCGCGTGTCGCCGCCACGAAATTCACTCCGCCCGAGCCTTCCGCCTGGGCATTCGACCTGACGGAACGCGAGGTCGAGGTCGCGCGCGCCGTGGCGACCGGCCTCGGCAACAAGGATATCGCCAAACAGTTCAATATCACGGAGCGCACCGTCAAGGCGCATCTCGGCTCCGTTTTCGACAAGCTGAAACTGCGCGACCGCATGCATCTCACCCTTCTGGTTAACGGCGTAGTCAAACGCTGACTGGGCATGGTAATTATTCGGATAAAGGGAGCCTCTAAACTCCCGGCTATGCCGCTATGCGCTCCTCCCCCTTGAAGAGGGGAGGAATATCTGTGCCACCTTTTTTGTTTTGCGCAGTTTTGCGGGTTGTCGCCTACTTCGCACGGTATTACCGCACATTGAATCGCCGCGTCCGGCTACCCGTTGCCCGAGAGTTGGTGAAAGGGGCATTTTGATATGAACAGCATCGCGCCGGCTCGGCAAAGCCATTTGCGCAAGAAAGGCTTTCCGATACGGCTTTTCGCTGCCGCATTCGTGATCGGCCTGCTGGCTACCGTTTTCAGCGGGTGGCAGTCGTGGCAGATGCATGATCGCTTTGAAGAAATGTCGGCGAAGCATATAGACATCGAGAAGGATATCGGTCGCATCATGCTGTTTGACGAAGTGTTGACCATGTTGGCGCGCATGGCCACCGCAACCGGGGATTTCAGCTACGAAAAAAGATATGACGAATTCGATCCGCAGCTGACGGCGTATATCGATGATCTGAGGGCCGATCTCCCGCAAGCTGAAATAGCGCAGTTTATAGGGGAGACGGATAAAGCGAATCTCGCCCTGGTGAAAATGGAGCGGCAGGCTTTCGCGTTGGCGCATCAGGGCAGGCTGCGCGAGGCGACGGCGTTGCTGACAGGCGATGAATACCTGCGATTAAAAAAGATTTACGCGGGCGGCATGGAAAAAACCGTTAATGCCGCAAAAGACCTGATCGAGAAGGAAACCCGGCATCTTCACTCCCTGTCTCTCTGGTTGGTGGCCGCAAGCGCCATAGGGATCATGGTATTGCTGGCGGTTTGGTTTTTTGCCGCCAGGTCTGCGCGCAGTTGGGCTATAGAGCGCAGGGAGGCGGAGGAGGCGTTACAAAAGGCGCGTGATGGGTTGGAAGTTCAGGTTGAGCAACGCACGGCAGACCTGTTGGGCGCCAATGAGCAACTCCAGCGCGAGATTTCCGAACGCGAGGAGGGCGAAGCGAAAATTCATCGCCTGAACCAGCTCTATGCCGCGTTAAGCCAATGCAACCAGGCCATCGTGCGTTGCACCAGTCAGGACGAATTGTTCCAGCAGATTTGCCGCGATACGGTGCGATTCGGCAGCTTCAAGATGGCATGGATCGGGTTGGTGGACGGGGCGAGCCGAATGGTCAAACCCGTTGCTTCCTGCGGCGATGGCGTGGAATATCTGGAAGGTATCCGGATTCTGGCAGATGCCGACAGCCCGTTCGGGCGCGGCCCGACCGGCACTTCCATACGCGAGAACCGGCCGTTCTGGTGCCAGGACTTTATGAATAACCCGCTTACCGCGCCATGGCATGAGAACGGCGCGCGCTTCGGCTGGGGTTCTTCGGCCTCGTTGCCGCTGCACCGGAACGGCGTCGCCGTCGGTGCTTTTACGCTTTATTCCGGCGAGGCGAACGCCTTCGACGAAGATGCGCGCAAGTTGCTGGTCGAAATGGCGACAGACATCAGTTTTGCGCTGGACAACTTTGCCAGAGAGGCCGAACGCAAGCAGGCGATAAAGTTGCTCGAGGAAAATGAGCAGCATTTCCGCGCGGTCACGGAGTCGGCCAACGACGCCATTATCACCGCCGATGGCTCCGGCAACATCATGGGCTGGAACGCTGCCGCAGAACGGTTGTTCGGCTACACCGAAGCAGAAATGATCGGCCAGTCCCTGACGGTGTTGATGCCGGAACGGTTCCGTAAACTGCATAGCGCAGGCTTGGCAAGGGTGGCGATTGGCGGGGTACCGCATGTAATCGGCAAAACCGTGGAGCTTGCCGGGCTGCGCAAGGATGGCGGCGAGTTTCCGCTGGAGCTTTCGCTGGCGCAATGGCGGGCCGCCGATGGCCAGTTTTTCACCGGGATCATCCGCGATATCACAGAACGCAAGCAGGCGGAGAAGTCGCTTGGCGACCAACTTGCCGAAATACAGCGTGCGCGATTGGAGTGGCAGGCAGTATTCGACAGCATCAGCCACCCGATTTTTCTCCATGATGGCGAGTTTCGCATCACGCGCGCCAACACGGCCTACGCCAAGGCAGCCGGCATGGATGTCGGCGATGTGATCGGCCAGCCATACTGGAAGGTATTTCCCCGCGGTGAAGGACCAATGGCTAGCTGCACCCAAGTGCGGCATAGCCATAAGGAGGAGAGCGAAGAAATCAGGGTAGATGGGAAAATCTATCATTCGCGCGCTTTCGTTGCGGAATACATCCCCGGCGAGCAGAATTCGGTGCATATCCTTGAGGACATCACCGAACGCAAGCGGGTCGAGAAGGCGTTAAGCGAGAGCGAGTTCCGGTTCAGGGGGCTCGTGGAGACCACCAGCGATTGGATTTGGGAAGTTGACGAAAATTTTGCCTATGTCTATGCGAGCCCCAAAATACGCGACATTCTCGGCTATGAGGCTGCGGAAATTATCGGGAAGACACCCTTCGACCTCATGACCCCGAAAGAAGCCAAGCGGGTCTCGGATATTGCGGGCCCGATAATGGCAGCGAGAGCCACCTTCGCAAACCTGGAAAATACCAACCTTCATAAAGACGGGCATCCGGTAGTCGTTGAGACAAGCGGTGTCCCGGTTATCGGCACGAAAGGAAAATTTCGCGGCTATCGCGGCATAGACCGGGACATCACCGAGCGCAAGCAGGCGGAGGCGGCGCTGCTTGAAATTACTGAAAACCTTGAAAATATAGTTGTGGCGCGCACCGCCGAGCTTGAGCAAGCCCGTGACGAGGCCGAGCAGGCCAACCGCGCGAAATCGGATTTTCTCGCGACCATGAGCCACGAGATCCGCACGCCGATGAACGGCGTGGTCGGCATGATCGACGTGTTGCAGCAGAGCGACCTGACCGGCCCGCAGATGGAGATGGCGAACATCATCCACGATTCGGCGTATTCGCTGCTTGCGATCATCAACGACATCCTCGACTTCTCCAAGATCGAGGCCGGCAAGCTCCAGATCGAAACCACGCCGATGGATGTCGCCGGCGCGGTGGACGGAGTATGCGAATCGCTGTACCAGATGGCGCTGAAAAAAGGCGTGGAGCTGACACTGTTCACCGACCCGGCCATCCCCGCGACCGTCCTGGGCGATGCCGGGCGGCTGCGCCAGATACTGGTCAACCTGGCGGGCAACGCCATCAAATTCTCCAGCGGGCTGGATCATTCCGGCAAGGTGTCGGTACGCGCCGTGCTGGTTGAGCGCACGGAGGAGCAGGCGACACTGGAATTCCGCGTGGCCGACAACGGTATCGGCATGGACGAAGCGACCCGCGTGCGGCTGTTCACCCCCTTCACCCAGGCAGACTCGTCAACCACCCGCACCTACGGCGGCACCGGGCTGGGGCTGGCCATCTCCCGGCAACTGGCCCATATCATGGGCGGGGAGATCGCGGTGCAAAGCGAGCCTGGCAAAGGCTCGGTGTTCGGTATGCGCCTGCCGTTCGACTTGCCGCCGGAACAGCCTGCTGACGAACTGCCATCCCCGGTCGCAGGGCTATCCTGTCTGGTGGTGGGCGGCAAGGAGAGCCTGGCCGACGACCTCGCCACCTATCTGTTGCACGGCGGCGCGACGGTCGAACGCGCAAAAGACTGGGCGGTCGCCCGTAAATGGGTGGCCGGTCGCCCGCCCGGCCTGCACATCGCGGTCATCGACACCGCGGGCGCCGATCTGCCGCTGGACGAACTGCGCGCGGCGGCCAGACCGGATGCGGACGCGCGTCTTGTCGCCATCGAACGCGGCGGGCGGCGGCACTGCCGGAACATGGCGCCCGGCATGGTCGGCCTGGACGCCGAAGTGATGCACCGGCGCGCGTTTCTGGAAGCGGTGGCGATCGCGGCGGGCCGCGCCGAACAGCCCGAACAGGAAAGCAAACACAGCGATGCCAAAGCGATATTCGCGCCGCTGCCCCGCGAGGAAGCGCGCCGCAGGGGCAGCCTGATCCTGGTCGCCGAAGACAACGAGATCAACCGGAAAGTCATCCTGCAACAGCTCATGCTGCTCGGGCGAACAGCGGACATCGCCCACGATGGCCGCGAAGCATTGAAGCGTTGGCAGAGCGGGGATTACGCGATCCTGCTCGCCGACCTGCACATGCCGGAGATGGACGGCTACGAGCTGACCGCCGCGATCCGCGCCGCCGAAGCTGATGCCGGTGAAACCGGCAAGCCGCGCATCCCGATCATCGCCTTCACCGCCAACGCGCTCAAGGGCGAGGCCGATCGCTGCCGCGCCATCGGCATGGACGATTACCTGAGCAAGCCGGTGCAACTGGCCGACCTGAAAGCGATGCTGGAGAAATGGATGCCGGTAGCCGTTTCGCCTCCTGTAGGAGCGGCGTCCACGCCGCGATCGGGAGCTGGAAAAAATGTTGTAGGAGCGATCTCCTGGTCGCGATTGGACGATGGGAATCGCGGTCTGGAGACCGCTCCTACAGCGGTGGATGTGAACGTGCTCAAGGCATTGATCGGCGACGACGAGGCGATGATCCGCGAATTCCTGCACGACTTCCGTCTCAGCGCGAAAAAAATCGCGGAGGAGTTGCGCGCGGCCTGCGCGGCGAACCAGACGGAGGCTGCCGGTACGCTGGCGCACAAGCTCAAGTCGTCGGCACGTTCGGTGGGCGCATTGGTGCTGGGCGAGCTGTGCGCCGCGATGGAGAAGGCAGGCAAGGGCGGCAATGCCGAAGCGCTGGCAACATTGTTGCCGAAATTCGAGCGGGAACTGGCGAGGGTCGAGCGGTTTCTTGAGGGGTATTAAAAAACACAGATGGAGCGGCAGTTTTCCATAATAATAGCGATATGCACTATGTGTCGTGCAGACACTAAACGGATCGGGTGCGATTCAAACTGATGTGGAAACTGCAAGATAACGCTCCAACAATCCCTCCCCCCGCAAGCGGGTGAGGGTTAGGGCGGGGGAGCGTGAAAGCTCCAATGAACAATTTGGGTTTATGTAAATTTTTATAAATTGCGTTTAATTCAATCATGACTGTTTCATCCGGATCCGTTATACAGCCACGCCGTTTATCGGTAAGCATCAAGCTAGGCGCGGTGTTTCTGCTGCTGGCGATAACCGCCACCGGCAACCTGTATCTATCCAATACGCTGCACGACAGCATCGCGAATATCGCCAACATCATCAACCAGAGCGGGCGGCTGCGCTACCTGTCCCAGCAGGCCGCCTTGCAGTCGGCCGGCTTCGTGCTGGAACCGGGCGAGGCCGCCATGCAGGCCGAGATCAAGGTAGAAAGCGAATTTAAAATGCATTATGCCGGTGTCGCAGGCGAGATCGGGCGCCTCCATCCGCTGATGCGCAGCGCCGGGGATAATCTGGAAGGACATCTGGAACATGTCGATAAAACCTGGCAGCGCCAGCATATCGCTTTGGAGCGGGTGCTGGCGGAGCCTGATTTGGCGGCGCGACAGGCAGCACAGCGCGAGGTGGTTGCCAACGCGGCGGCGATGCTGAGCGAGGCCGACCATCTGGTGGGCGCTCTCGAAAAAGCCGCGCACACCGCCAACCAGCGGGTGGACTCCATCATTTATCTGGTGCAGGTGCTGGAAATCCTGCTGATGCTTTGGGTCTTTTTTTATGTGCGCTCGCGGGTTACCGCGCCGATCATCAATCTGACCGAATTCACCCGGCGTTTCGCCGCCGGCGAGCGCGGTGTGCGCATGGACTTCCGATCGAGCGATGAGATCGGCGAACTGGTGCTGACCTTCAATGCCACCGCAGCGCAGACCGACGAACTGATCGGCGAACTAGACAGGCGCGCGCGGGAAAACGCCACACTGGCCGCCATTCTCGAAGCCACCACCGACTTTGTCTGCTCCGCTTCCCCGGAAGGGCGCATCCTTTATCTCAACCGTGCCGGGTACCGGATGCTGGGGCTTGCCGGGGATGAAGACCTCGGACGCTATACCATTTCTGATTTTCACCCGCCCGAGGTGGCCGAGCGCATTTTTCGCGTCGCCCTGCCGGTAGCGGCACGCGAAGGAGTCTGGGCAGGAGAGGGCGTGTTGCGGTCTTTCGCTGGCGCGGACATTCCGGTGTCGCAGGTGATCATCGCCCACAAGGGAGAGGACGGCGCGGTGGCTTACTATTCCACCATCATGCGCGATATGACGCATTTCAAGACGCTGGAACAGCGCCTGCAATCCTCGCTCGATTTCCACCTCAAACTGATGCAGGAGTTCCCCAACCCGATCTGGCGCATCGACCGGAACGGCCAGTGCGATTACGTCAACCGCGCCTGGCTGGAATTCACCGGACGTACCGAGGCGCAGGAATTGGGCGACGGCTGGGTGGACGGCGTGCATCCTGACGACCGCGAACGCTGCCTCGACACTTTCCTTTCCGCCATCGCGCGGCGTGAGCCGTTCACGATGGAATACCGCATGCGCCACCGCGACGGCAGCTACCACTGGATACTGGATCACGGCGCGCCATACACCGATCTGGACGGCGAGTTTGCGGGCTATCTCGGTTCCTGCTACGACATCAACGAGCGCAGGGGAGCCGAAGATTCCTTGCGCAAGCTCTCGCTGGCGGTGGAGCAGAGCCCCAATTCGATCATCATCACCGACCTCGATGCGAACATCGAATATGCCAACGCGACTTTTGCCAAGGCTACCGGCTACAGTCTGGCCGAGGCTATCGGACAGAACCCGCGCATATTGCAGTCCGGCAGGACACCGAGGGCAACCTATGACGACCTGTGGGCGCACCTGACCCGCAACGAAACGTGGAAGGGCGAATTCGTCAACCGGCGCAAGGACGGCAGCGAATACATCGAGTCGGTGTGGGTCTCGCCGGTGCGCATGGCCGATGGACGCGTGGTTAGCTATCTGGCTATCCAGGAGGACATCACCGAGCGCAAACGGATGGAAGCAGAGTTGCTTCAGCTCAACGACGAGCTGGAAGAAAAAGTGGCGGTGCGCACCGCCGAGCTGGATCAAGCCCGGCTCGATGCGGTGCATGCCAACCGCGCCAAATCGTCCTTTCTCGCCGCGATGAGCCACGAGATACGCACGCCGATGAACGGCGTGGTCGGCATGGTCGATGTGTTGCAGCAAACCAGCCTCAATGGGCAGCAGACAGAGATGGTTAATATCATCCACGACTCGGCGTTTTCCCTGCTCGCCATCATCGACGATATCCTCGACTTCTCCAAGATCGAGGCCGGCAAACTCCAGATCGATAGCGCGCCCATGTCCATCGCCAATGTGGTGGAAGGGGCATGCGAAACCCTGATCCCCCTGGCCTTGAAAAAAGGGGTGGAGCTGACACTGTTCACCGATCCGGGCATTCCCACAAAAGTCATGGGCGATGCGTTGCGGTTGCGCCAGATACTGGTCAACCTGGCGAACAACGCCATCAAGTTTTCCAGCGGACTGGATCGCCCAGGCAAGGTATCGGTGCGCGCCGTGTTGGTTGAGGATAGTTCACATCTTGTATCCGTTCGCCCTGACCCTTCGGCTGAGCTCAGGACTAAAGGCATTGTCGAAGGGTTGGGAGGTTCGACAGGCTCACCACGAACGGTTGATGGAAATCCGGATCGGGTAACACTGGAATTTCGCGTGACCGATAACGGCATCGGTATCGACAAGGAAACCCAGGCGCGGCTGTTCTCGCCCTTTACCCAAGCCGACTCTTCCACTACGCGGAATTTCGGCGGAACCGGGCTGGGGCTGGCCATCTGCCGCCAGTTGGTCAGCATCATGGGCGGAGAAATCACGGTGCGGAGCGAACCGGGCAAAGGCGCGATGTTCAGCGTGCGGTTGCCGTTCGACCTGCCGCCGGAACAGCGCGCCGAAAACGGACGGCCATCCCTGATTACAGGGCTGCATTGTTTGGTTGTGGGCGGCGCGGAAAGCCTGGCCGACGATCTTGCCGCTTACCTCGCGCATGATGGCGCAACGGTCGAGCGCGCGCCGGATATCGCTGCCGCACGGCAATGGATCGCCAGCCGCCCGCCCGGCCTGTGTATCGTGGTCATCGACACTGCGGGCGTCAATCCGCCGCTGGACGAGTTACGCGCCGCCGCCCATGCCCGGCCCGGCCTTGATGTGCGCTTCACCGCCATCGAGCGTGGCGGACGCCAGCGATGCCGGATGATTGCAACCGATCTGGTTGCGCTGGATGCCGAGGTGATGCACCGCTTCGCGTTCATGGAGGCGGTGGCAATTGCCGCCGGGCGCGCCGAACAGCCTGGCCGGGAAGCGCGCCCAGACAATGCCGGAGCGGCACCCGCGCTGCCGTCACGCGAAGAAGCGCGCCAACAAGGCAGCCTGATCCTGATCGCCGAAGACAACGAGATCAACCAGAAAGTCATCCTGCAACAACTCAAATTGCTCGGGCGAATTGCCGACATCGCCGGCGACGGTCGCGAGGCGTTGGAGCTTTGGCGGAGCGGCGATTACGCTCTCCTGTTCACCGACCTGCATATGCCGAGGATGGATGGCTACGAACTGACCCAAGCTATCCGCGCCGCCGAAAAAACAGGTGATACCAAAACGCGCATCCCGATCATCGCCATTACCGCCAACGCGCTCAAAGGCGAAGCCGATCATTGCCGCGCCATCGGCATGGACGATTACCTGAGCAAACCGGTGCAACTCGCCAACCTGAAAGCGATGCTTGAGAAATGGATGCCGGTGGTTAGTTCCGACCCGATAGCGGATGAAGCTGCGCCAGTTGAACCCTGTAGCCCGCATGATAATGCGGGGAATATCCCCGGATTTCATCCGGGCTACATAACACCCGCTCCCGTCGACGTGAACGTGCTCAAGGCGTTGATCGGCGATGACGAGGCAACGATCCGCGAATTTCTGCACGACTTCCGCCTGAGCGCGACCAAGATAGCAGCCGAGTTGCGCGCCGCCTGCGCGGCGAACCAGGCAGAAACTGCCGGTGCGCTGGCGCACAAGCTCAAGTCGTCGTCCCGCTCGGTCGGTGCCTTGGCATTGGGCGAGTTGTGCGCCGGGATGGAGAAGGCGGGCAAGGGCGGCGACGCAGAAACCTTGGCAACATTGTTGCCGAAATTCGAGCAGGAGCTGGCGGGTGTCGAGGGGTTTCTTGAGGGGTATTGAACCGGGATAACCGGCGATCATTTAACTGGTATAGTGACCAAATATTACACAGTCCGGCTGTTGCCGGATATGCGTAGCGCGGCATTCAACGTGAGGAGGTAAATTGAACCACTCCGGGCAACCTGCCGAAGCAAAAACGCCTTCATCCCGCGGCCTTTTCCATTGGCCGCCGTTCTGGTTTTTCATCTTTCTGGTGCTGGTGTCCAGCGCTGTCAGTTATACCGCTTTTCTGCGCCATAGCTCGAATATCAGGCAGGGGGAACTGAACGAACTTTCCACCATTGCGGATTTGAAAGTGGCGGAAATCGCAAAATGGAGAAAACAGCGCGAGGGGGATGCCGAGATTTTTTCGCGTGCGCCGCTTTTTGTCATGCTGCTGGAGAAATGGCTGCAACGGGGTGCACCGCCCGACGAAGACCGGCTGATATTCATAGAACGGATGAGGTTGATGCAAAGCGCCTATGACTATCAGGAGATTTTCCTGTTCGACGCGCAAGGCAAGCCGGTGTTGTCCGCCACCCCCGGTGCCGTACTGCCCGGAGCGCATACCCTGGAACGGGTAAGGCAATCCATTCAGACACAATCCGCCCTGTTTCTGGATATCGGCTCCAGCGACGATCCGGGCAATATGGGCATGATTGCGCCGATTTTGGCCGGTCACGGCGGAAAATCCAAAGCCGTCGGCGCAGCCTATCTGCGGATAGATACCTCACGGGTTCTTTTTCCGCTGCTGAAAGCACTGCCGTCGGATCACAAGAGCATGGAACTGGTTCTGGTGCGCCGCGAAGGAAATGACGTGTTGTTTTTGAATGTACCCCGTGCCAGCGAAGACCCCAGCCTGCTGCGGCAGCCGCTGAGCCAGTCGAAATTACCGGCTGCGATGGCGGCATTGGGAACTCATACGGAAGCCGAGGGTGCGGATTACCGCGGCGTGCCGGTAATTGCGGCGATGCGCGAAATTCCCGGTTCCGGCTGGTTCCTGGTTGCCAAGATGGAGCAGGAAGAAATTTATGCGCCGTTACGCAAGCTGGCATGGCTGGTGGCGGGCGCAATTATTGTTCTAGTCACTCTGACCGGTGCGGCGATGGGTTTGTGGTGGCGGAGCCAGCGCGCCAAACTCCTTATTGCCGAACAAGAGCAAACCGAGCAAGGCCTGCGGGCCGCATCGGCCTATGCCCGCAGCCTGATCGAGGCGAGCCTCGACCCTTTGGTGACTATCAGTCCGACAGGCAAGATCACCGATGTCAACAAGGCCACTGAGGAAGCCACCGGCTTCTCCCGCAGCGAGCTCATCGGCGCCGATTTCGCCAGCTATTTCACCGAGCCGGAACAGGCGCAAGCCGGCTACCAGGAGGTTTTCGGTCAGGGCTTCGTGCATGATTATCCGCTCACCATCCGTCACCGGTCGGGGCGCCTGATGGACGTGCTGTATAACGCCACGATCTACCGCGACGAGGCCGGAAATATCCGGGGCGTATTTGCCGCGGCGCGCGACATCACCGAGCGCAAGCGGGCGGAGAAAGATATCCAGCGCCTGAACCGGCTGTACAGTTTATTGAGCAGGACCAACAAAATGATCGTGCGCGCGCAAAACCGGCAGGTGCTTTTTGACGAAGCCTGCCGCATCGCCATCGATCAGGGGTCGTTCAGGATGGCATGGATAGGCGTGGTCGACGAGGCGACGCATTTCATAAAGCCCGTGGCGATGCATGGCAACTTCGGCGACTACCTCAAGAGCATCCGCATCTCAACGGACAACATCCCGGAAGGGCGCGGGCCGACAGGCACGGCGCTGCGCGAAGGAAGGCACTTTGTCTGCAAGGATATCGAACATGAACCCTACATGAAACCGTGGCGCGAGGCGGCGTTGGCGATGGGATACCGCTCATCCGCAGCCTTCCCGCTGTGGGTCGGCGGCACGGTGAAAGGGGTGTTCACCGTCTATGCGCCCGAGGCGAACTGGTTCAACGACGAGGAGATCCGCTTGCTGGATGAGCTGGCCTCGGATATCTCCTATGCGCTGGATGCTCTCGAAAAGGAGAGCCTGCGCAGGCAGGCGGAAGAAGAGGTGCTGCGGCTCAATACCGAGCTGGAGCGGCGCGTCGCGGAGCGTACCGCCAGCCTGGGAGCCGCCAACAAGGAGCTGGAAGGTTTCGCCTATTCGGTGTCGCACGACCTACGCGTGCCGTTGCGCGCCATAGACGGCTTCTCGCGCCTCGTGCTGAAACGCTATGAGGAAAAGCTCGATGACGAGGGCAAGCGGCTGCTGAACGTGGTGCGCGACAACACCCGGAAAATGGGGCGGTTGATCGACGACATCCTGGCGTTTTCCCGCGCCGGGCGGCTGGAAATCGAAACATCGGAAACCGATATGGAGGCATTGGCGCGCGATGTGTGGCAGGAACTGGAACCGTCAATGGCGGGACGGGAGGTGCGCCTGGACATCAAGCCTTTGCCGAAAGTGCAAGGCGATTCCGCAATGCTGCGCCAAGTGTGGGCTAACCTGCTGGGTAACGCCGTCAAGTTTACAAATTCGCGGGCGGTTGCACATATCGAAGTTGGCAGCTCGGTGGAAGGCAACGAATGCACGTTCTCCGTGAAAGACAACGGCGTCGGGTTTGATCAGCAGTACGTGGACAAGTTGTTCGGTGTGTTTCAGCGCCTGCATGGGGTGGATGAGTTTGAAGGCACCGGCATCGGCCTGGCCATCGTCAAGCGCATCATTGACCGCCACGGCGGGCGGGTGTGGGCGGAAGGCAAGGTCAACGAGGGCGCGACGTTATATTTTGCGTTGTCCAAGAAGTGAGGTCGGCACTCGACTAAAGGTGCTCTAAAGGAGGCTAGGCGATATGAAAACCGAATTGGAGAGGAGAAAAACCGGGATTGAAATCATCGGAGATATGCCGTGGGGGACGCATTTTTGCCAATTCTATCGGACGCAACAGGATATGCTCGATATCCTTGTGCCCTATTTCAAGGCCGGTCTTGAAAGCAATGAATTCTGCATGTGGGTGACATCGGAACCGCTACGCGTGGAAGATGCCGCAGCGGCACTACGCCAGGCGATGCCGGATTTCGAGCGCTACGCCGCGCAAGGCTGCATCGAAATCATCCCATACTCGGAGTGGTATATGAAGGATGACCACTTCGACCAGGTAAGGGTGCTGAACGGATGGGTAGACAGGCTCAATCAGGCGCTGGCCAAAGGATACGACGGCTTGCGGCTGACGGGTAATACCTTCTGGCTTGAGTCGTTCCAGTGGCAGGATTTCAAGGCGTATGAAAACGTGGTCAACAACGTGATTGGAAATTACCGGATGATCGCGGTTTGCACCTACTCACTCGACAAGTGCGACGCTTCCGAAGTCATTGATGTGGTGCAAAACCATCAGTTCGCGTTGATCAAGCGTGAAGGCGAATGGGCATTGATCGAAGACTCGCAGCGCAAGCGCGCGGCGGAAGAAATCGGCAGGTTGAACGAAGCATTGGTGCGCAGGGCAGAACAGGTTGAATCCGTAAACCGCGACCTCGAAAGCTTTGCCTACTCGGTGTCGCATGACCTGCGCGTGCCGCTGCGTGCGATTGATGGCTTCTCGAATCTGGTACTGAAGCGATATGGGGACAAACTCGACGACGAAGGCAAGCGGCTGCTGAATGTGATACGCGACAACACCGGGAAAATGGGCCATATGATCGACGATATCCTGGTGTTCTCGCGCACGGGGCGCCTGGCGATGGCCAAGTCGGAAGTCAACATGGAGAGCTTGGCACACGCTGCGCTGGAAGAATTGACGCCGAATCTGGCGGGGCGCGACGTGAAGGTCGAAATAGGCAGGCTACCACCGGTGCATGGCGACCCGGTGATGTTGGGCCAAGTATGGATCAACCTGCTGGCTAATGCTGTCAAGTTTACCCGGCCTAGGCAGGCGGCGCGAATTGGGGTGGAAGGGAAAATAGAAGGCACAGAGTGCGTGTACTGTATCAGGGACAATGGCGTAGGCTTCGACATGCAGTATGCGGATAAATTGTTCGGCGTGTTTCAGCGCTTGCATGGTATCGAAGAATTCGAGGGGACGGGGATCGGTCTTGCTACGGTCAAACGCATCGTCACCCGCCACGGCGGGCGGGTCTGGGCGGAAGGCAAGGTCAACGAAGGCGCAGTGTTTTATTTCACATTACCTACTTTAACGGAGGGTCGATCATGAGCGTGCTGACAGATGACGTGGAAATATTGCTGGTAGAAGACAACCCCACCGATGCCGAACTGGCGATGGTGGCGCTGGAAGAACGCAACCTTGCCAACAAACTGGTGTGGGTGAAGGATGGTGCCGAGGCGCTGGATTTCCTGTTTGCCACCGGTACCTATGCCGGGCGTAAGGTCGAGAATAGCCCGAGGGTGGTGCTGCTCGACCTGCGCCTGCCCAAGGTGGACGGGCTGGAAGTGCTGCGCCGCCTCAAGGCGGATGAGCGGACGAAGCGGATTCCGGTGGTGGTGTTGACCTCATCGAAGGAAGACCGGGATGTGGCCGAATGCTACAACCTCGGCGTCAACAGCTACATCGGCAAGCCGGTGGAGTTCGACGAATTCGCCAAGGTGGTGTCGGAACTGGGGCTTTACTGGCTGCTGATCAACCAGCCCCCCGTCCATCAGGTTAAATAAATATGGATAAGTCATTCGTTTGTGAAACTTATAGCCGGTCACCCGTCCGAAAATTTTTTGCACGGGTACACGTAGGAGCGGGCCATGCCCGCGAACAGGTTATTCGCGGGCATGGCA
>JBAQCT010000169.1:0-81670 GCA_049294375.1 Gallionella sp. | reverse complement strand
TGGGCTATCATCGGCTGCTCTCCAAACGTTTTCCATTTGCTGTTTATTATCGTGTCGCTGATGATGCAGTCACAGTATTCGCCGTTCTTGATTGCCGCCGAAATCCAAGCTGGATAAGGAAAAAGCTTTCCAAGTGATGCAGCATGTCGCGGATGCTGCGGGCGAAAATTTAATGCGAACACGACCCCTTTAATTCCACTCCCTTTCAAGGGGAGGGTTGGGGTGGGGGTAAATGCGGCAAGAGAACCCATCCCCATCTTGGCCTTCCCCTTGAAGGGGAAGGGACGAAATTCTCCCGCTTTTCGGAGTGGTGGAATGTGTGTTAATCCGCGCAGCATCAGGTGTTTTTGCGCTTAAGTTAGCACCATTGGAACACGCCCCCTTTAATTGATTTTTTGGGCGCTAATTTAATCCGAACCCGACCTCTTATTGATCTTTCCACTCGTGCAGCAGTGCTGCCGCACGCTGCTTGACGCATTCCAACTGCTGGCCATCATTAGCCCCCGTATTGTTGTCCGGCACAATCTCTTCTTCAGGAGCGATACACATTTGTTGTAGCCGTTCAAATACGGGGGACATAGCTTCTTCCCTATTGGTGCTCTTATCTCGGTAAAACACCGATCCTCGAATGCGAACGAACCGCCAGCCCAATCTCTCCAATAATGCTTGTCTCGCCAAGTCTTCCTCCACCTTGTCGTAGTGCCATCGGTCACCATCGCATTCAATTGCCAAACGCTTACCCCCGCCTTCTACTACCAAATCAATTCGATATGCGCCTACCTCATATTGAGTACGAACCCGGTAATTTTGCCCGACCAGCAATCGATACACCTCCGCCTCAAATGGTGACTCCGTATTTTCCACACCATCTGCCAGTGACTGCATCAGTGCATTCGGGTTGAGCGCATGTTCGATCAATCGGCGACGAAGGTCACCGGGTTTTAACTGTGTCTGGTAATCCAGAGAATAGACTACCCAGAGCTGATCCTTGGCACGGCTAGCCGCCACGTTATAGCGCTTCTTCCACATGCCGTCCTGACCGTCTTGGCGCAATCCCAGTGGCCCCTCACCTTCCTCCTTGCTATCAATAACAGACAAGAAAATCACGTCGCGTTCGTCACCCTGAAACTGCGCAGGGTTGCCACACAGAATCCGGCGATTCTCGTAGACCACTGGATCAAGTCTTGTTCGCAACATTTTATCAATTTCATCTGCCTGTTCATCTCCAACTAACGAGATGACACCAAATGTCTTGCCCGCATATTCCGGCTGCACAACAGCAGCAGCAATCAAGCTGGCAATGGTTTCTGCCTCTGCCAAATTCTTCTTGCCGACCTTGCTCCCGTTAACACGATGCGCCACCAAAGCAGGTTTGATCGGAGTCGAAGCACTTTCGCGCAGAGGTCTGATCTCGCCCTTATAGGAAAGATGATTGCTGAATTGGATAATTTCCGGCACACACCGGAAATGCTCCTTCAACCGGACAGCCGAACCAAAAGCAATCTGGGCACGGTCATAAATTGAGGTTTTCAGATCAAACAAGAGCACACTTGGCAAACCATCTAACCATTGCCCGATCAAGTCTTGAATTGGTTGCTGCTCTCCGCCGACATCCAGTGGAGTTACCTGCTCATCGTCTCCCACCACGATGACCTTTTTTGCCATGTAGAACGGCATCAGCCCCAATACACCTTCTTGGCTTGCCTCATCCACGATAAGTACGTCAAAACGATCCCGCACCGGATGGAAACTGCTTGTCACTTGGCTAAAAGGCATAATCCAAACCGGCACCGCACCACGCGCCTGCTCCATCTCGTGTCGCGCTTGCCGCAATAGCGCGGGAACGGTACGCCCCGTACCTGCGCCGATCTTCTTCATCGTAGCGACCCAACCCAGCAATGCTTGCCGCTGCGAGCTACTGACTTTTCCCAACAGTGATGCCCAAGCGCGCTGCTCGACAAGACTGACCGTCACATTTCTCAACTCATTTCCCAACCGCTCAATCCGAGCCTGTATCTCCGGCACAGACAATGCCGCTCGGCAATCCAGCTCCTGCGTGAATTGCCGCCAACGCCAAGCAGGAAGCGGTGAGCCAAGCATAGTTTCGCCATCATGACGCATCAATCGTCGCTCAATGGCATCAGCCCAGTCCGGTGCGGTTACACGCAATCTTTTCAGCCAAGCCATTCTCTTTTGGTAAATAGGCAACAATTGATGCAATTGTTCGAGACGAAGAAAAGTGTCGCGATAGTCATCAACTGCCTTTGCCTCTACTGCACGCTTAAGGTTGCGCACCACTATAGAAGATGAACTAGCAAGCCTATCCATGCGCTGCAATTCTGCCTCCAGTTTGGCGAAACTCATCTTCAAATGTTCTAGCCTTCGTCTGCGCACTTCGGCTGCTATAACATCAGGTAGCTTCTCTCGCACCACAAAACGCAAACGCTCCGCACGGTGATGCAATGTTTGCGCAGGCGGTGCATCGTCCACCAACGCCATCCAGCGCAACCCTTGCCCAATGAGGTCAGATTCAAGTGGTGCCCATGCATGAGTATGCCAAGCCAATGCTGTGCGAATTTGCGGGATCAATTGAAACGCAAATTCCTCTGGTTGAAGATTGGTTATCTGCTTCAAGTCTGGCACACCGTGAGGCACCATTTGCCTTGCCCACCAGCCAATCAATGACCCTCGCGCCAGTGCCAACTCCGCCAAAGAAAGCAACGCCTGAAAATGTTCCAGCCGTGCAGGCTTGTTGGCATCAACAAGCGAAAGATCAATAAGCTCTTTCCACTTTGGTTTAAGCAGCAGCGTTATGAAGGAGATCGCTTTACCTTGGTTCAAATGCTGAATTATTTCTTGCAAGACATCGTGCTGCTCCTCCAAAGACCATCCATCTGCCAACTGTGGGTCATAGCGGTAAATTGGCTCGGCAGCTTTACTCGCTTGCTCACGCACAGACTCCACATCACGGCACAAGAGCTGCCAAATTTTGGCGGCTTGACCGCCCTCCATGCCAGCCTGAATGACTGCCAGCCGCCATGCCTCATTCTCGCTTTGACCAAGATAATCAACCGCACGAGAAATATGCTCCAACAATGACTCCAAGTCACTTTGCTCAAGTCGCTCTTTCTTCCACAGCTCACTTCGACAATCAAGATCACTTGCGGCAAGTTCTGAAAATTCATTGACTCGTTTCAAAAACTCTTCCGGTGACCACAATTCATCCAGTTTCGGCAAAGGCTTGGATAATTCAATCTCGTCCGCACAAGCCAGTTGCTGGTTGCTGACATAAAGTGCCTTTAATTCGGATTCGTTTAGCGGCAAGGGCTTGCCCGTATCCACGGAACCAGGTATCCAATCGTGCCGCCCTTCTCCATCCGCAACTTCACGCGCAGCTCTTGCGGGTTCAATCTCCTCACCTGCCAATATCAATGAGCGGTATTCACCATTGATGGCCATTGCCAAATCTGATCGAGCGGCACGCAGTTCAGTCAGAATCAGGTGGCGTTTCCCGGTAAAATGGTTAGATTGCTGTACGAATGACTGGCGACTTTCTCCCAAACGGACGGCCAGTTCGCGCACCGCTATTTCACGCTCCTTGCGGCTTATCGTGTCGCTGTCCAGCACGCTGACACACAAGGAGCGCAGCGGCTCAGCCACATGCTCGCGCAACACCCGCAATGCCTTGGTCGTGTGGCTCGTCACCAGTACACTCTTGCCTTCGGCGAGCAAACTGCCGATCAAATTAGCAATAGTGTGTGTCTTCCCCGTACCCGGCGGGCCTTGCACCAGCACACCATCCTGATGGGCAAGACGCTTCAGAATTGCAAGCTGTGCTGCATTCGCAGGCTTGGAAAGCAGGATGTCTTCATCTTCGTTTGCGTAGGCTGTATCGGATTCGCTGTCAGACTCATTGGGTTCGATCTCTGGCGCGCACCCAACGATATGAAGCAAACTACTCGGCAACTCAGTTGCGGTAGGCAGATCAGCCAGAATTTCCTCAATGAACTGGATGCGGCCTGCCTGACGTTTACGCAGAAACAATACTGGCGCACGCCCAATACGGGGAAAGACCTCCACAAGCGCTGGCTCTCCCTCAATTAACTCGCCATCCCTGAAACTTCCAATCACGCCTTTCAGCCAGTCCGTAACACCATCGCCGCCCAGCGGGTGAAGCTCACCTTGACCAATCTCTTCCTGCCAATGTTTGATTGGCAATCCGGCACATTCATCGTCTGAAAATAATGCTGAATATAGTTCAGGCGGAACTTCGATATTGCTCACTCGAAATTCACGATTCTGCGGATCGAAAGAAAGCTCAACACGCTGAAGCAATATGGGATGATGCAAGTCACCTACTGGACGCTTCCAGTTAAAGAGACCTTCCCCCAATACCAACTCCCACGCCTCTCCTTCACGCTCAAGCTGACTATGTAGTGCAAAAAACCTTTCCCATATTTTCAAAGCTGCCCTGGCTGGGCATTCGCTGGCCTTCCAAAGATTGCGTTTTGCTTTCCAGTTCAGAAACCCAAAATTCAACCCTGACTGCGATTCAAAACTTATCGTATTAGGCTCGTCACCAACATAATCCACTCGTTCAGTTTTATGACTAACATCACTAAGTTCTGGGTTCTCCCAACCGGCGTTTAGCCAAGGCCGCAAATGATCCTCTGGATCAGGGCAAGGATGCGTTTCAGGCTTCCTGAATATTAACCACGTACCGTCTTCTGGAACTGGCCTGAGCAACCGCAAGGTTTCGTGTGTAGGAAGGTCACTGAGTCGTAGAGTCCATGGTTGGTTTGCAATATGTCGAACAATGGGGGCGCGTCGCTGTTCGACGGCCTTGAAAAAATTGAATAATTGGGTGAGCTTCTGGCGTGCGGCTTCAATTCGATTGCTCAAGACCACCTCCCCCAATGGCGCAAGAAACGCCACGTAAAGTTTGACCGGAACTTATTGTGCGACAACTCAGATATTTGTAAAGCCGGTGGTGTATTGCGCGCACACTTACCAAGTAGATCGAATCGAAATCTACTTGCGCACTATCTCACCCGCCGCTCTCGGTGTGTATTTCCGCTCCACATACTCATCCACGATCCGGGTAAACTCCGCCGCGATGTTGTCGCCGCGCAATGTTGTCACTTTCTCGCCATCCACATATACAGGTGCGGAGGGGTTCTCGCCGGTTCCCGGCAGGCTGATGCCGATGTTCGCCATTTTGCTTTCGCCCGGGCCGTTGACAATACAGCCCATCACCGCCACGGTCATCTCTTCCACCCCTTCATGCCGCTCGCGCCAGATCGGCATTTGTGCGCGCAAATAATTCTGTATGCTCTGCGCCAGCTCCTGGAACACCGTGCTGGTGGTGCGCCCGCAGCCAGGGCAGGAAACCACCATCGGCGCGAACGCGCGCAGGCCCATGCTCTGCAAAATCTCCTGCGCCACGACCACTTCCTGTATGCGAGATCCGCCCGGCTCAGGCGTCAAAGATATGCGTATCGTGTCGCCGATACCTTCCTGCAACAATACCGCGAGCGCCGCCGTCGAAGCGACGATACCTTTTGACCCCATGCCCGCCTCGGTCAGGCCGAGGTGCAGCGCGTAGTCGCATTGCTGCGCCAGCGCGCGGTACACCGCGATCAAGTCCTGCACCTCGCTGACCTTGCAGGACAGCACGATGCGGTCATGCGCCAAGCCGAGCTGTTCTGCACGCCCCGCACTTTGCAGCGCGGAGGCGATCAGCGCGGCGCGCGTCACTTCGCGCACGTCTTTCGGTTGTGCAAGTCGCGAATTCTCGTCCATCATGCGCACTACCAGGCTCTGGTCGAGGCTGCCCCAGTTCACGCCGATGCGCACCGGCTTGCCGTAACGCACGGCATTTGCGATCATGATCGCAAACGGATCTTCATCGCTGCGGTTACGCCCGACATTGCCCGGGTTGATGCGGTATTTCGCCAGCGCCTGCGCGCACTCCGAAAATTCGGTTAGCAGGCGGTGGCCGTTGTAATGGAAATCGCCGATCAGCGGCACGTCGCAGCCCATGGCATCCAGCCGCGAGCGTATCTGCGGCACCGCAGCGGCAGCCTCCGGGGTGTTCACCGTGATGCGAACCAGTTCCGAACCTGCTTTTGCCAGCTCATAAACCTGCCGCGTAGTCGATTCGATATCGGCGGTATCGGTATTGGTCATGGACTGCACCACGACCGGCGCACCACCACCCAGCATGACCTTGCCGACCAGCACCCGTTGCGACGGGCGACGCCTGATAAAAACCTCACTCATGCTATTCCAGCGTCAGCCGCGCCACTTCGCTTGAAACTCTTGTATAGGGTGTCAAATCCACCTGCTTGCCGCGATGGTAAAGCCGCACCGAAGCGGCGTGGCTGATCACCAGCGAAAACGGCGCCTGGCCGTCCAAGCGCAACTCGCTGCCGTGCGGATTGATCCGCGACGACAGTATCTTTCCCTCCGCATCCTTGATTTCCACCCAAGAATCTTCATCGAACACAAGATGCAGTGCAGAGGCTTTCGGCAATGTATCGGGCTGAACCGCTGGCTTTATCGGCTGGGTTTGCGCCGGAGCCTCAATTCTCCCGCTTGTGGCGGGTGCCATGCGCGTGGAAGTCTGGCCTGGCTGGGCCGCTGGCTTCGCCGGATGGGCTTGCGATAAAACGTCCGGTTTGTTACCCGTGGCAGATAATGTATCGTGGGGAGAAGGCAGGTTCGCCGCCGGTTCAGGTTTCACCTCCGCAAGAGCGGGCGACTCGATTGTGCCCGCTTCCAGAACCGGCGATGCAGGGATAACCTCCATTTTTGAGGGCAATGAAACCGGGACTTCAACCTGCGCCGCTTCCGGCTGAGAAACCGGTGTCGTGTAATGCCATACCGCGAATGCGACAACCAGCACCGCCAACAGCAACGTTATCCCCAACCAGATGAGGTTCTGCCAGTTTACGGAACGCGCATCGGGAAACGGTACTTCGACAGAGATCGGTATCAACGGCATCGCGGGCACATTGGTTTGCGGCAGCGCTGCCAGCAGCGGCTGCACATCCATATCCAGAATCTTGGCATAGCTGCGCACGAAGCCGCGCACAAATGTCATTTCCGGCAAATGCTGGAAATCGTCCGCCTCGAGCGCCTCGATCTGGCGCGGCGCAAACTTGATCTGGTTGGCCACGTCCGCCACGCTCAAACCGATGCGTTCGCGCGCTTCACGCAGCATTTTTCCCAATGAGACCACCGGAATCACACCGGAATCATCGCCTTCTCCGGGACTGTTTTCGGCAACCTGCTCCATCATTCCCCATACATAAACAATTTGGTTTCGCGGGCATCGGGGAAATTTTTGCGCAACTGCATCCCATAACTGGCCTCGGCATTACGATCCCCCACCTTCCTCTCGATGCGCACCGCAAGCCAAAGCTGTTCAGCTGTCAGGCTGTCGGATTTCTCGGAAAACTTCGCAAAATGTTTTTTTGCGGTGCCGTAGTCACCTTTTGCATAGCTCAACTCCGCCATTGCCAGCGATGCCTGGTGCAGCCCGGGTTGCACCAGCAGCGCGCGTTGTATGAAGTCTTCGGCATCCTTGTTATTTCCCGCTTTTTTGGAGCACAGGCCAGCATTGAGATAGGCGCGCTCCGGTGTTTTGTACAAGGGATTTTTCAAGGCTGCCATGAAATGAGGGATCGATTCGGCCTCCTTGCCACGCTGGCACAGGAACCAGCCATAGTTGTTGTGCGCCTCCGAATCATTTTTGTCGATACGCAGGCTTTGCTGAAAATCTTCTTCGGCTTCCTTGTATTCGCGCAAATCCATCCGGATCAGGCCGCGCATATTATAAGCTGGCGCGTAATTCCGGTCGGCCTGCAACGCCTTGTCGATTTCGCCCAGCGCGACGCCGAGCTGCATGCGCTCGTAATAAGAGCCCGCCAGTTCCGTATGCAACCTCGCGCTTGCCTTGGCGCGGCTGTCGGCTTGGCTTGGTACGGCTGGCGCGCCTCCCGGCGACGTAGCGCAACCCGCCAGAACCATCAATGAAAACGGTATGGCAATCAATTTATTCATCAGTGCACCTCGGCTAAATGTTGCATGGTCCGCCCGGTTCTATCCTGAACCAATCCGGCCAATTGCCCGCATGCTGCCGCAATGTCATCGCCGCGCGTCTTGCGTGTCGTGACCACGATATCCGCCTCCATCAACACATCGCGAAAACGGCGGATCGATTCCGGCCTTGAGCGCCGGTAAGGGGCATGCGGAAACGGGTTGAACGGAATCAGGTTGAATTTGCAAGGGATGTCGCGCACCAGCCGCACCAGTTCATGCGCCTGCTGCACGCTATCGTTCACTCCGTCCAGCAACACGTACTCGAAGGTAATGAAATCCCGTGGCGCTTTTTCAAGATAGCGTCGGCAAGCTGCCAGCAATTCCTTGAGCGGATATTTTCGGTTGATCGGCACCAGCTCGTCGCGCAACCTGTCGTCCGGCGCATGCAGAGATACCGCCAGCGCAACCGGGCATTCGTCGCGCAACCGGTCCATTGCCGGCACGATACCGGAGGTAGAGACCGTCACGCGGCGGCGCGACAGGCCATAGGTGTGATCGTCCAGCATCAGCCGCAATGCGCTCACCGTATTGTCGAAATTCAACAGCGGTTCGCCCATTCCCATCAGCACCACATTGCTGATTTTCCAGTTTCCCTCTGCGTCCTTACCGAGCCGATGATTCGCCCACCACAACTGGCCGATAATTTCCGCCACGCCGAGATTCCGGTTAAAACCCTGCTTGCCGGTCGAACAAAATGAGCATTCCAGCGCACATCCGGCCTGTGTCGAGATGCACAGCGTACCTCTGCGGCGCACCGGAGCGCGGGACGAGGGACCCGCGAAGCGGGATCGGCCAGTGGAGGTGATGCCTGCGACCGCTTCACTGCTCTCGGGGTTGTCACTTGCACTCTCGTGGTCGCCTTCCGGGATAAACACCGCCTCCACCGCATTGCCGGTACCCATGTCCAGCAACCATTTGCACGTGCCGTCGTCGGACAATTCCTCGCGCATCATCTTCGGCGGCTGCACACAGGCGATCTGCTTCAGTTTTTCGCGCAACGACACGGCAAGGTCGCTCATCGCATCGAAATCTGACTCCCCGGCCTTGTATATCCAGCGCAGCACCTGCCTGGCGCGGAACGGTTTCTCGCCGTGTTCCGCGAACCATGCAGTGAGTTGCCGCACATCGAGATCGAGGAGATTCTGCATCAACGGGAATGAATGTTCTTCGGTGCGAAGAAATAGGCGATCTCGGTCTTCGCGTTCTCGGCAGAATCCGAGCCATGCACCGCATTCGCGTCGATGCTGTCGGCGAAGTCGGCGCGGATCGTGCCCTTATCGGCCTTCTTCGGGTCGGTCGCGCCCATCAACTCGCGGTTTTTCAGTACCGCATTCTCGCCTTCGAGCACTTGGATCATCACCGGGCCGGAGATCATGAAACTGACCAGATCCTTGAAAAATGGGCGTTCGCGGTGCACCGCGTAAAAGCCTTCCGCCTCGGCGCGGCTCAAGTGGCGCATCTGCGCGCCGACGATCTTCAGGCCGGCTTTCTCAAAACGGGTGTAAATCTGGCCGATGACATTTTTGGCAACTGCATCGGGTTTAATAATCGACAGGGTGCGTTCAACAGTCATGCTTTTTTCTCCAAACAATTTTAAGGTTGATCAAAAATTCCGAGGGCGTGATTCTATCAGGCTTTGCTTGCGCTGTCGCAGTCTGCAAGCCTTGCGCCGAGGACGTACATATGTCCTCCGATCACTCTAATTGACGGGGTTTTTCAAAAGCCCTATCCCTTGCCGTAAAAATCCGTGACCGGGTTTACTGCTGGGAAAGGTTGTATTGAAAACCTGAAAGGCAGGGAAGTTAAACACCCCCGGCATTAAAGCCGGGGGTGTTAAATTTTTTGACGGTATCGCTTTGATGTTAAAACAAGCCTATCGACTGTCCATAAACTACTGGATGTTGAGGCGTCTGCTTTTTGCGCTGGCGCGCTTGGGCAAGCGCAACTCGAGCACGCCATTGTTATATTTTGCCTCCGCAGCGGCATCATCCACATCTTGCCCCAGCGTAAAAGCGCGCGACACTTTTCCATAATAGCGCTCACTGCGCAGTATCTTTTCGCCTTCCTTCACTTCTTTTTCGTTTTTCACCTCCGCACTGATGGCAACCTGGTCGCCGTCAATGGTGACGTGGATGTCCTCTTTTTTCACACCGGGAATCTCGGCATGAACGGTATAAGCCTTGTCGTCTTCGCTTACATCCACCTTGATCTGGACTTCCTGCTGCCCCTCAACGCGCACCGGGCGCATGAAAAAGCCACGAAACAAATCATCAAACGCATCATCGGCCGGGTTGTAGCGTAAAATGTTAGCCATTTCATCCTCCTAAACCTAGAATCCGGGACGGCCCCGTGAAGCGTATCTGGGGATATCCATCAAAATTTCAAGTATCCGGTACGGCGCGAGATATGAAACCTGCTGAAACTGTCCGCTACTGCCCCCAACCACATCCGGCCATTTTGTTGAACGAATTGGCACATACCGGTTCATCGCCGATACATGTACACTGGAACCAGGCGTCTGACCGTTCAGGAAACATATCGTGAATAACCTTCCTTTTGCCGGATACCTGCAAGTTTCCCAAAACCTGCTGCGTGTCGTCGTGATTTTGCTGTTGGCGTGGTTGCTGATGCAGGTCAGCCGCAAGCTGATCCGCATGTTCCGCAACTACATGAATACGCGCACCGACTCGGCAGAAGAGACGCGCCGCATCGAAACGCTGGCGCGCGTCTTCCGCTACATATCCACTGTCGTGATCTCGCTGGTCGCCGGCATGCTGGCGCTGAGCGAGCTAGGTATTTCGATCGCCCCGATACTCGGTGCGGCCGGTGTGGTCGGCCTCGCAGTCGGGTTCGGCGCGCAGAGTCTGATCAAGGATTATTTCAACGGTTTCTTCATGCTGCTGGAGAACCAGATCCGCCAGGGCGATGTGGTCGAAATATGCGGAAAGACCGGAACAGTCGAGGACATCACCCTGCGCTACGTCTGCTTGCGCGACAACGAGGGCAGCGTGCATTACGTGCCAAACGGGCAGATCACCACGGTCACAAACAAGTCGCGCGACTATGCGTTCGCGCTGGTCGATGTGGGGGTCGCCTACCGCGAGAACCTCGACGACGTTATCGCGGTCATGCGCGAGGTCGGCAGCGCGCTACGCGCCGACGCGACCGTTGGGCCGACAATACTGGACGATATCGAAATTCAGGGCGTACAAGACTTCGCGGATTCTGCCGTGATCCTGCGATGCCGCTTCAGGACCACCGCCTTGGAACAGTGGAACGTGCGCCGCGCTTTTCTTGGCAGACTCAAGCAGGCGTTTGACGCGCATGGCATCGAGATTCCCTATCCGCACCTGACTGTCTATGCCGGGCAGGATAAACAGGGTAAGGCTCCCGCTTTTCGCGTAATCGGGCAAGATGGGGGTGGGTTGAAAAGATCGGAGAAACTTACCCCATCCCCACCCCAACCCTCCCCTTGAAGGGGAGGGAGCTGGTACAGCTCCGGTCATTTCTGTTTGTGACACAGTAAGGCTAGTTGTTCCATCAGTAGATTTAGAGCCTATTCCTACAAACGCCCCATCTTCGGCAAATCACCTACCAGCGGCGCGACGTAATCGATCCACGCCTGCGTCACGTCGTTGCCCGCCGCGTTGATATATTCGTTCTTCATCTCGGTGGCGACTCTCGCCACGGTCGAGAGTGGCGTGATGAAACATTCGCTGGAATAGGGTTTGCTGCCCAGGCGGCGTATCGCCACCGACCCGGGTTGTCCGGTGCTAGCGGCATGGTTTACCGCGAAGTCGCCGACCGCGCGCGCTTCTTTTGCATCCACCGGAGAAATGATGGTGGGAAATGAGCGTTGCAAATAGCCGAAGGTGTCGGCGCGCACACGCACCTTCTGCCCGGGAAAGGCGTCCTTCACCAATGCGGCCAGCGTGTCCCCCAACGCACCCGAGCCGGAAAGCTGGATGTTGCCGTGCGAATCCTTTTCGCCGCTGGTCGAGATCGGGTTGCCGTCCTTATCGGAGATGCCTTCGGAGGCAGCGATCACGCAACGGCCATATTTCGCCACGGCATCGCGCACGTCCTGCTTGAACTTTTCCACATCGAACACGCGCTCCGGCAAATAGATTAAATGCGGGCCGTCGTCTTCCGTCTGGCGCGCCAGCGCGGATGCGGCAGTCAGAAATCCGGCGCTGCGCCCCATCACCACGTTGACCTTGATGCCCTGCAACGCGCGGTTGTCGCGGTCGTCGCCCATGAAGGCCAGCGCCACAAAACGCGCCGCCGACGCGAAACCGGGGCAATGGTCGGTGACCTTCAGGTCGTTGTCGATGGTCTTGGGAATATGCACGGTGCAGAAATCGTAATTTGCTTCCTTCGCCATCTCGGCGATGATGTGCGCCGTCTCGGCGGAATCGTTGCCGCCGATGTAGAAGAAATAACGCACGTCATTTTTCCTGAACACCTCGAACACTTTTTCGCATTCGGCCTTGCCGGGTTTGAGGCGCACCGAGCCCAATGCCGCCGCCGGGGTCGTGGCAACCAGCTCGAGCTGTTCGGCGCTCTGCGTGGTCAGATCGATGAAATCTTCTTTCATGATCCCGGCAATGCCGTGACGCGCACCGAGAATGCCGGTGATATTGGGTTGCTTGCGCGCCGCCAATATCGCGCCGACCAGCGACTGGTTGATAACTGCGGTGGGGCCGCCGGATTGGCCGATCACCATCTTGCCGGTTAACTTTCCTTGTGCAGCCATAGCATCATCTCCCTGAGTTGAACCCGTTGTATTTTAAACTCGCCATATTCTAAACTTATTACGGCTTCGCGGCACCACCCCGCATCGCTTATAATTGCGGACTTTAATTAACAAGGAAGCTGCATGAGTCTGTTAAACGTCCGCCCCGGCGACAATCTCCCCCACGAATGCAACGTCATCGTCGAAATTCCCAAGCATGCCGACCCGGTAAAATACGAGGTGGACAAAGCTTCCGGCGTGCTGATCGTGGACCGGTTCATTTCCTCGCTGATGCGCTATCCGTGCAACTACGGTTTCATCCCCGAAACCATCGCGGAAGACGGTGATCCGGTGGACGTGCTGGTGGTCACGCCCTTCCCGGTGGTGCATGGCGCGGTCATCCCGTGCCGCCCGGTCGGCATGCTGAGCATGGACGACGAAAGCGGCGGCGACGCCAAGATTGTGGCCGTACCCACCGACAAATTGACTCCGCTATATCATGAAATCGTTTCTTACCGGGATTTGCCGAAAATCACGCTGGAGCAGATCAAGCATTTCTTCGAACTCTACAAGGCGCTGGAGCCGGGGAAATGGGTCAAGATCAAGGGCTGGCAGGGAGTTGAATCGGCGCACGCCGAAATCGTAAATGGCCTCGAACGGTACAAGAAAAACTCCACAGATCAATAACACATCGACAAACGGGAGCAAAACATGACAGCACAGATTATCGACGGCAAGACCATCGCCCAGCAGGTGCGCGCCGAATGGAAGGAGCGCGCCGATGCGTTGAAGGCGCGCGGCATCACCCCGGGCATGGCGGTCATCATCGTCGGCAGCGACCCGGCTTCCAAGGTGTATGTCGCCAACAAGGTGAAAGCCTGTGCGGAATTGGGTCTGTATTCAAAACACATCGAGCTGGCCAGCGATGTTTCCGAAGCCACGCTGCTGGACGAAATCAAGGCGTTGAATAATGACCCGGCAATCCACGGCATTCTCGTGCAACTGCCGCTGCCGAAACACCTGGCCTCGCACAAGGTCATCGAGGCGATCAACCCGGACAAGGACGTGGACGGTTTTCACGAAAAAAATGTCGGCGCGCTGGTGACGGGTGAGACGCCTTTCCCGTCCTGTACGCCTTACGGGGTGATGGTATTGCTGGAAAAAACCGGCATCGCGATTGAGGGCAAGCACGCCGTCGTGGTCGGGCGCAGCAACATCGTCGGCAAACCGATGGCGCTGATGCTGCTGCACAAGCACGCCACCGTCACCATCTGCACATCCAAAACAAAGGATCTGCCCAAGCACACCCGCGATGCCGATATTCTGGTCGCGGCGGTGGGCAAGGCCAACTTCATCACCGGCGACATGGTCAAGCCCGGCGCGACCGTGATCGATGTCGGCATCAACCGCAACGCGGAAGGCAAGCTGGTCGGCGATGTGGATTTTGCCAGCGCGAAAGAAGTGGCGGGTTACATCACCCCGGTGCCCGGCGGCGTCGGCCCGATGACCATCACCATGCTGGTGGCGAACACGGTGCGCGCGGCGGAGCGGCTGTCCGGTTCCGGCAAATAATTGCCTTTGCTCGACCGAAAATAGTTTTTTTGCCAACAACAGTCGAACAAGCATCAATTTTATGGAAAATGTGCCGATAACAAATGCTGTACGCATATTTATACATAAATTGCGATGGCAAAAGACCCCGTTGATTTTCGTACTATTGATTTTCTTTCATCCGCAACTGTCAATATAACCTGCGGTCAGGTATTGATGGATCGCCAGCGTCACATCGCCATCGTGGCAAAAAAAGGCAAGGCATGCGCATATTTGGTGCGAGTGAAGTCGGGAATGCTGAAGCTGACCCGGCATGCAACCGGAGATATAGCCGCCGACTGGCTCGAGACGGATTATCAGTACGAGCGCGCATTGGGAAAACTGATCGAGATCGGGAGCCGGAAAGGCATCACGGGTGCGGCGCAAAAGGCGCTCGACAGGCTGCTGAAAAGCGGCAAGGAACCTGTACAGCGAAGGCTATTCAGCTAGCTCTGCCATGTGTAAAGTCATGTGAGCGGACAGCATGAATTCAAAATTACCGCATCATTGATTTCCGCTCGAATTATAAATACATAACACGCCATGCTGACCGAGTGGCTCACCTACCTCGCAGCCGATTGCCCCCCGCCCGCCCGAAAGCTTGGCTATCTGCGTGAAAGCATCGGTATCCATTCGCGCTACCGGCGCTGCAAAACAGCGTGGCAACCGCATCTGGAAAATAGCCGGTCGGCATTGCTCGAATCGCTGCACACATGCAGCAACTTTCGCACTGCACTGGTATTCGGATCCGGGTTGCTGCTGGATATACCGCTGGCCGAACTTGCAAGCCGGTTTGAGAACGTGTGGCTGGCCGATCTCGTACACTTGCCGGAAGTGCGGCGCGCGGTACGCAGGCATGCCAATGTGCGCCTCCTTTCCCATGATGTCACCGGTTTTCTGGAACGGCTGGAAACCGTATCGCCGGACAATCTGGACTTGCCGCCACCGTCAGAATTCCTCGACAATCCAACCGTCGATTGGGTGGCTTCGGCCAATCTGCTTTCGCAGTTACCCTTGTTGCCGCTGGATTGGCTGAGAAAGCGCTTCCCCGAAATTGACGGGGCGACTCTCGAAGAATGGAGCACGAAACTGATGCGGCAACATCTGGATTATCTCGCAGCTTTCCCGGCTCCTGTCTGTGTGCTGGCTGACATGGAGCAAATGACTTATGACCGGAACGGCAAGATTACCGAACATGCCGATTTTGCCACAAAGCTCGGCCTCGAGCACCAGGCCTTGACGCAGTGGCGTTGGGATATTGCGCCGCCAGGAGAAATCGCACCGGGAATCGGCCGCTACCACCGCGTGGCGGCACTTGCTGTAAACCGCGATGAATAATATTCCACCATCGAACCTGGAAATGGTTAAACTGACGAGAAGCGGTTTTGATTCCGCCCGAATCCGAACGTAAGGATCCGAGCGTAAAACAATGGCACGGGCATAACGTTATCCGCCATTGGTCAAAAATCGCATAGATTGGCGAACTTATAATCTTACTGCGTCATAAAGCGATCAAGGGATGCAGTGCAAGGCAAAATCGGGCGAAGAAGCGGAGTTTACATAGGGTAAATGAGCATTTTGAGCCCGATTTTAACGCCGCAATGCGCCCTTCAGCGCTTTGTGACACAGTAAGAATAAGCCGGGAGCGTAAACCATGAAGCTGCTCAAACCTGAAGCAGGAGATTTCTGGGGCGGTCTTGCCGCAATGCTTGTCGCGTTACCTTCGGCCATTGCCTTCGGCGTCACCATCTATTCGCCGCTGGGCGCTTCCTACGCGGCGCAAGGCGCACTGGCCGGCATCCTCGGTGTGACCGCGCTCGGCCTCATCGCTCCGATGCTGGGCGGCACCAACCGGCTCATCACCGCTCCATGCGCTCCGGCAGCAGCCGTGCTGTCTGCGTTTGCCCTCGAGTTCATGCACGGCGGCGGCAGCATCGAATCCGCTTTGCTGATGGTGTCGATGCTGGGACTGCTGGCCGGACTGATGCAGATCTTTTTTGGCATGGTGCGCCTCGGGCGGCTGATCGAATACATGCCTTATCCCGTGGTGAGCGGTTATTTGTCCGGCGTCGGCCTCTACATCATCGCCGGCCAGATGCCCAAGTTTCTCGGCGCACCCAAGGGCGCACATTTCTGGGAATCGCTCGCCGCACCGGATCTCTGGAAATGGCAAAGCATGGTCGTCGGCGCGGTGACGATAGCCGTGATGCTCGCCGCACCGCGCGTCACCAAAATCGTGCCGGCTGCCATACTCGCGCTGTTGGCGGGTGTGCTCGCCTATTTCGGGCTCGGGCTGGCAGACCCGGCGCTGCTCACGCTTGAAGGCAACCCGTTCGTCGTCGGCTCGCTCGGCGGTGGCGGCAGTTTTACCGATGCCATGGCGGCTCGCTGGCATGCCATGAGCGATGTCGAACTCGACCAGATCATGCACATCGCAGTTCCCGCGCTGACACTGGCCGTACTGCTTTCCATCGACACGCTGAAAACCTGCGTGGTGCTCGATGCGCTGACGCGCTCGCGCCACCATTCAAACCGCGAGTTGATCGGCCAGGGTTTTGGCAACGTCGCTTCCGCCGTGATCGGCGGCATCCCCGGCGCAGGCACGATGGGCGCGACGCTGGTCAATATTTCCAGCGGTGCGGTAAGCCGGTTCTCGGGTGTCTTCGAAGGTGTGCTGGCATTGGCCGCCTTCCTCGTGCTCGGCGCAATGATCTCCTGGGTGCCGGTGGCGGCGCTCGCCGCGATCCTGATCGTCATCGGCGTGCGCATGATCGACCGCCATAGCTTCCAGTTCCTCAAACAGCGCTCCACGATACTCGATTTCGCCGTCATCGCCGCCGTCATCACCACCGCGCTGACGGTCAGCCTGATCGCGGCGTCGGGTATCGGCATCGTGCTCGCGGTGTTCCTTTTCATCCGCGAGCAGATCGGCGGCACGATCGTCCGCCGCAAGCTCCGTTGCAACGAGACTTTCTCGAAACGGATACGGACACATGATGAAATGGAAATCCTCATTGCGCGCGGCGAGCGCGGCGTGGTCATCGAGCTTCAGGGCAGCCTGTTTTTCGGCACCACCAACCAGCTTTACTCGGCGCTCGAGCCGGAGCTGAAGACGCGGGACTACGTCATCCTCGACATGCGCCGCGTGCAATCTGTCGATGTCACCGCCGCCCACATGCTGGACCAGGTCAAGGATATGCTCACCGAGCGCCACGGCTTCCTGATCTTCAGCCAACTTCCGCAGAACCTGCCTTCGGGCCGCGACATGCAGCAATATTTCGACCAGGTCGGCTTGGTGCGCCCGGAAAGCCCGGTGCGCGTATTCGGTGAACTCGACGAAGCGCTCGAATGGGTCGAGGATCGCATCCTCGAGGATGCGCTCTGCGAGCTGGGCGAACAAGAGACGCTCGGGCTCAACGAGATCGAGCTGTTCAGGGGGCGCAAGGAGCAAACGCTGGCTGCTTTGGAACAACTCATGGAGAAGCGCTCCTACAAGGCGGGCGAAAAAATCTTCAAGCGCGGCGACACCGGCGACGAACTTTTCTTGATCCGCAAGGGCGCCGTGCGCATCATGCTGCCGATTTCAGAAAAACAAAGCCACCATCTCGGCACATTTGGGCAGGGAGCTTTTTTTGGCGAAATGGCTTTCCTCGATGGCGATGTGCGTTCAGCCGATGCGGTGGCATTTTCCGATACCGAACTCTATGTGCTGTCGCGCAAAACTTTCGATGCGGTGGCAGAGGAACACAAGAAGCTTGCTCTCGGCCTGATGGAAGGACTCGCCAGCGTGCTCGCGAGCCGTCTGCGTTATACCAATACGGAATTGCGGGTGCTGGAATCCTAGTTTTATTCCATTTCTAAATTAGAAGTGCGATGTCGTAGGGTGCGTTCCACGCACCATCATCATTGGTGCGTGGAACGCACCCTACATGATTATTGTTGTTCCAAAATAGAATTGGAATTACCGCGTCACAAAGCGCTGAAGGGCGCATTGCGGCGCAGTAAAACTAGCGAAGCGCAAGTAAAAATGGGCTGGAACATCCCTGTTCCAGCCCATCGATTCGTTGGTAGGCACGATTGGACTCGAACCAAAACAAGCACTTATTACGAAAAATTAAAGCTCAACAAGCTAAAGCGAATAAGTTTATACAACAGGCACTTAGTTTGTCAGTGAAATTTATCGCCAATAAAATAAAACGAACGGCTAGGAACATTTCTAGGTACATTGCCTAAGCAGCTATGAATAATGCGGCTTCCGCTGCCCTTCTCCGCTTCAAACCGATGTTGTATACCCAGCCCAATAAATCCAGCTTCACAAATTTTCATGTCAATTTTGTGATAACCGATTTAATAAATTAGGAGGTGATACTGTCTGCTAAAGTTATCAAAATGTTTGCCAATGATAATTTTATGTGGGGAAATCATGATAAAGAACAAACCTCTGAAGCCCAAGCAGAATGCGGCACTCCGACTGCTGGCACAAGGCGAATCGCATAAATTTGTTGCAGAGATATTGAATGTATCGGCGATGACCGTCTACCGCTGGGGTTGCATTCCTGAATTCCAAGCACAATTAAAAACTATCACCGCATCTGAGACTGGGCTGGAGGTCACGGCAAGACGTTTAAGCGCAGCCGTGCTGACTGCCATCGAGACCACGCAGGAAACGATGTGCAACATGCGGGAGCCTGTGGAACTCCGTCTCAAGGCAGCACAAATTATCCTTCGCTCAATGCCCCCCGCCAGTGCAGCATTAGAAAAGGCATTACGGCATCGTATGTCTGATTTTTTACTTGAGCAAAGATTCGATGGCGGAAATACTTATGACAGCGCGGGAAACGAAATTCCCAAATTCAATCACAGTAACTGCGTCCGAAGCGAGTCAGGCGGAATAGTGGTATGAGCAACAACTGTCATCACTTGCGTTAAAGTTAGCATCCTAACTGGCGCGTCTAAATTTGAAGGGAATTGCACAAAAAGTGATTGGTTTGAACGTACCGTAATACCACCGTTTGTCAATACGATTACAGGTACGGCTATAGCGTACCGATAAAGGCATAATTGACAAAACGGTACAGTACCGATATAATGCGCCCCTATAAAACTACGTTTGGGGGCATGTTTGGTAAATTTTGCATATTTAAGAGTCAGCACCAGCGACCAAAGCACTGGACAACAAATCAGCCAAATTAGAGCGGCTGGTTATGCAGTTGATGACGATAGAGTGTACGTTGAAACTAATGTCAGTGGCAGTGTTCCAGCCCTAAAGCGGGAGCAGTTCAGCAAGCTGGATGAACGTCTGGGTAAAGGGGCTACTCTTATTGTCACGAATCTTGACCGCATGGGGCGAACCGTTCTGGATGTTGTCTCGACAATCGACACTCTCGTTAATCGTGGTGTGAAAGTTGCGGTGCTTGGTCTTGGGGTATTGGACAATTCACCGACAACACGCCTGACGATGACTTTACTCAGCGCGATAAGCGAGTTTGAACGAAGCCTCATAAGCCAGCGCACCAAAGCCAAACTCACTCAGCTAAAGCTAGAGGGTAAGCGGCTGGGAAGACCTGAGAAAATTTCAGACGAAGCTCTGAAGGCCAAGGCGACCGAGCTTTTCGCTGAAGGCAAAAGTTGGCGTAAAGTTGCGAAGGAACTAAACGTAGCGTTATCGACACTTCAAAAGATGATGCCAGCAAAAACAGTACAGCAAACTGCATAGAAGGCCAGAATGAAATCTAGCTGCCTTGCCTTCATTGCCTTACTGCTTGTAATCCCGAAAGCTAACGCCGCCACCATTGATAAGTGCGTCATCAAGGGGCGCGTCACTTATTCCAACATATCTTCCATTTGTGCCGCTGCTGAGAAGAAAATAATTCTCGCAAAGGTTGACCCGTATCGTTTGGATTTAGGTGAACCAAAAGTGATGGGGGCAGCCGCTCGTGCGTATCTTCGGGGGATGCCTTTAACAATTCCCAGCTATTCCGAAACTGAGGATTACACCCCGATACCCGCTCTAGTCGTGCCTGATGTGTCGAAGCATTAGAGTATGCTCAAACTTGGGCAAACCACATATCCATCCGCATGTCGGTGACTATCCGAACGCGCTATACAACGAATTGGCATCAAGGCTGGATACCGGGTCGTCAATCACAACCACGCCATTTGGCATATCAAAGGATTTATCTTGCAGCGACTTTAGAAAATACAAAAAGGCAATTGCAGTTTTTTCCCCTTCGCTGAGGTTACCCGCAGGCTGACCTCGGCGGGTAATAGAATATCCATTGTCATGTACTTCAAAGGTTAATTCATCACGCCCAAGGTATGCTCGAATCTCTGAATTTAATTCTTCAGCAGGACGGCGGTGTTGAACAACGATAAGTTCAAGTTGTTCAATTTGCTCCTGATACTGATTAACTGTGGTTTCGGCTTGCTGCTTTTCCTTTATAGCCTGTTTAATTGCGGTATCCTTTTCATGGTACTCAGGGAATGCTTCAGCAACGGCAGCCAGTTCGAGGGTTGCTCGAGTTTTATCAATTTCATTCTGGAAATTATCAGTTAATGAATTATGCTCATTGATAATTGCATTGATTTGCTTAGCTGCTTGTCGGCCTTTAAGTGCAGCAAAATTAGAAACTCCACCAATCAAAATCGAAAAAGTTGCACCCCAGAACCCTTTTGGTTCTGCTGGGTCTGCCTCATACCCAACGTATTGCAGTAAATCAACTATTTGAAAAGGATTCTCTTGCTTGACTAGAAGAGCTTCCTTCAAAGCATCCAAGTATGAAGACACATACCAGCGATGCTGGTTAATGGTTGAGATTTCCTTCTTAAGGTCATCTACTAGATGGTCATAAAATGCTGACGGTTCAGGTGGGTGTACTAGGTCGAGCGTTTGCTTTGCTCTGTCAATTTCCTCGATGGTATCTGCCAGTTCAGTCTGGAATTTTCGGAATTCATCATTAAAATGAGACTCAAGATGCCGGATTCGATTATCTGGCAACGCTTGTCCGCAAAACTCACAATTCTCCGCTTTACCATCCACCTGATGTAGAGCAAGACCCTGTTGAACCCAAGCCGCCAAGGCGGGGTTGGAAGCCAACTTCTCAATCGTAATTGAAACAATGGAACGCGAGAGAACATTCTTGGTTAGGTCAGTGAGGGCAATTAGGTCTGGATAATCTGCCTCAAGTGGAACAATTTTGTCCTTGGACTTTTCCACTAGCTTTTCACGCAATTTAATCTTGGCTGGCGTATCAAGAATATGAGACTGATATGTCGTAGACGTTAATTTATGCGCCTTGTTGATGAACCCGCTTTTGTTGTAATTGTTGTATGGATTCTGGCCAGTTGAATTTAATGCCTCCTTAATATTTTTTGCTTGGGCAATACAAAAGCTATCTAGTGCATTTTCTGCTGTACGTTTCTTTGAGTTAGCTGTCGCAAATAGCTTTTGTGCTTCATCATGCAGCGACTTTAGCTCCTCAATTTTTCTTCGAGACTCAACACTTTCTTCACCTAAATAATAAATCGGAGAAAAATGCTGCCCTGATAATTCAAACAGTGCTGCGCTAACAAAATTGCGATTGAAAACCTTTACAGCGGGAATTTGCGATGTAGCTACCTCTCTACCCGAGACATTATTTTGGCCGAATTTGAACTCTACTTCCCCCTCGATAATCGGCTGCTTCTTTTGCAGGTGTACGAGCAAATTGGAGAAGGTCGTCTTTCCTGCACCGTTCCAGCCGTAAATCACATTGAAACGTGCAAAATCTGGCAACTCAGGAGGCCATGAGTAGTTGCGGAAGATTCGATGATTGCGAATGTGATTTATGCGTGTGATTTTCATACTACTACCGAGCACAATTCCGCACTTTAAGCATAACTAGATTACTCACAAAGCATTCTCCAATTCACTTTCAGTTTCTGAAATTTTCAATTGACCAGAAATCAGACGGGGGAGCAATGTGTCGCGGAGGGAAGCGAGGTTTTTGGCTGTCTGTTTGTTTGCTACTACTCTTGCATAAAGTGGTGAGGTAATAGCATCGAATGCCTCAAGCACAGGTTTATGCGGGGAAACAACTTTGAATCGGTCAATATCATTTTTACCGAGATGAATGACAGTTGTTGCTGTTTCCGTTGCCTCAACTTGGGCAAGCAACGGAACTATAGACCTATGCACGAAAACCTTTGGGACACCTTGATTGGGAGCAAAGATGCAGACTCGTTGATTCAACCACGCAGGCTCACCACCCCAAAGATAAGCACGAAACTCACCATCCATTCCAACGACAATATCACCCGGCTGAATCAAGTAACCTTTGGGGAGTACTTCCTCCGTATAAATACCCGGCGTTTCATCCTTCAAATCTCGTATGCGGACAAGCGGCTTGCCAACTTTTTCTGTGGTGAATAATTTTGATGCGAAAGGTGCGCCGTAAATAATGTTTGCAACTTTATAGATGGTTTCAACTTTCCACCCCCTCGGCACCAACCCCAGCTCCGATTCCTCAAACCCATCAGGAAACAGCGCAGCAGTAGCCTCGTCCATCCCTTCCGGTGCGATACCTTGTTGCTTGGCGTGTACGGGGTCGAAGTCCACGAACCACGACTTGAACAGTGCCTGTGCGATGGCTTCGAGAGTGGCGTTGGTGTCACGCAGAAGTCGAATGTGCTCATCAAGTACGCCCAGAATATCCGCTATCTGCTTACTGTTTTGAAAACCGACCTTGGGATATGTAACAGATTCAATTGTTTTTGCACTTATGTTTACTTGATTTGCGCTACCAGTTGAATTGGTTACCAGATATTCTTGGGTTTCATACAATGAAAGCAGATAAAACAGGAAATTTTTGTCAATGCTTGAGTCATCTTTAAGGCATAAACGACCAACACGCTGATTGATTAGTGCCGGAGGGTCTCCCTTCCAAACTTTGGCAACACGACCTACTAAAGATTCAGGTGCACTAGGACCTGACCCTGTCATTGAAATAAGTATGTCACCAGTTTTCGTGACCCACTTGGTTGTTGACACAGCAATCTCATCAGCAACATATGACGTATCATTGTAGTCAACGTAGCCATTGCGGACATTTTTAATCTTGAGGACGCGCCAATTTCCATTGGATTGGAAGTCTTGGCTTTTATATGCATAGCCCCCTTGAATAGTTGCATACTCGCCAATGGTAGTCAGTTCAAAACTCATACCCCAGCCCCCCAAGCTTCTGCCGGATTAACTGGTCAAGCTCCACACCCTTCGCCATCTGTTCGCCCAACTTCTCGGTCAGTGACAGCATCTTGTCGGCAAAGGCTTCATCGTTGTCTTCAACTTCTTCTGCGCCCACGTATCTGCCGGGGGTTAGCACATGCCCATGTTCGGCAATCTCCGCCAGTTTCACGCTGCGGCAATAGCCTGCGGTGTCCTGATACTCACCACCTTCACCACGCCACGCGGCAACCGTGCCACCAATGCGGTCTATCACTTCATCGGTTAGCTCGGTCTGCACACGGCTTATCATGTGCCCCAGCTTACGGGCATCAATAAACAGTACCTCACCCTTACGGGTGGTTTTCTGCTTTGCAAGGAACCACAGGCAGGCTGGTATCTGGGTGTTGAAGAATAGCTGTGCGGGAAGTGCAATCATCACCTCCACCACATCGGCATCCACCATCGCACGGCGTATGTCGCCCTCGCTGTTTTGGCTAGAACTCATGGAACCATTCGCCAGCACAATGCCTGCACGACCTGTAGGTTTGAGGTGATAGAGCATGTGTTGCAGCCAAGCGTAGTTGGCGTTGCCTGCCGGTGGGTCGCCATACTCCCAGCGCGGGTCACCCGTAAGGCTTCCATGCCACCAGTCGCTGATGTTGAACGGGGGATTGGCAAGAATGAAGTCGGCACGTAAATCAGGGTGCTGGTTCTTGGTGAAGGTGTCGGCAGGCTCACGACCAAGGTTGAAGTCGATGCCGCGAATGGCAAGATTCATTGCCGCCAGTCGCCATGTTGTCGGGTTGGACTCTTGTCCGAAGATAGCCACATCGCCCAGCTTGCCACCGTGGGACTCGATAAATTTTTCGGACTGCACGAACATGCCCCCAGAACCGCAGCAGGGGTCATACACTTTGCCGTGGTGTGGGGCGAGTACCGCCACCAGTGTTTTAACGATGGATGCAGGCGTATAGAACTGCCCACCTTTTTTGCCCTCGGCACTGGCGAACTGACCGAGGAAGTATTCGTAGACCTGACCCAGTACATCACGGGCTTGTCCTGCGTTGCTTCCAAAGCCGATTGTGGATACAAGGTCAACCAACTCGCCGAGCTTGCCGTCAGGCAATTGGGCACGGGCATAGCGTTTATCCAGAATACCCTTGAGCTTGGGGTTCTCCGCCTCTATGAACACCAGAGCCTCGTCTATGCGCTTGCCGATGTCCGGTTGCTTGGCGGCAGCACGTAGAGCTTCCCATCGTGCGGCTTCAGGAACCCAGAACACATTGACCTCGGTGTAGTAGTCACGGTCTTCAAGTTCAGCAGCCAACAGTTCGGGGGTGCAGTCGGGCAAAAAGTAGTCATCGGACTTATCTGCAAAGCGCAGTTTCAGTTCTGCCCGTCTTGCGGCGAAGGTGTCGGAGACATATTTAACAAAGATTAGACCAAGCACGAGGTGCTTGTACTCAGCAGCATCAATGTTGGCACGTAGCTTGTCGGCGGTTGCCCACAAGGTTTTCTTAATGTCATCGAGCATTACATATCCCTGATTATTGTTATTGCTGGATTGTGGGGGGTAGCAGCCAGTAGGGTCAATATGCCAAACGGTCTAAATACACCCAAACCGATGCTAATCCGAAATTCGTTCTTGGCTTGTTGGCTTTTGGTTATCCACCATAAAGATATGGCGATAAAGTTTTTCTGTAAGCCGATATAAACAAAATTCTGCCGATATAAACATTTTCTACTATTGGTAGCTCACCTGATGAGCCAGCCAAAATAGGTTGAATTCACACTTCCCAGCGCGACAGGTCTGTTTCATTTATGGTGACGATGCCCATGCAAACGCCCCAGCAGGGCTATATTCGGCTGCGATTGCAGACAGGTTGGTAGGGTACAACCCCTGCAAAGATATTATATTACCCAAGCTTCCTGAACCCGAAGATACCATTGACCCTTTTTCTGCTGAGGAAATAGAGTTAATTTTGAACTATTTTTCCAAGCGAAATAAACGGTATTACAACTTGGTTTTATTTTTGGTTGAAACAGGAATCCGACCTTCTGAATTAGTGCTGCTGATGTATTCGGACATAAACATCCAAGAACGTAAATTGAAAATTAGCAAAGCACTTGATGCTGATGGGGGTGAAAAACTTCCAAAGAATGATAAAAAGAGGGACGTTGATTTAACAGACCGTGCCTTGTTCGCAATCGCTGCCCAAAAGGAGCATACATATAAAGACAACAACAGCTTGATTTTCTTGGGATGCAGGTCAGGTAAAAGACTGGATATGAATACCTTCCGTGCCAAAGTTTGGTATCCAGCCTTAAAAAAGCTTGAAATCCGTCAAAGACCCGTTTATAGCCTTCGCCATACCTTTGGTACTAGATTGGTCTCTATGGGGCTTCCAATGAAGTATGTGAGCGTTCAAATGGGTCATAAGAACACGCTTGTAACTGAGAAGCATTACGCGGATTGGAGGCCAGAAAGCAATGCGCCAATGCTGGATATTCGCAACAAAGAAAATGCGTTGCTGAAAGTGGTGAATGGGTAAAACTAGGTACATGCTAGGTACATTTACACTACTTTTTACCAATCACCTGATTTTACTCAAGATAATTGGTAGGCACGATTGGACTCGAACCAACGACCCCTACCATGTCAAGGTAGTGCTCTAACCAGCTGAGCTACGCGCCTATAAAGGACGCGCATTGTATCCGAAAGCTTATTGCGCTTCAAACGAAATACGCGCGTTGTTTCGAGGCGATCAATGTTATCGCTGCCCCGACACAAACCCGATTATGAAATATGTCCGCCAGCAGGCACATCGCTGCCTTGCGCCGCTTGCTTTGCCACGCAGGACAACAACCTGTCAGGCGCCAGACGGCGGCCTTGCAGCAGCCCCACTCCGATAAATCCCTGCGCGCCATACAAACTGACCTTTCCATCGGGCAAGCCTGTATCCAATCCTAGCCGCTGCCCCTGCGCGAGGCGTTTGATTTGTACCGCATCCAGTTGCAGCCTGGGCATGCCCGGCATCAGGGCTTCCGGAGGCAACACGCAGGCATCGCGCTCGGCTTCGGTCATCGCCTCCAGTTGCTGCCAATTGTATGCATTGCCCAGGTCGAAATGCGCTATTGCGGTGCGGCGCAGGCCGGTCAGGTGTGCGCCACAACCGAGCGCCGCGCCAATGTCTTCGGCCAGCGTGCGTATGTAAGTTCCCTTGCTGCAACGCACGGTGATATCCATTTCAAACCCCCTCCCCAACCCTCCCCCGAAGGGAGAGGGGGCAATTGTTCCTCCCCCCACGGGGGGGAGGTTAGGAGGGGGGAGTTCTTTGCCACCGAAAGAGTTCAGCACCAGCTCGTAAATCACCACGTTACGCAGTTCGCGCTCGATGGTTTCGCCCTTTCGGATGTATTCGTAGAGCGGCTTGCCCTTGTGTTTGAGCGCGCTGTGCATCGGCGGGAGCTGTTGAATTTCACCACGAAATTTTTCCAGTACGGAATCGACATCGGCCTGCTCGATCTCGACCGGATGCTCGGCGATGACTTCGCCTTCCGCGTCGCCGGTGGTCGTGGTTTGCCCGATGCGCAACCGGGCGCGATAGGTTTTATCGGCATCCAGCAAGGCATTGGAAAATTTGGTGGCTTCGCCGAAACAGATCGGCAACAGTCCAGTGGCAAGGGGATCAAGGGTACCGGTATGTCCGGCTTTTTCGGCCTGGAACAGCCTGCGGACTTTTTGCAACGCGGTGTTGGAGCTCAAGTCCAGAGGCTTATCAAACAACAGCACACCATCCAGCGGGCGATAAGTTCGTGCCATTAGTTATTATCCTGGGAAAAAGCAGTTGTCCACGAAAGGCACGAAAAATACGAAATGAGTAAAACGCCAAACCAATGCGGTTCTTTGTTTTATTTCGTGCCTTTCGTGTTTTTCGTGGATGATGCCGTTTTGAAATTATTTCTTATCGTCATGCTGCCGGTCGCTGGCTACCGCCTGATCGATCAGTTGCGATAAGTGGCTACCGCGCTCGACAGAAGAATCGTAAACAAAATGCAGTTGCGGCATCACACGCAGCTTGATGCTATGCGCCAACTGCTTGCGCAGGAAGCCGCTGGCGCTTTCCAAGCCTTGTTGCGCCTCGGTATGTTTGCCGTCCAGCCTGGTAAAAAAAATCTTGGCATGGGAATAGTCGCCCGCCACTTCAACGCCGGTGATGGTCACCAGACGCACGCGCGGATCGTTGATTTCGAGGCGCACCAGCTCGGCTATTTCGCGCTGGATTTGCTGGGCAATGCGGTCTGTCCTGGCGAAGTTGCCCATTACAGCGCGCGCGCAACCTCGACGATTTCGTAGACTTCGAGCTTGTCGCCCACGACCAGATCATTGTAATTCTTCATCGACAGGCCGCACTCGAAATTGGCTTTTACTTCCTTCACGTCGTCCTTGAAGCGTTTCAGCGAATCCAGTTCGCCGTCGTGAATCACCACGTTGTCGCGCAACACTCGCGCCTTCGCGCCGCGTTTCACCATGCCTTCCAGCACCATACAACCTGCAATCGTGCCCACCTTGGAAACGGTAAAGACCTGGCGCACCTCGACCATGCCGAGAATGCTCTCCCTCTTTTCCGGAGCCAACATACCGGACAGAGCAGCCTTGATCTCGTCCACCATCGCGTAGATGATGTTGTAGTAGCGGATGTCTACACCCGAAGCCTCGGCCAGCTTTCGTGCGGCGGCGTCAGCGCGGGTGTTGAAGCCGATCACGATCGCCTTGGAAGCCAAAGCAAGATTGATATCCGACTCGGAGATCGCACCGACCCCACCGTGAATCAGGTTGACCTTGACTTCGTTGGTGGAAAGTTTTTGCAGGGACTGCGCAATCGCCTCCGCAGAACCCTGTACGTCGGATTTCACAATAAGCGACAGGGTGCGCACTTCGCCCTCCGCCATTTGTTCGAACATGTTTTCCAGCTTGGCGGCCTGCTGTTTGGCCAGCTTCACGCCACGATATTTTCCCTGACGGAACAGCGCAATCTCACGCGCACGTTTTTCGTCCGCCATCACCATCAATTCCTCGCCGGCGGCGGGCACTTCGGAAAGCCCCTGGATTTCGGCAGGAATAGACGGGTACGCTTCGGCGATGGCCTTGCCGTTTTCGTCCAGCATGGCGCGCACGCGCCCGAAGACAGAACCGACCAATACCGCATCGCCGCGCCGCAGGGTGCCTGACTGGATCAGCACGGTAGCGACCGGTCCCTTGCCCTTGTCCAGGCGCGCTTCGATCACCAGCCCCTTGGCGTGTGTAGTGCGTGGCGCCTTCAATTCCAGAACTTCCGCCTGCAACAATACGCCTTCGAGCAATTGATCGATACCTTGCCCGGACTTGGATGAAACCTCGACAAACATCGTATCGCCGCCCCAATCTTCCGGCACCACGCCTTCGGCAACCAGCTCCTGTTTGACGCGCTCCGAGTTGGCCTCAGGCTTGTCGATCTTGGTCACTGCGACCACGAGCGGCACGTTGCCGGCCTTGGCATGATGAATGGCTTCCTTGGTCTGCGGCATCACGCCGTCGTCGGCGGCCACTACCAGAATCACGATATCGGTCGCCTTGGCGCCGCGCGCGCGCATCGCCGTGAACGCCTCATGCCCCGGCGTATCGAGGAAGGTGATCATGCCGCGCGGCGTATCGACATGATATGCGCCAATATGCTGCGTGATGCCGCCCGCTTCGCCCGAAGCAACACGGGTGCGGCGGATGTAATCCAGCAAGGATGTCTTGCCGTGGTCGACGTGTCCCATCACGGTGACAACCGGTGCGCGCGGTTCCATGACCGCATCGTGATGTTCCTCGGCATCGGCCAGATAAGCATCGGGGTCATCCAGTTTGGCGGCTTTGGCAATATGCCCCATTTCCTCTACGACGATCATCGCGGTTTCCTGGTCAAGCACCTGGTTGATGGTGACCATCGAGCCCATTTTCATCAATACCTTGATGATCTCTGCTGCCTTGACGGTCATCTTTTGCGCCAATTCCGCAACAGTGATGGTTTCCGGAACGGATACTTCATGCACGATCGGTTCGGTCGGCAACGAGAACGCATGTGCCGGTTCCGCAACCGCATGTTTGTTGTGTTTATCGTGGCGCGGCGCACGGATCGGTGTTGCCCAGACGCCGGTTTTCTCTCCGGTTTTAACGGGCGTGCGCTTCTTGTGCCCTTTTTCGTCCCAAGGGCTCGCCTTGGCTTCAGCCTTTGGCTTTTTACTTGGTTTGGCTATCTTGTCCCCGGGCTTGGGCGTTGGCTTATGCAATGTGCCTTCGGCCAAATCAACTGCCGGAGCGGCCACAACAGGCGCGGCTTCCTCTTTTGCTGCCGGGGCGGCAGGCTGCTCGGGCTCTGCCGCTTTCTTCGTCGTCTTGCGCTTGCTGCGTTCTTGCTTGGCTTGCGCTTCGGCTGCCTGGCGCGTCGCCAGTTCTGCTTGCAGCCGCGCTTCCTGCTCGCGCGCAGCCAGTTCCTGTTCGTTCAAAACCTTGACGGCCTCTGTTTTGGACGGTGCAACTGCGGGCGCAGGAGCCTCTGCAACAGCCGGCGGGGCCACAATACGGCGCTTGCGCACTTCCACTTGTATGGTGCGCGCCCGACCGGAACTATCTGCTTTTTTGATCTCCGTAGTCTCGCGCCGGTTCAGCGTGATCTTTTTGGTGGGTTTCTCGGCACCATGCGCCTGGCGCAAATGTTCCAGTAATTGCGCCTTGTCTTTTTCGGAAACAGTATCGGATTCCTGCCCTTTTTTGACCCCGGCCGCCTTCAACTGCTCAAGCAGCAAGGTAACCGGCAATCCCAGTTCCGTCGCAAACTGCGCTATGTTCATTTTTCCCATTACTGTCCTTTAAGCTACCATTGCCTTGCTGGTTCAAACAAACCAGGGTGCGCGCGCCGTCATGATCAACGTGTTGGCCCGTTCGTTATCCATGCCGGAAAGCTCCACCAGTTCATCCACATCCAGATCCGCCAATTGCTCCTGCGTCGTAACACCTTTGGCTGCGAGTGTGCGCGCAGTTTGCTCATCCATGCCTTCCAGCTTGAGCAAATCTTCGATACCGTGCTCCACGCGCTCTTCGCTGGCTATCGCCGCCGTCAACAAGGCATTGCGGGCACGGCTACGCAACTCGTTCACGGTCGCTTCGTCGAAAGATTCGATTTCCAGCATTTCTTCCAGCGGCACATAGGCCACTTCTTCGAGCGTGTTAAAGCCTTCCTGCACCAGGATATCGGCAACTTCCTCGTCCACATCCAGCTTCTCCATGAACAACCCACGCGTCTTGGAAAATTCCTCTGAATGTTTCTCATTGGACTGCTCGACGGTCATGATATTGAGTTCCCACCCGGTCAATTCGCTGGCGAGGCGCACATTCTGCCCGCCGCGCCCGATGGCTTGCGCCAGGTTTTCCTCTTCGACGACCACGTCCATGCTGTGTTTTTCTTCATCCACCACGATGCTGCTCACTTCTGCGGGAGCCAATGCGTTGATAACGTAAGTGGCCGGGTCTTCCGCCCAGAGAATGATGTCCACACGCTCGCCGGCAAGCTCGTTGGTCACGCCCTGCACGCGGGAACCGCGCATTCCGACACAGGTGCCAATAGGGTCGATGCGCGGGTCATGCGATTGCACCGCGATCTTTGCGCGCGAACCGGGGTCGCGCGCGGCGCTGACGATATCGAGAAGCTTTTCTTCGATCTCCGGCACTTCCAGTTCAAACAGCTTGACCAGCAACTCGTTCGAGGTGCGCGACAGGATCACCTGCGGGCCGCGCGCGCTGCGATCCACGCGCAGCAAATGCGCCTTGACGCGGTCGCCGATGCGCAAATTTTCCTTCGGGATCATTTGTTCGCGGGGCAGCAAAGCTTCGATCTTGCCGAACTCGATGATCGCGCTGCCGCGTTCGAGCCGCTTCACCGTACCGGAAATCAGATGCTCCTTGCGCTCCATGAAGTCGCTCAGCACCTGCTCGCGCTCGGCATCGCGGATCTTCTGGAAAATCACCTGCTTTGCGGCTTGTGCGCCGATACGCCCGAAATCGATGGATTCCAGCGGCTCCTCGATAAACTCGCCAAGCTGGATATCGGGATTGCGCTTTTGTGCTTCCTCCAATTTGATATGAATGTCCGGCGTCTCGAAAGTCTCATCATCCATCACTTCCCAGCGGCGGAAAGAATCATACTCACCGGTATGGCGGTCTATCTGCACACGCACATCGGCCTCGTCGGCAAAGCGTTTTTTGGTCGCAGATGCAAGAGCCGATTCCAAGGCTTCGAATACGACCTCCTTATCCACACTCTTTTCACGCGAAAGCGCATCCACCAACAACAAAATTTCACGGCTCATACTATTTTCTCCGGCTAATTACCTGCATATGCAGGCTCACTGCATACATCATGGCGCGTAAAACGCACCCTACAAAACCGGCACCAAACGTGCCTTATCCAAATTCGACAGCTCGATCGCTACCTGGCTGCCATCCACATCCAACTGCAGTATCCCGTCGCTTACCCCGCCTATCACACCGACGAAGTTCTTTCGTCCCGCCAACGGCATGCGCAGCTTGAGCTGCGCCTTTTCGCCCGCGAAGCGCACAAAGTCCGCCTCCTTCTTCAACGGCCTGTCCAGGCCCGGCGACGAAACCTCGAGGCGCTCATAATCGACGTTCTCAACCGGAAACAACCGTGTCAACTGGTTGCTCACCGCCTGACAATCGTCCAGCGAAATGCCTCCCGGCTTGTCGATGAACACCCGCAGCACGCCGCGCCCGGAGCGTTCAAAATCCACCAGTTCATAACCCAAGCCGTTTACCGTCGTCTCGACGAGCTTCACCACATCCATAAATACTGCCCACAAATAAAAAACGGGCTCGAAGCCCATCTCAAAACGCTGCGCATTGTAGCAAAACTCGCGCTTAAAGGGAATTAACTTGGAATGGATCCGGAATAAATCAGAATGTATCCTGATAGCGCACCGTGATCGGGTAGCGCCAGTCCTTCCCGTAGCTGCGCTCGGTAATGCGGATGCCCACCGCAGACTGGCGGCGCTTGTACTCGCTGATGCGGATCAGGTGCACCACCCGGCGAACGTCCGCTTCGGAATATCCGCGTGCGACGATTTCGGGGATCGGGAGATTCTGTTCGACGTAACAAGCCATGATGGCATCCAGCACATCGTAGGGCGGCAGGCTGTCCTGGTCTGTCTGGTTCGCGCGCAATTCTGCGCTTGGCGGGCGCGTGATGATGCGCTCCGGAATCACCTGCCCCAGCGTATTGCGGTAACGCGCCAGACGATACACCAGTGTTTTGCTGACATCCTTGAGCACCGCAAAACCGCCCGCCATGTCACCGTACAGCGTGGCGTAGCCCACGGTCATCTCGGACTTGTTGCCTGTGGTCAGCACCAGCGAACCAAATTTGTTCGACAAGGCCATCAGCAAGGTGCCACGGATGCGCGCCTGCAAATTTTCTTCGGTGGTGTCCACCGCGCGCCCGGCGAAGGCGGCATCCAGTGTACCCATATAGCTCTGGAACATCGCCTCGATGGAAAATTCGTCATAGCGCACGCCGAGAGTTTTCACCATCTCGCGCGAATCGTCCAGGCTGATCTGCGCGGTATAAGGTGACGGCATCATGACCGCATGGACTTTATCCGCGCCCAGCGCATCAGCCGCGATCGCCAGCGTCAATGCGGAATCAATCCCGCCCGACAATCCCAGCAATACGCCCGGGAAGCGGTTCTTGCCGATGTAATCGCGAACACCGAGGCACAACGCACGATAGACACCTGCTTCCTCACCCGGCGACGAAACCATTCCCCCAACCGGGCGCAAATCTTCCTGAAGTTCCAGCAACAACAAGTCTTCTTCAAAGCACCTGCCCTGCGCGGTCAGGCTGCCATGCCGATCCATCGCGAACGAGCCGCCGTCGAAGATCAGCTCATCTTGCCCGCCTGCAAGGTTGGCATAAACCACGGCCATGCCGGTTTCCGCAATCCGCTTGCGGATGGCACGATAACGGGATTCCTGTTTGCGTATGGCATAAGGGGAGGCATTCAACACCAGTAGCACTTGCGCGCCGGCGTCATGCGCACAGCGCGCAGCCTCGGGTTCCCAAACATCGGCGCAAATATTCAGCCCGAAGCGGATGCCATCGATCTCGAAAACGCAGGGATCGACACCATGATCGAAATAGCGCTCTTCGTCGAACACGGAATAATTCGGCAGCACATGCTTGAGGTAGGTCGCGGCAACCGTTCCATCCCGCAGCAGGGAGGCCGCGTTGTAGCGCTTCCCATCCTGTTCGTGCGGGTGCCCAACCACCACCGCGATACCCGATATGCTCCCGGCAAGTTCGGCCAATGCCTGTTCGCACGCCCGGTAAAACCCGCTGCGCAGCAACAAATCTTCCGGCGGATAACCGCACAGACTGAGCTCCGGCGCCAATAACAGTTGTGCCCCTTGCTGCTTCGCCTGTTCGGCATACCGCAAAATATTCGCCGCGTTCTGCGCCAGATCGCCCAGCACACAGTTAATTTGCGCAATGGCCAGCTTCATCGTCACACTTGAAAAACGTAAGGGCGCGCATCTTACCATCACCAGCCCGCCCGTTGGAGACAGCCATGGCAATTCTCTTGACAAGCAGCAGTGTGCCGCAATGAGATGGTCACGAGCAGCAGCTTTAGTCCAGCCTGATAGAATTACCCAAATGCAAAATTCGGATGGCAGGTTTCGGGCGGTGAGTTCAGGGAGTTGAACGGCGCCGTGGGAATGACTATATTCAAAGAATGTGGCAAATATTGGTGATGGGGATGCGAAAGATTATTCTGATGATAGTGCTGGTGATGGCCGGCAATAGTGTTGTGTGGGCAGGCGAGTGGGAAGAGGGCATCGCTGCTTTTGACCGGCAAGACTATAAAACCGCATTTGAAAAGTTTAAAAAATTGACTCCACAGGGTTTTGCCCCAGCGCAATCTCACCTTGGCCTTATGTATGACAAAGGGCAAGGCGTTCTTCAGGATTACGCCGAAGCAGCAAAGTGGTATCGGCTGGCTGCGAAACAAGGGGATGCCCTGGCGCAATCCAACCTCGGGATCAAGTATGACAAAGGACAGGGTGTACCCCAGGACTACGCCGAAGCGGTAAAGTGGTATCGGCTGGCAGCGGAACAAGGGGATGCCTTGGCGCAATCCAACCTCGGGATCAAGTACGACAAAGGACAAGGCGTTCCCCAGGATTACGCCGAAGCAGCAAAGTGGTATCGGCTGGCGGCGCAACAATGGGATGCTCTGGCGCAATTCAACCTCGGGGTCAAGTATGACAAAGGACAGGGTGTTCCCCAGAACTATGCCGAAGCAGTAAAGTGGTATCGGCTGGCTGCGGAACAAGGAAATGTCCTGGCGCAATCCAACCTCGGGGTCAAGTATGACAAAGGGCAAGGTGCCCCCCGGGATTACGCCGAAGCAGTAAAGTGGTATCAACTGGCGGCGCAACAAGGGGATGCCTTGGCGCAATCCAACCTCGGGGTCAAGTATGACAAAGGGCAAGGTGTCCCTCAGGATTACGCCGAAGCAGTAAAGTGGTATCGGCTGGCGGCACGACAAGGGGACGCCCTGGCGCAATCCAACCTCGGGGCAAAGTATGCCGAAGGGCAAGGCGTTCCCCAGGACTATGCCGAAGCAATAAAGTGGTATCGGCTGGCGGCGCAACAAGGGAATGATGAAGCGCAATATAGCCTTGGGGTTATATATGCCGAAGGGCAAGGCATCCCTCGGGATTACGCCCAATCCGTAAAGTGGTTTCGGCTAGCTGCGCAGCAGGGTCTTGTTAAAGCGCAATACAGCCTTGGGGTTATGTATATCGAAGGGCAAGGTGCCCCTCGGTACGCCGAAGCAGTAAAGTGGTATCGGCTGGCGGCGCAACAAGGGGATGTCTTGGCGCAATCCAATCTTGGCGTTATGTATGACAAAGGGCAAGGTGTCCCTCGGGACTATGCCGAAGCAATAAAGTGGTATCAACTGGCGGCGCAACAAGGGGATGTTCTGGCGCAATCCAACCTCGGCGCTATGTATGACAAAGGGCAAGGTGTCCCTCAGGACTATGCCGAAGCAATAAAGTGGTATCGGCTGGCGGCGCAACAAGGGGATGTCCTGGCGCAATCCAACCTTGGCGCTATGCATGACAAAGGGCAAGGCATCCCTCAGGATTACGCCGAAGCAGCGAAGTGGTATCGGCTGGCTGCGCAACAAGGGGATGTCCTGGCGCAATCCAACCTCGGGGTCAAGTATGACAAAGGGCAAGGTGTTTCACAGGATTACGCCGAAGCAGCAAAGTGGTATCGGCTGGCGGCGGAACAAGGGGACGCCCTGGCGCAATCCAACCTCGGAGCCAAATATGCCGAAGGGCAAGGTGTTCCCCAGGACTATGCCGAAGCAATGAAGTGGTATCGGCTGGCGGCGCAACAAGGGAATGATGAAGCGCAATATGGCCTTGGGGTCATGTACGCCGAAGGGCAAGGCGTCCCTCGGGACTACGCCCAATCCGTAAAGTGGTTCCGGCTAGCTGCGCAGCAGGGTCTTGTTAAAGCGCAATACGACCTTGGGGTTATGTATATCGAAGGGCAAGGTGTCCCTCGGGATTACGCCCAATCTGTAAAGTGGTTTCGACTGGCTGCGCAGCAGGGTCTCGCTCAAGCGCAATTTAACCTTGGCGCCATGTATAACAATGGAAAAGGCGTTCCCAAGGATTATGTCCGCGCGCATTTGTGGTTCGATCTTAGCGTGGCTTCTGGAAATGCCGATGCAATTAAGACTCGTGATTTACTGGCAAGCAAAATGTCGCCAGATCAAATTGAAAAAGCACAAAAGATGGCGCGAGACTGTATGGCCAATAAATTGAAAGGCTGTAACTGAGTGCAGTTAATCTCTTCGGGTTCAATTCCCCGCCGCTTGCGGCGTAGCATTTTTCGTAGGGTGGATTAAGCGCCAGCCCTCACCCCAACCCTCTCCCGAAGGGAGAGGGAGCGGTCGCCCTTTCCCCCTCCGGGGGAAAGTTGGATAGGGGGCAGCGCGAATCCACCGAAGCAAATGGTGGATACACGCCTCCGGCGTTTTATCCACCCTACTCATACCCCGCTGCTTGCGGCGGAGTAGTTTATTGTGCAACCCTTAATATTTACCCCCCGGCCATACTCTCCAATTCGCGCGCCGCGCGCTTGCGCTCGATTTCCGACAGGAAGCGTTTACGCAGGCGGATGGATTGCGGGGTGATTTCCACCAGCTCGTCGTCGTCGATAAACTCGACGGCAGATTCCAGCGTCAGGCGGATCGGCGGGGTCAGGCGCACCGCCTCATCCGTGCCCGAGGCGCGCACGTTGGTTAGTTTCTTGCCCTTGATCGGGTTGACCACCAGATCGTTGTCGCGGCTGTTCACGCCGATAATCATGCCTTCGTATAACTTGTCTCCGGGCGACACGAACATGCGGCCGCGCTCTTCCAGATTCCACAACGCGTAAGCCACCGCCTCGCCGTGTTCGGCAGAAATCAGTACACCGTTGCGGCGACCGGGCATGTCTGCCTTGACCGGCGCATAGTCGTCGAAGACGTGTGCCATGATGCCGGTGCCGCGCGTCATGGTCATGAATTCGGACTGGAAGCCGATCAGCCCGCGCGCCGGAATGCGGTATTCCAGGCGCACGCGGCCATGCCCGTCCGGCTGCATGTCCTGCAAGTCGCCGCGCCGCCGGCCCAGCTCTTCCATCACCGCGCCCTGATTGGTGTCTTCCACATCGACCGTCAGCACCTCGAAAGGCTCGCACTTCTCGCCGTTGATCTCGCGATACACCACGCGCGGCTTGCCCACGCCCATTTCAAAACCTTCGCGGCGCATGTTCTCCAGCAGGATAGTCAGGTGCAATTCGCCGCGTCCTGCCAGCAGGAACACGTCGGTCTCATTGGTATCTTCGACACGCAACGCCACGTTGACCAGCAGCTCCTTGTTCAGGCGCTCGCGGATCTGACGGCTGGTGACAAACTTGCCTTCCTGCCCGGCCAGCGGCGAAGTGTTGACCATCAGGTTCATGGTCAGCGTCGGCTCGTCAACCTTGGGCATCGGCAAGGCTTCCGGCTGGCTCACATCGGCCAGCGTCACGCCGATGCCGATTTCATCGATGCCGTTGATCAGCACGATGTCGCCCGCGAGAGCCTCTTCCAGCGGCACACGCTCGATGCCGCGAAAACCGAGCACCTGATTGATGCGCGCGCGCTTCGGCGGATTGTTGCCGCTCAACACCATCACATCCTGGCCGGATTTGACACGGCCGCGGCATACGCGGCCCACGCCGATACGACCGACGAAACTGGAATAATCCAGCGCGGATATCTGCAATTGCAGCGGCGCGTCCACATCAGTTTCCGGCGCGGGCACATGCTTGAGTACCGCGTCGAACAGCGGGCGCATATCCGTGCTGGGTTGCGCCAAATCGAGGGTGGCATAGCCGTTCAACGCCGATGCATACACCACCGGAAAATCCAGTTGCTCTTCGGTCGCGCCGAGCTTGTCGAACAAATCGAAAGTCTTGTTGATCACCCAGTCGCAACGCGCTCCGTCACGATCCACCTTATTGATCACCACGATCGGGCGCAGGCCGAGAGCAAGTGCTTTTTTGGTGACGAAACGGGTCTGCGGCATCGGGCCTTCCACCGCGTCCACCAGCAGCAACACGCTGTCCACCATGCCCAGCACGCGCTCCACCTCGCCGCCAAAATCGGCGTGGCCGGGCGTATCGACGATATTGATATGCACGCCTTCGTAATCCACCGCGCAGTTTTTCGCGAGAATCGTAATGCCGCGCTCTTTTTCGATGTCGTTGCTATCCATGACGCGCTCGGCGACATGCTGGTGCGAAGCAAACATGCCTGCCTGGCTGAGCAACTTGTCTACCAGCGTGGTTTTACCGTGATCGACGTGGGCGATGATGGCGATATTGCGGAGTTCGCGGGACATGGAAACAGCCTTGCTGGATGAAAAGGGCGCGCATTCTAGCACAGGAGGAGGCAAAAGAATTTTGCGCGCACCGCATGATTGCACAAAACGACACCAATCCCCCTCGACGGCCTCAGGACTGGCTTCGATATGCCCGCTGTGCGGGTTACTCGAAAAAAACGGGAGCAGTAATTTCTATTCGGGATTATTGGCCTGCCGCCTTGGGTAGCGGCGCAAACTCTATCGGCACCCAACTGTAGCTGCCCCTACCTTCCGCCCGGACATGCCCGATGCCGGGAAACGGCAGGTGCATTCCGGCCACCAGCGATTTACTGGCCGCCATCGCCTTCATGAGGCTGCGCCGCGTGGTGATGGCCTGTTTCTGGTCGATGTCGAACTCGATGGAAACGCCCGGTTTGGCGAACTGCACGGCGTGGGCATGCACCACATCGCCCCAGATCAGCAGCTTCTGCCCGTCGGACTCGACGGCATAAGCGGTATGCCCCGGCGTATGGCCGTTGGCCTTGACCGCCCGAATGCCGGGCACCAGCGTGCTGCATTCGGTGAACATTTTCCACTGCCCGCTCGCCAGATAAGGCGCGGCAGTATCGCGTGCCATCTTGAAAAAAGGCTGTACTTTGACTGGTGCGCCATCGGCGACCTTCTGCGACAGCCAGAAATCGTTATCCGCCTGCGACACCAGAACCTTCGCCTTCGGAAAAAGCGGCTGGCCGCTGGCATCGTTCAGCCCGCCCATATGATCGCCGTGCAAGTGGGTGATGACGACCGTATCCACCTGTGCCGGTTCATAACCCGCCGCCTTCATGTTCTGCAGCACATTCCCCAGCGAAGGGCCAAACAGCTTCGCGGCGCCGGTATCGACCAGCACCAAGTTGCTGCCGGTGTTGATCAGATACGCGTTCACCGCCGTCTGCATCTTGGGGCTACCGACGAACATGCGCGACAACAGGCGTTGCAGGTCGGCGGGCTTTGCGTTCTTCAGCAGGCTCACATCCAGTTCGATCGCGCCATCGTACAGCGCGGTAATCTCGAACTGCCCAAGCTGCATGCGGTAATAGCCGGGCACCTGGGTTGAAGCCTTCGGCGCTTCGGCCTGCGCGGGTGGCGCGAAGGCCATCAGGGCGGCGAAGAGAATCAATAGGCAACGGCAGAATTTATGCATGGCGGTTCTCCTGTTCAAAAATTGAATGCGATGCTGACCCATTTAGTTTGCGGAGCGTCCGAGTTGAACGGTGGGTTGGGCTACCTATGCTTGAGAAACTCATCAAGTGCGAGACCGATGTCTTTAGCAATTTGACGGAGCAAGATTGGAGAGATGTCTCGGCCTTGATGGAACGGAACCGTTGTGCAGCGGCCAGCAGCGTCGCGAAATTGTTTATGTGAGCCGCGCTGGCGAACTTCGGAGAAACCAAGCTTGTTGAGAATAGCGATGACCTCATTGGGTTTGAGTACGGGAATATTGCCCATAACTCAAGCAACAGCGACGTTTTGAACTCCAACGAACTCTGACTCCAGCACAGGTTCGCCGTCTTCCAGAAGCATTGTAATGACATCGTGCAGGTTGTGATTGACCTCATCCAGCGTATTCCCCTGTGAGTGGGCGCCGGGAAATCCGGGAACAAAACCAACGAACATGCCAGTTTGTGGGCACCGTTCAATTACCGCTGAATAAACTTTCATGGCGGACTCCAAAATACATAGGATGCGCGATTATCATTCTATGCCCTGCAATAAGCAACTGGCGATGCCCGACGAGGCTGTAGAAAAACCCGATTTTTGCAAAAAATCATGTCGCAACTTATGTTGATTTATAAATGTGCGAATTTTGCATTTTGAGTTTTTCTACAGCTTCAACGTCTGAATTAACCAGCTCCGCGCTTTTGCGGAGAGTCCTGCTTGACTGCTGGGTTATGGCTTTTTTGCCTTGAGCGCATCGATTTTTGATTGTACAAGTTGAACAAGAGCAGGCGCAGAATAAACATACTCGAGTATAGCTTTGCTGAGCCCTTCAAGAATGGGCACTTCTGCTGGTGTAAGTTCACCGAGATTGGCGTGTGCACCAATATTTCTAAGGTGACGAAGAGCGTGAGCCATATCGGAGAGTTGTTGCGGCATGATGCCTTTTTTAGCTATGTCCTCTAGGCGTTCAAATAAATTTTCTCCGACTGCCTTTTTGTCAATGCACACGAGATCGAGAACCCTACCAAGAAGCACCGCGAAAGCATTTGAATCAATTGTTCTTACTCTCTGGGCTGCCTCGTATGACTTCGATATTTGTTGTGGTAGCCCACGAATTGTTTGAGGGCCATTAGGGTAAAGAATTTCGTATTCAGGGCCGCTCTCATCGGTGAGATAGTCATGCCAATAACCTTTTCTGAAAAGAACGCTGTTACATGCGGGGCATTCAAGGATTTCCCAGAATTGGCCTTCATCCCATGAAATTCCTGATTCTTCGTGGTCATGATTCCGAATACGGCTGTATTCAGCAACTATTTGCATTGGAGCTTTATTACCGCAGTGTGTGCAAGTAAACGCGGCAGTATGTTTTTTTTCGGTCATACAATTCTCCTGCTTGCCCTAACGAAGTAGACGTCATCAAAAAATATCCACCTATAGGCATTTGTTGCCATAGGTGGAGTTTCATGTCGATAGATGGATACATGGTATCTCCGCTGCCAGACACGTTTTACCACTCTGTCGGCAAAACCGACTCACTGCACGCACCCTACCCCCTGGCAACCTCCCGGTCAATAGACCGAAATATATAGGCCGGAAGATATAGATGGAATGCGCCGGGGGTGGCTTGTTTTGGCCAGCTATGGAAAATCGACCGGTTGAATCCGCACCGAGCCGGAACCAGTCAGCGCCCCAATACCCCTATTCGTGACAAACCCATAAGCGAACAGCTTCCTGCCCCGCACAAGCGTATCCGGTAAAATGCTGCGCACAACATGTGCAAGAAGAAAGGCGGGGTTGCATGAGCCGTTATGACGATTTGGTTGCCGATGCGCTCACCCGCGTGAAGGAAATCATGCCGTGGGATTTGAGCAGATCGCTGGCTGCCGGGAATAAACCGTTGCTGCTCGATGTGCGCGAGCCGTCTGAGTTCGCGAAGCTGCGCATCCCCGGTTCGATCAATGTGCCGCGCGGCGTGCTGGAGCAATCCTGCGAATGGGATTACGACGAGACCTTGCCGTTGCTGGCCGGCGGGCACGGGCTCGAAATCGTTGTAATCTGCCGCTCCGGCAAGCGTTCGGTGCTTGCCGCCGACACGATGTTGCGCATGAGCTATACCAACGTGGTTTCGCTCAAAACCGGCGTGCGGGGCTGGAACGACTTTGAGCAACCGCTGGAGGACTCTACAGGCAAGCTGATCGATGCGGACACCTGCGAAGCGTTGCTCGCTCCCCGCCTGAAATCCGAACAACGCAAACCGAAAGCCTGAGGAAGCGCTGAACCGAGCCTAAAATGGTCAGCGTCGATTAAACAGATTAAAAAACGCTATGCGTAGGCTGGAGGTGAGGCACGAACCCCAGCGTTTGACAACCTCGAGATGCCTGCCCTGAGCCTGCCGAAGCGGCTGGGGTTCGCGTTGCTCACCACCAGCCTACCAAACTATTTAATGGCCGACTCTATAGGCATGCACTGTTTCAACTCATTAGCAATGCGGTTAATGGGGCTTCAAATATTTCATTCAACGCCCCGCCCCGAATACTCGCATCAGCTCACGCTAACCCTTCCGAACTTGCGCTTGCCGACTTGCGCGACGACGACTGCGCCCGCCTTGAGTTGCAACGCCTTGTCGCTGACCTTTTCGCCGTCGAGTTTGACGCCGCCCTGCTCGATCATGCGCAGCGCTTCTGAGGTACTGGGAACGAGCCCGGCCTGTTTGAGCAGTTGGGCGATGCCGATGTGGCCACCTGAACTGGCGACGGCGATTTCCGGCATGTCGTCCGGCAATACGCCTTGTTTGAAGCGCGCCTCGAATTCCGCCAGCGCGTCTTCGGCGGCTTTTCTTGAATGGAAGCGTTCCACGATTTCCTGCGCCAGCAATACCTTGATGTCGCGCGGGTTGCGCCCCTGCTCCACCGCTTCGCGCCAACCCGCGATTTCGCCCATGCTGCGGAACGATAGCAATTCCAGATAGCGCCACATCAGCGTATCGGAAATCGACATCAGCTTGCCAAACATGTCCTGCGGCGTGTCGGTGATGCCGACGTAATTGCCGAGCGATTTGGACATTTTGTTCACGCCATCCAGCCCTTCCAGCAGCGGCATGGTGAGTACGCACTGCGGCGGCTGACCGTAATGCTTTTGCAACTCGCGGCCCATCAGCAGGTTGAACTTCTGGTCGGTGCCGCCCAGCTCGATGTCCGCCTTGAGCACCACGGAGTCGTAGCCCTGCACCAGCGGGTAGACGAATTCATGGATGGCGATGGGCTGGTTGCTTTTGTAACGCTTGCCGAAATCGTCGCGCTCCAGCATGCGCGCCACGGTATGCGTGGCCGCCAGCTTGATCAAGTCCGCCGCGCTGAATTCGTCCATCCAGGTGGAGTTGAACACGATCTCGGTCTTGTCCGGGTCGAGCACCTTGAACACCTGGTCGCGGTACGATTGGGCATTTTCCAGCACCTGTTCGCGCGACAGTGGCGGGCGGGTGGCATTCTTGCCGGTGGGGTCGCCGATCATGCCGGTGAAGTCGCCGATCAGAAACAGCGCGTCATGGCCGAGATACTGCAACTGACGCATCTTGTTGAGCAGCACGGTGTGCCCGAGATGCAGGTCCGGCGCGGTCGGATCGAAGCCGGCCTTGACGCGCAACGGGCGACCCGACGCAAGCTTCTGCTTCAACTCGTCCTCAAGCAGCAATTCATGGGCGCCGCGCTTGATCAAATCCATTGCGCCAGCCTGTGTTATTTCCGGGGTAGTTTTTTCAGTCATATTCTCAATTTGTTCGAATTCAAAAAAGCCAGATTGCCGCTCGTCCTCATGCCCAAACCGCTTGTCAACCGTGCCTTACCGCCCGAATTAGTCGCCTGCCGCCCATCAATTCGGCCTTTTAGAAGAAATGCCTTTCTGTTAAAGTGCGCCCCAATCGAAGGCGCTGCACGTTGCAAAAGCAAGTCAAAGCAACTCAAGGAGTCGCGAATGTTAACCCAAAACCTGCCCGGCCAAGAACGCAAAATGCTGGAAAGCAAAAAAAAGCTGCGCTGGTTCGTCACCCTGTCCACCCTGCCGTTGCTGGGCGTGGTCACCGCTTTCGGGCTGGTTCCGCAAAGCGATCTCGGCCTTGATTCGACCAAAATCGCCATCGAACAGATCGCCTTGCCCAAGGCCGCGCCCATCGTAACTTCCGCCGCCAGTTTCTGGCGCACCGAGCGCATACAACGCGGCGATACCGTGGCCGAATTGCTGCGCCGCCTGAATGTCGAAGATGCCGCCGCCAGCAACTACCTGCGCAACACCGCCGAAGCGGAGTCCTTCCGCAAGCTGGCTACAGACAAGGAAGTGCAAGCCGAAATCACCCCGGCAGGCGTGCTTGTCTCGTTGCGCTATATGGACGGCAACGGCGCGCAAGTCGTGATAGAAAAACAGGGCGACGGGTATAAAACCCGCGCCCAGCCAGTCATACTCGAAAAACGCCTGTTCGTGCGCACCGGCGAAATCAAGACCAGCCTGTATGCCGCAACCGATGCAGCGGACATGCCGGAAGCCGCGGCCAATCAATTGGCCGAAATTTTCAACGGCGACATCGATTTTCACCACGATTTGCGCAAGGGCGACAAATTCACCGTGGTATATGAAATGACCTATGGCAACGGCGAACTGGTGCAGATCGGACGCATCCAGGCTGCCGAATTCATCAACCAGCGCAGGGTTTACCGCGCGGTATATTTTCAGGGCAGCACGCAACAAGGCGATTATTTCACCCCGGAAGGCAAGAGCGTGCGCAAGGCCTTTCTGCGTTCGCCCATCGAGTTTTCACGGATAAGCTCCGGTTTCACCAACTCGCGTTTTCACCCCATACTGCAACAATGGCGCTCGCATAAAGGCGTGGACTTTGCCGCACAGATCGGCACCAAGGTCAGAGCAACCTCGGACGGCATCGTATCGTCTTTCGGTAGGCAAAACGGCTATGGCAACTTCGTCACGATCGATCACCAAGGCCATTTCACCACCGTGTATGGACACTTATCAAAATTTGCCAGAGGATTGCATCGCAGCCAACGCGTGGCGCAGGGCGATGTGATCGGCTATGTCGGCATGACCGGTTTGACCAACGGGCCGCATCTGCACTACGAATTCAGGGTTGACGGCAAACAGCGCGATCCGTTGCGTGTCGCGCTACCCAACGCGCAGCCTGTCAGCGCTGTCCACAAGGCCGCGTTCCAATCGCTTGCCGACAACTTTGTGGCGCGATTGAACCAACTGCGCAACACAAACCTCGCCAGACTCGATTAAGTATCCCGTGCGACAGCCTGAGCTCTATATCGGGTTGATGTCGGGAACCAGCCTGGACGGCGTCGATGCCGTCCTTGTCGATCTGGGTCAAGCGCAGCCCAGGCTGCTCGCCAAACACTACCTGCCTTTTGACGATGCGCTGAAAAACACCTTGCTGTCATTGCATCAGCCTGCCCACAACGAGCTGCATCAGGCGCAACTGACCGGCAATCAACTGGCGCAACTGTATGCACGAAACATCCCCCCGCTCCTGTCGCAAGCGGGTATCTCTGCGCCGCAGATAAATGCCATCGGTTGCCACGGCCAGACCATCCGCCACTGTCCCGAGCAAGGCTACACCCTGCAAATCGGCAACGCCGCGCTGCTCGCCGAATTGACCGGCATCACCGTGGTCAGCGATTTTCGCAGCCGCGACATCGCCGCCGGAGGGCAAGGCGCGCCGCTGGTTCCCGCATTCCATGACCATACGTTTCGCCATCCCGACATCCATCGCGTCATCGTCAATATCGGTGGGATCAGCAACCTGACCAACCTGCCGCCTGGCGCTGCTTCTACCGGCTTCGATTGCGGCCCCGGCAACCTGCTGATGGATGCATGGTGCATGCAACACCTCGGCAAACCCTACGACGACAACGGCGCATGGGCGGCATCCGGCCATGTGTTGCCCGCCTTGCTTAAGAAAATGCTCGGCGAATCTTTTTTTGCCTTACCACCGCCGAAGAGCACCGGCCGCGACCTGTTCAACATGGCTTGGCTGCACAAGAAACTGCAAGGCAACGAACGAGCGGAAGATGTGCAGGCGACGCTGCTGGAACTGACTTGCCGAACCATCGCGCAAGCCATACAAAAACATTGCGGCGGCGTTGCGGAAATTTATTTATGCGGCGGTGGCGCGCGCAACAAGGCTTTGCGCAACCGCCTGACTGACTTGCTGCCGGGTTGCCGCATACAAACTACCGATGCGCTCGGCGTGGACAGCGACTATCTCGAAGCCATCGCTTTTGCTTGGCTGGCGCAGCAAACCCTGCACGAAAAACCCGGCAACCTGCCGCAGGTTACCGGCGCAAGGCATCCCTGCATATTGGGCGCGATTTATCGGAATAATTAACGGGAATTGTAAAAAAACCACATTTTATTTTTGCCGAAAAATGTGGAAGAACGACGATTTCAGAAACATCAAGTGTAGGAGCGGGCCATGCCCGCGAACACCTTTTCGCGGGCATGGCCCGCTCCTACATGGCATGGTAGACATGCCACCCTACAGTTACTACCTACCCAACCAAATGAACTATCTCCGTTACGGCAGGACTTCTTCGGCTTCGGTTTTTTCAGGCTTGATGAAGTCTTCGCGCGATACGCCGAGCCACATCAGGATCGGGCTGGCGACCAGCACCGATGAGTAAATACTGAACAGTATCCCGATCGTTAGCGCCATCGCAAAGTAATGCAGCGTTTCGCCGCCGAGGAACAGCATCGCGCCGACCATCATCTGCGTGCAGCCATGGGTGATGATGGTGCGCGACATGGTGCGGGTGATCGCGTTGTCGATGATTTCCGCCACCCCGGCTTTGCGCATGGTTCGGAAATTCTCGCGTATCCGGTCGAACACCACCACCGATTCGTTCACCGAATAGCCCAGCACCGCCAGCACCGCCGCCAGCACGGACAGCGAAAACTCCCATTGGAAGAAGGCAAAGAAACCGAGGATGATGACCACGTCATGCAGGTTGGCGATGATGGCGGACAGTCCGAATTTCCATTCGAAGCGCAGCCACAGATAGCCGACGATACCCAGCGAAACCAGAAGCAGCGCCAGCGCGCCGTTCTCTATCAGGTCTTTGCCGACCTGCGGGCCGACGAATTCCACGCGGCGCATCTCCACGCTGGCATCCTGCTTGCGCAGGCTGTCCATCACCTGTTCGCTCAGTTTTGCACCGGCGAGATTTTGTTTGAGCGGTATCTGGATCAGCACGTCGTGGCTGGAGCCGAAGTTTTGCACCAGCGCGTCATGCAAGCCTGCGGTGGCAAGCTGTTCGCGCACCTTGGCGAGATTTGCCGGTTGCGCGTAATGCACCTCGATCACCGTACCGCCGGTGAAATCCACACCGAAGTTCAGCCCTTTGGTGGCGAGAAAAAATATCGCGAACAGGAACGTCACCAGCGAAATACTGGTAGTGATTTTCCCGTAGCTCATGAACGGAATGTCTTTTTTGATCCTGAAAAATTCCATGTTTTTTGTTCCTCGTTATTTCCCCCCTCTCTCCAACTCTCTCCCCTTGGGGAGAGAGAGCAATCGTTCCCTCTCCCGCTTGCGGGATAGGGCTAGGGAGAGGGTGTCAACCGATCGCCACTTTCGTGAGCCGCGCCTTGCGGCCATACATCAAATTAACCATTGCGCGCGAAACCAGCACCGCGCTGAACATCGAAGTGAGAATGCCCAGGCACAGCACCACCGCAAACCCCTTGATCGGGCCGGAACCGAACATGAACAGCGCAACTCCGGCGATCAGCGTAGTCACATTCGAATCAAGAATAGTGCCGAACGCCCGGTCATATCCGGCATGGATCGCGGCCTGCGGCGTCACGCCGTTGCGCAACTCTTCGCGGATGCGCTCGTTGATCAGCACGTTTGCGTCGATCGCCATTCCCAGCGTCAGCGCGATACCCGCCATTCCGGGCAGGGTGAGCGTGGCTTGCAGCATGGACAACAACGCCACCAGCAGCAGCAGATTCACTCCCAGCGACACCATCGAAATGGTACCGAACATCAGGTAGTAGGCGATCATGAACACCGCGACCAAGATGAAGCCGATCTTGGTGGAATCGAAACCGCGCTTGATGTTGTCCGCGCCGAGGCTGGGCCCGACGGTGCGCTCCTCGATGATTTCCATCGGTGCCGCCAGCGCACCAGCGCGCAGCAGTAGCGCGGTGTCCTGCGCCTCCACGGTATTCATCTGGCCGCTGATCTGCACGCGCCCGCCACCGATCTCTTCGCGAATGACCGGCGCCGTGACGACTTCACCCCTGCCTTTTTCAAACAGGACAATCGCCATGCGTTTGCCGACATTTTCGCGCGTCGCGTCCTTGAACTTGCGCGCGCCCACACCGTCCAGATTGATGTGAACGGCGGGTTCGTTGTTGCGGTTATCGAAGCCTGGCTGTGCGTCGTTGATGCGCTCGCCGGTCAGGATCACCTGTTTCTTCACCAGCAACAGATTGCCTTCGCGATCCTTGAATATCTCGGTGCCAAACGGAGCGGCTGCACCCGGGCTGATTTGATGCTCCTCATCCACCATGCGCACTTCCAGCGTGGCGGTGCGTCCCAGAATGTCTTTGGCGCGCGCCGTATCTTGCACGCCGGGCAATTGCACCACGACGCGATCCGCGCCCTGTTGCTGGATCACCGGTTCGGCCACGCCCAGCTCGTTCACGCGGTTGCGCAAGGTCAACAGATTTTGCTGCACGGCCGAGTCCTGGATGCGCCGTTCGGCTTCCGGCTTGAGCGTTGCCTGCAAGAAAAATTCGCCGCCCGATTCCTTGGCGTTCAGCGCATAGTCCGAAAAACGCTGTTTGATTTCCGCCTCGCCCTTGTTGCGCGCTTCGGTATCGCGGAACTTTACCAACAAGGTATTGCCGTCCCGGTTAACACCGGCATAAGCGATATTCTGCTCGCGCAACGCGCTGCGAATATCGCCGGTAGCGGCTTCCAGCGCCTTGCCCAGCGCGGCCTTCATATCGACTTGCAACAGGAAATGCACCCCGCCGCGCAAATCCAGGCCGAGATACATCGGCAACGCATGAAGGCTGGTCAACCACTGCGGCGAGCGCGACAGCAGGTTGAGCGCGACCATGTAGTCTTCACCCAACTGGCCGGACAGCACGTCCTTGGCTTTCAGTTGATTATCGGTATCGGCAAAGCGTGCCTTGATGCTATTGCCGTCCAGCGCAACCACTTCCGGATTGAGGCTGGCTCCCTTGAGAACTTTTTCCACGCGCTCCAGCAACGCGGCATCCGCTTTCAGGCTGGCGCGCAACGGCGACACCTGCACGGCGGGTGATTCGCCATAGAAATTCGGCAAGGTATAGATCAACCCGGCCAAAACCACGGCCAGAATCGACAAATATTGCCACAATGGATAACGGTTCATTGAAACCTCTTTTGATAGGGGGCAGGGGCTAGGGGTTGGGGACTAGGGCTTTGCCTCGCTATGCGAGAGGGTTTTTCCAGTCCCTAATCCCTAGCCTCTAGTCCCTCACTTAATAGATTTGATGGTTCCCTTGGGCAACATGGCCTGAATCGCACTTTTCACCACCGTCACTTCGACGTTTTCGGCGATTTCCACGCCCACATATTCCTCGTACACCTTGCTGACGCGCCCCACCTCGCCGCCCGTCGTCACGACTTCATCGCCGCGTTGCAGCGCGTCTACCATGGTCTTGTGTTCCTTGGCGCGCTTCTGCTGTGGGCGCAGGATGAAGAAATAGAATATGACAACCAGTACGACCAGCGGAAGAAAATCCATAAAACCCGCACTCTGCGCCGGTGCAGCCGCCTCGGCATAAGCATTGCTGATGAACATTATTCAATCTCCGGAGATAAATCAAAAGGCGCGCATTCTAGCACGAAGCGCAGTCCGTTTCATGCACTCCTCCACTGCGCATCTGCCTGAAATGCGCTGTAAAAGCATCGAATGCATCCGTCTTGATGGCGGCGCGGATTTCGCCCATCAACTGCTGGTAGTAATGCAGGTTGTGGATGGTGTTCAGGCGCGCGCCGAGAATCTCGCCGAGCCGGTGCAGATGGTGCAGGTAGGCGCGGCTGAAGTTGCGGCAGGTGTAGCAGGCGCACTCCGCGTCCAGCGGACGCGTGTCGAGACGGTATTGCGCGTTCTTGATGCGCACGTCACCGTGGCGCGTGAACAAATGGCCGTTGCGCGCGTTGCGCGTCGGCATCACGCAGTCGAACATGTCGATGCCTTGCGCCACCGCATCTACGAGGTCTTCCGGCGTACCCACGCCCATCAGATAACGTGGTTTGTCCTGCGGCATCTGCGGCGCGGTGTGTTTCAGGATGCGCAGCATGTCTTCCTTCGGTTCGCCCACCGACAGGCCACCGATGGCATAGCCGTCAAAGCCGATATTCGTCAGCCCCGCGAGCGACTCGTCGCGCAGGTGTTCGTGCATGCCACCCTGCACGATGCCGAACAATGCGTTGGGGTTGCCCTCATGGGCTTTCTTGCTACGCTCGGCCCAGCCGAGGGACAGGCGCATGGATTCGCCTGCAACCTTTTCGTCCGCCGGATACGGCGTGCATTCGTCGAAGATCATCGCGATGTCGGAGTTCAATACTTTCTGGATGCGCATCGATTCCTCGGGCGACAGGAAGCACTTATCACCGTTCACCGGCGAGCGGAACTCCACGCCCCCGCCGGTGATCTTGCGCAACTCGCCGAGGCTGAACACCTGGAAGCCGCCGGAGTCGGTGAGGATCGGCCCGTCCCAGCCCATGAAGCGATGCAAGCCGCCATGCGCCGCGATCACCTCCAAGCCGGGGCGCAGCCACAGATGGAAGGTGTTGCCCAGCACGATATGCGCGCCGATCTCTTTCAACTCCAGCGGCGACATCGCCTTTACCGTGCCATAGGTGCCGACCGGCATGAAGGCGGGGGTTTCGACGGTGCCATGAGCCAGTTGCAAAGTGCCGCGACGGGCGAGGCCGGAGGTTTTAGATAAGGTGAATTCCATTCATATTCCTTCTATCTTGGAGCAAGTACTTATCCACTAAATACACGAAAGGCACGAAATAAAACATAAACCAGATATTCACCAATCCATCCTTTAATTTCACGATCATAGGGGTTCGAATTTGTTCGTGATTTTTCGTGCTTTTCGTGGACAAATCGCCGTTTCCATGTAGTCACTGATTAGCGCATTCGATCAGCATCGCATCACCATAACTGAAAAACCGGTATTCCTTTTCTACCGCATGGCGATAGGCCGCCAGCATCTGCTCCATCCCGCCGAACGCGCACACCAGCATCAGCAATGTCGAGCGTGGCAAGTGAAAATTGGTCAGCAGCACATCCACCACCTTGAAGCGATAGCCGGGGGTGATGAAGATTCTTGTCTCGCCCGTGCCTGCCTGCAACTCGCCATGCTGTCCCGCATTCCCTTGGGCCGCACTCTCCAGTGCGCGCAAGCTGGTCGTGCCAACTGCAACCACCTTGCCGCCTGCCGCGCGCGCCCGGCCTATCGCATCGACGGTAGCCTGCGGAATCTCGTAGCATTCGCTGTGCATTGTGTGTTCGCATATCAATTCGGCGCGCACTGGCTGGAACGTTCCCGCGCCGACATGCAGCGTAACATGGGCGATCCGTACGCCCTTGTCACGCAAGGCTTGCAGCATCGCGTCATCGAAATGCAGCCCCGCCGTGGGCGCCGCCACCGCGCCTGCCGCGCGCGCAAACACGGTCTGGTAGCGCTGTTCGTCTTCGGCGTCCGCCGCATGGGTGATGTAAGGCGGTAACGGCAATTGGCCATAGTGTTCCAGTAATTCAAGCACCGATTTCTCGCCGGTGAATCGCAGGCGATAAAACTCTCCCACACGCCCCAGCACCTCGACCGCCAGCGCATCGGCACCCGCAAGGAGTACGCCAGTGGGTTCCCCGCTGCTGCGCAGCGACCCTGCCGCAGCCAGCACCAGCCTGCTGCCCGATTTTGGCGATTTGCTGGCGCGCACCTGCGCCAGCACCTCATGCTCGTTCAGCACGCGCTCGACCAACACCTCGATCTTGCCGCCACTTTCTTTGCTACCGAACAACCTTGCCTTGATCACACGCGTGTCGTTCAGCACCAGCACATCGTCCTGCCCAACCAGTTGCAACAAATCGGCAAAGCGGCGGTCTTCCAGCACTTCGCCATGCGCATACAGCAAGCGGCTGCTACCGCGCCGCTCCAGCGGATGCTGCGCGATCAGCCGCTCGGGCAAGGCAAAATCAAATTCTTCGGTACGCATGGGCACGGCGTGAATATACAAAGGCTGGATTATAAGGGATGAGCCGTGAGTTCCCGGCTCGTGCGCAACTAAACATAGCGACAGAAATCGTAGCGAGCGGGCTGGCATTGGGGGAGCCCGGAGCGCAGGCACCGGAGTGTACACAAAGTACATGAGGATGCCGAGCACCGCGCGACCCCAATACCGGTTCGCGCAGTAGATTTATGCGCTATGTGAACTCGCTACAGGTGCCCTACAGCGTTGTGGCCGAGTTGCTTTGCGCCGCCTTGTATGGGCGATTGCCGGATGATGCTTGCATGACAGTAATGGCCTGACCGATCCTTAATATTTTCAATGGCCCGTTAAATTGTTTCAGTTTGGCGATGCTGACACGATAACGGCGCGCCAGGCCGCCCAGCGTGTCGCCCTTGCGCACGATGTGTTTGATGGCGCTGTCGCCAGTGGGTGAAAGGTGCATGTTGAATGCTTCGAATTCGTTTTCGGCTGCACCTTCTTCGTCGCTCGCAGGCACCAGCAGGGTTTGCCCGGTGCTGACCATGGCGCGTTCCGACAGCCCGTTTACCGACTTGAGCGCCTCCACGGAAAGGCCGAAACGCGGCGCGAGATGGTCGAGGCGCTCACCTTTTTTGGGTTGATAGGCTTGCCAGCTAACGAGAGGCTTGTCGTAATTCTCCATATTGGCGCGGAAAGTTTCGACAACGCTTACAGGCAGCAAAATCAGGTCGCCGCTGCCCTGCAAAATGACCGGACGATTATGGGCAGGATTGAGCGCCATGAATTCTTCCATCGAAATGCCCGCTAATTGTGCGGCCAGTTTTACGTCGATGTGTTTGTCTGTGGCGACAGCCTCAAAGTAAGGCTCATTGGGAATATCCTGCAACACCAGGCCAAAGTTGGCCGGATTCGCGACGATATTCTTGATGGCCATCAATTTGGGCACGTAGTTGCGCGTTTCGTTTGGCAGCTTGAGGCTTGCATAATTCACCGGCAAGCCGCGTTTGCGGTTGCGCGCCTGCGCGCGTTGCACCGCATTCTCACCCCAGTTATAGGCGGCCAGCGCCAGTTCCCAGTCGCCGAACATGTCATGCAATTTTTGCAGGTAGTCGAGCGCACCGTTGGTTGCGCTGACGACATCGCGGCGACCGTCATACCACCAGTTCTGCCGCATGCCGAAATTTTTGCCGGTCGAAGGGATGAACTGCCAGATACCCGAGGCGCGGCTGGTCGAGTGGGCACCGGGATTAAAGGCGCTCTCTATCATCGGCAGAAGCGCGATCTCGCCCGGCATGCCGCGCCGTTCCACTTCGGTCGCGATATAGTGAAGATAGCGGCTTGCGCGTTCGGTCATGCGCGCCACGTATTCAGGGCGGCTGGCATACCATTTTTCATGCTTGACCACCAAAAGGCTATTCAGGTCGCGCATGGCAAAACCATGGCGGATGCGCTCCCAAATATCCTGAGCGGGCAGATCATTGCCTTGAATAATGCCCAACTGGATATTGCGTGCTGTCGGAAGCGTCAATGGCGCAAGGGGAGCGGCAGGGGAAGCATCCAGAGCAAGCTGTTCTTCGGCGTGAACAGGCGAGAAGCCCAGAGTGTAAACGGCAAGCAACGCAAGGAAAATCTGTCGAATCAACGGCACGTGACGGCTCCGGCAGGCTCAAAATTTGCGCGATGGTACCGGGGGAGAGCGACCGGGTCAACCGGGAAGGCTCTGTTTTCGCTATTGATCGAAGCCAGTCCCCTTCATCGCGCTATACACGGATACACAGAACGGCACGCAATAATTGAGGGCGATATGTGCCCAGACCACCCTGCCCCCGACCAGAATTTCTCCACCCTGATTGATGATGTTCAGGATCGTCCCGACCAGGAGTGCGACCTTGACCGAACTCCAGAAAACCGCTCGGAGGCGGTCGGCTGTCATCTTGTTCATGAACCGAAGCCTTGCGGCAAATCAGAAATCGATCTCGATTCTCATGGCCCTGGCAAAGCGGTTGAATCCCGCAAACAACTCCATCACACCCAGCGCTTCCACGATCTCCGCTTCGGAATATCCCAAAGACAACAACCTGTCGAGATCGCTTTTGCCGATGTCGTGGTGGCGCTGGTTGGCCTTGAGCGCAAAATTGATCAGTTCAACGTCCCTGTCGCCCAGATGGGTGGCCAGATTTCCCCGGATCGTCTCTTCGAGCCGACTGTCATCCATGCCCATGCTCCGCAAGGCGGCGGAATGCGCCGCGACGCAATAGGCGCAACCATTATCGCGCGACACCAGCAACGCGATGACCTCCTTGATAAAGCGGGGCAAACCGCCGCTCAAGAGCACCAGCTTCACCTTGTTCCAGTTGGCCTCAAGCAGGGGCGGGTGGCTGGCGTACGCCTGGAAAAGATTCGGGATGCGCCCGAAAGCGCGACCGATCTCATGAAGAATTGCCGGAGAATTTCCGACCGGATTCTGCGATTCTTGTACCATTATTCAAGCCTCCCTAATTTAAAAATCCGTGTACGGCATTTCAATGCCTGCAATACATCCGGTCATCCGGCGCTTTCCACGCTTCGTCGGCAAAGATGGTGTCGAGCGGGGTGTCGGCCAGGTGATTGGTGTAGTTGCTCAGGGTCTTCATGGTTACCCCCAGCACAACATCCAGTGCATGTCGCGGCGCGTAACCTGCAGCAAAAAAGTCCTTCAGCTCCCGGCTGTCGGCGACCCAGCCGCGCTCGCGCACCACGGCCTTGGCAAATGAAGCCAGCGCGTCCAGCTTCGGGTCGGGCAGCGGCTGCATGCTGCGCAATGCGGCAATCGTGTCGGCAGGCATCTTGACCATGTTCCGGGCACCGAACGAATGCGCCGCCACGCAGTATTCGCAACGGTTCTCGATACTGGCCGCGATCAGGACGACCTGTTGCTCTTCGGGCGTAAAAGCGCTTTGCTCGAACAATGCCCCCAATTGTTTGTAGGCTTGCAGGGCGGACGGCGATTCGGCCAGATGCGCGTATAGATTGGGGATGAAGCCCAGAGCCTTGCGGGCGCCATCGAGCACCGGCAACGATCCTGCCGGAGCCGAGTCGGCGTTATGCAGTTTGAATGTATTCATGGCGATCTCCTTGATGAACCGGCAAAATGAAGCGCTGCCGGAATGCATTCTCGGGAGTTGGCGGCCTGACCGCCATGACCACAAAGCCGGAATTTATGCCCAATCGTCCAGGAATGCAGGCAATCGAAGAAGCCCCCACCGGCTTCGGGAATCAGGGGCGAGGGGAACGGATTTTTCCGGGCGGAACGCCGACGATGCGTTTGAAGGCCTTGCGGAATGCCGCCTCCGATTCATAGCCGCACTTCATCGCGACATCCAGCGTGCTCGTGTTCCCATTGGTCAGCCACCCCACGGCAAGCTGCATGCGCCATGCCGCGATAAATTCCATGGGCGGCATCCTGACCAGATTGTTGAACCTTTCCGAAAAAGCAGAGCGCGATTGGCATGCGATCCCGGCCATGCGCTCGATGCTCCATTGCTCCGCCGGGTTCTCAACGAAGGCCGCGAGCGCCGGGCGCAGGTGTTCGTCCGACAATGCGGCAAACAATGGAGACAGCCCCGGTTCGAGATGCAGGATATGCCGGATGACATACAGAAAAAGGGCGTCCGAAAACCGGTCCAGGATGGCGGTCACGCCGAGCTCGTTCAGGTTCGCCTCCGCGCTCATCATCTCCAGCAGGCTGCGCATTTGTCGACCGACCGGACTCCTCTCCGGATGGATCAGCATGAATTCCGGGAAGGAGGCAAGCAACAAACGGCGGATATGCGCGGGCAATTTCAGATGGCCGCAGATCAGGCCCGCTCCGGGAGCATCCCGGTCGAAAGGAACCGGCGTGCCATAGCTGAATGCCTGGCCGGGAGAGACCTGTTGCCGGCTGCTGAACGCATGCGCAGCATCGTGCGGAAAAAAGGCGATGTCCCCGGCGCGCATCTGCACCGGCCGGGCATGACCCGGCATGTGCACCCATGCCTCGCCGTGGCAGACGAGATGAAATGCCACAGCATCGCCGCCCGGCGTGAACATGTGCCACGCGTCGCATAGCTGGCCGACGTAATAAACTTCCGAGCCCAGATGGATATTGCGCAGGAAATCGTCGATGTTCTGCGCGGTGCTTTGTTTCTTCATGAAATGCCCACATTATTGATCCGGCACGTAAACAGTATCGTTCCGTCATTCCGGGTTTGACCCGAAAAACGAGGCCAAAGGCTGATGTTTCGAGAAACGGCCATCCAGCAATAACAAATATCTGCGCGCCACTGGATACCCGACCGCGCGGGCATGGCGGCTACTATGGTGCCGGATCAATAGAATTTGCGGAGACAACTCCCAGTTTGCTTGGGAAGCAAAAAAGCCTGCTTCTCAAAATTGAGATCAGTGCACCGCGTTTTTCAACTGCTCCAGAATCGCGGGGTTCTCCAATGTGGATACATCCTGGGTGATCTCCTCGCCCTTGGCGATGGCGCGCAGCAGGCGGCGCATGATCTTGCCGGAGCGCGTCTTGGGCAGGTTGTCGCCGAAGCGGATTTCGTCCGGCTTGGCAATCGGCCCGATTTCCTTGCTCACCCAGTTGCGCAGGCTTTCGGCAATCTCCTTGATCTTGGCCGGATCATCCGGGCGCGCGCCCTTCAGCACGACGAAAGCTGCAATCGCTTCGCCCTTGATCTCATGCGGCTTGCCGACCACGGCGGCTTCGGCAACCAGCGGGTTGGCGGCCAGCGCCGATTCGATCTCCATCGTACCTAGGCGGTGACCGGATACATTCAGCACATCGTCGATGCGCCCCATGATCCAGAAATAGCCATCCTCGTCGCGGTGCGCCGAATCGCCCGCCAAATAAGCACCGCGCATTTCTTCCGGGAAATAGCCTTTCCGGTAGCGTTCCGGGTCGCCCCAGATGGTGCGTATCTGCGATGGGAAAGGGCGTTTGATGACGAGGAATCCGCCGTGCTTGTCATGCACCTCCTCGCCGGCTTCGTTGACGATGGTCGCCATGATGCCGGGCAGCGGCAACGTGCAGGTGCCGGGTTTGATCGGCATCGCGCCGGGCAGCGGGGCGATCATGTGCGCGCCGGTCTCGGTCTGCCACCAGGTGTCCACGATCGGGCAGCGCGAACGACCGACCTCGGTGTAGTACCACATCCATGCCTCGGGATTGATCGGTTCGCCGACCGATCCGAGCAGGCGCAGGCTGGACAGGTCATATTGCTTTGGCAAATCGCCGCCCAGTTTAATGAGGGAGCGTATCGCCGTCGGCGCGGTGTAAAAAGTTGTCACCTTGTGATCCTGGATCATCTTCCAGAAACGGCCAGCATTCGGATAAGTCGGGATACCCTCGAAGATCACTTGCGTTGCTCCCATCGCCAGCGGGCCATAGGTGACATAGCTGTGGCCGGTGACCCAGCCCACGTCGGCGGTACACCAGAAAATGTCTGTCGGCTTGTAATCGAATACCCATTGCATCGACAGCATCGTCACGAGGAGATAACCGCCGCTGGAATGCTGCACACCCTTGGGTTTGCCGGTAGAGCCGGAGGTATAGAGAATAAACAGCGGATGTTCCGCGCCGACCCATTCCGGTTCGCAGGTTGCACCCTGCCCCGCCACCAGATCGTGCCACCAAATATCGCGTCCAGCATTCCATGCGGTTTCGCAGGCGGCACGCCGGTAGACGATGACACTGTGTACTATCCCGCAACCGTCCATCGTCAGCGCTTCGTCCACCGCCGGTTTCAGCGGCATCACCTTTCCGCCACGCATTTGCGCGTCGGCAGTAATCACCGCACAGGCTCCGGCATCGGTGATACGCTCATGCAGGCTCTTGGAGGAAAAACCGCCAAAAACAACCGAATGGATCGCGCCGATCCGCGCGCAGGCCTGCATCGCAACAACAGCCTCGATGCTCATCGGCATATAGACGATGACGCGGTCGCCGTTCTTGATGCCGCGCGATTTCAGGCCGTTTGCAAACTGGCAAACGCGCGCGTGCAGATCGCGGTAATTGATTCTCGTCACCGTACCGTCGTCGGCCTCGAAAATGATCGCGGTCTTTTCCGGCTGTGTGGTGAGATGCTTGTCGAGGCAGTTATAGGAAACATTCAGCACGCCGTCCTCGAACCACTTGAAGAAGGGTGCGTTGCTCTCATCCAGCACCTTGGTGAAAGGCTTCTTCCACAGCAGAGTTTCGCGCGCCAGCTTGGCCCAGAAGCCCTCATAGTCCTGTTCCGCCGCCTTGCACAAGGCTTTGTAGCCAGCCATACCGGAAACATTGGCCTGCTTGACGAATTCGTCTGAAGGGCTGAAAACGCGGGTTTCGTGCAATATGGACTGAATGTTGGACATACGACCTCCTAATGCGAGTTGATATGCGCCCGTGGGGGCGCGACTGGGATAGGACTAATGTAATTTTTTTCCGCTTGATCTGTCAACGACAAATAAAATTATTTGCAGAAAATACTCAAAATCACCCTGGCTGTAAGTTTCGTGTAAGAAAACTCATGGATATACTGGCCACAAAGATGAGTGACAATAGCCATCGAGGCGTTCAATCAGGCGCGGCAGCAATTGTTTCAACCTGAAAACGGCAATTCATCCACGAAAAACACGAAAGGCACGAAATAAAATAATAAGTTGCAATGGATTGGTGACTCATCCATTGGGTATTCATTGGCAGCATGGAGTCCTTTGAATTTTTTCGTGTTTTTCGTGACTTTCGTGGACAACCGTTTTTTTCTAGGTTCAATCCAGTGGCCGCGCGTGACCCGGTATTATCGATTTTCGATTGGGGTATACATTGACTGCAATCCATTCTTCGCAATTGAGCTTCTTTTCCAGGCACGCACCGTTCGACCGCATGGAACGCCCGCACCTGCTGTGGATGCTGGAGCGGATGCGGCTTGCCTATTATGCGAAAAATGAGGTGATCGCATCGCCGCAACAAGGCGAAGCAACGCGTTTTTTTGTTATCAAACAAGGCATGGTGCGCGGGGCACGCATCGCCAACACGCCTCAGGATGCGGTGCTGGAGCTGCATGAAGGCGAGTGTTTCCCCGTGGGCGCTTTGCTGGGGCGGCGCGCGGTAACCTCGGGGTATCGCGCCGAAGAAGATGCGTTCTGTTTCGAATTGTCGGCGCAGCATTTTCATGAACTGATCGAATTGTCGCTGGTGTTCAAGGATTTCTGCACGCGCCGCATCGCCGCGCTGTTCGAGCAATCCACCCAGGCGATGCAGGCACAGTTGTCGCATGCCTCCACCGAACATCAATCGCTTTCCAGCACACTGGAAAGCATCATCCGCCGCGCGCCGGTCTCCTGCCGCCCGGGCACCTCGATACGCTCTGCGCTGCAACTGATGCGCGATGCGCATCTGGGCTCGATGATCGTGGCGGACGACGCGCAGCGGCCTCTGGGAATTTTTACGCTGAAGGATTTGCTGGATCGCGTGGTGCTGACGGATCTGTCCATCGACCAGCCGATCGGCAATGTGATGAGCCGCGAGCCCGTCACGCTGCCGCCCGGCGCATTGGCCTATGAGGCCGCGATGGTGATGGCCAGGGAAGGGTTCAGGCATGTGCTGGTGACGGAGCCGGACGGCACGTTGCGCGGCCTCGTTTCGGAGCGCGACCTGTTCTCGCTGCAACGCGTCGGGCTGCGCCAGCTCAGCGCCTCGCTCAGGCAGGCAGGCAGCGTCGCCACGCTGATCGCGCTCGGCAAGGATATCCGCGAACTGACCCACAACATGATGGCGCAGGGCGTGGCGGCTGAACAGGTCACCCAGCTCATCTCCACGCTGAACGATTTGCTGACGTCGCGCATCATCGAGCTGGAATGCGCCGCTTCGGGATTGCAGCAGCCGAATTCAAAAAACGGATTTTGCTGGCTGGCGCTCGGGTCGGAAGGCAGGCTGGAGCAGACGTTTTACACCGATCAGGACAACGGCATCATCTTCAGCGTGCCCGAGGGCGAGACGGCGGAGGCGGTGCGCCAGCGCCTGCTGCCGGTGGCAAAGCGCATCAACGAAGCGCTGGCCGACTGCGGCTTTCCGCTGTGCAGCGGCGGCATCATGGCGAGCAACCCCAAGTGGTGTCTGTCGCTGGAGGAATGGCAAGGCACTTTCGCCGAATGGATCGATCATGGCAGCCCGGAAGATTTGCTCAACGCCTCGATCTTTTTCGATTTCCGCAGCCTGCATGGCAATGCTTCGCTGGCTAGCGCACTGCGCGCCTGGCTGACAAAAAAGATTTCCGGCGTACCGCGCTTCCTGCACCAGATGGCCGCGAATGCCCTGCGCAACCGCCCGCCGCTGGGCGTGATCCGCGACTTCGTGGTCGGCCAGCAGCAAACGCTCGACATCAAACTGAACGGCACGACCCCTTTCGTCGATGCGGCGCGCATCCTCAGCCTGGCCTGCGGCAGCACCGCCACCAACACCGTGCAGCGCCTGCGCGATATTGCCCGGCCGATGCATATCGGCGATACGGAAATCGAAGGCTGGGTAGAGGCATTCTATTTCCTGCAAACGGTTCGCCTGCTGCATCAATACGAATGCAGCGCCAAGGGCGAGGCAATGAACAACCACATCGACCCGGAACATCTCAACGATCTGGACAGGCGCATCCTCAAGGAAGCGTTCCGCCAGTCGCGCAAGATGCAAAGCCGCCTGGCGCTGGAATATCGTCTGTGATACGCGATTTGTTGGCACGGTTCAGGCAGCCTGCCGTCGACCTGACGGCGGAATATCAGGCGCGGCTGGAATCGCTCAAACCGAAAATATCTACCGCTTGCAATGCCGATCTCGCCAGCGGCAGGATCGTGGTGGTGGACGTGGAGACCACCGGCCTCAGCTTGGCCGACGATCATCTGATCGCCATCGGCGCAGTCGCGATAAACAGCGGACGCATCGCAGTCGCCGACAGCTTCGCGGTGGTGCTGCGCCAGGAAGTGGAGAGCGGCAAGGCGAACATCCTGGTGCATGGCATCGGCGGCAGCGCGCAACGCGCCGGCTTGCCGCCCGAAGAAGCGCTGCTGGCATTTCTGGATTATCTGGATAGCGCACCGCTGTTCGCGTTCCATGTGGCCTTCGACGAAACCATGTTGCGCAAGGCCTGCAAGCAGTTCCTCGGCATCGAGTTCAGGCACACTTGGGCCGATCTGGCTTATCTGATGCCCGAACTCTTCCCGGATTATGCGAATAAATATCATGCGCTGGATGACTGGCTGGCGCATTTTTCCATCGGCAACGACGCCCGGCATAATGCCCTGGCCGATGCGCTCGCCACGGCACAGCTCGGCCTGATCGCGTTGCGCGCCGCAAAGGCGCGGCGCGCAACAGATTTCAAGGCACTGCAAAGCATGGAAAAAGCGCAACGCTGGCTGAGTGCGGCGCGCTAATCACAATAACCTAAACCAGTGATCCGGTATGAACGGGTGCATTCAAAAGTGGTGGGCAACAAGCAAAAGCCCCTCTCCCCTTGCGGGAGAGGGGTTGGGGAGAGGGGGTAATGGAACAACGGAAATTTGCCAAGCACTTGCGATGCCATATGACCGAAAGCGAGAACAAGCTGTGGCGGCATTTGCGGGCACACCGGCTGAACGGCGAAAAATTTAGACGCCAGCAACCGATTGGCCCTTACGTTGTTGATTTCGTGCATTTCGGAGCACGCCTTATCGTGGAGGCAGACGGCGGACAACACAACGATTCGCCCCACGATGAAAGACGGGATGTGTGGCTGCGTGAGCAAGGGTTCAAAGTGATGCGCTTCTGGAATAACGAGATCATAAGTAATCTGGATGGCGTGTTGGCGACTGTCTTGGCGGCAGCAACTGAATCACCCCTCTCCCCCGCCCCTCTCCCGCAAGGGGCGAGGGGTGGAAACCGCTAGCCGCCCACTATTTTCAATGCACCCGCATGAATAATCTCCTCCTGCTCATCCTCTGCTTCGCCGCCGGCATGCTGCTGCGCCGCGCGCGGCGCATGCCGGACAACGCGCCCGCCGCGCTCAACAGCTTCATCATCCATATCTCGCTGCCCGCGCTGACGCTGTTGTATGTGCACGATCTGAAGATTAACGCCGACGTCGCGCTGATGGCGCTGATGGCGTGGGCCAGCTTTCTGCTGGCGGCGGGATTTTTCTGGCTCGTCGGGCGCTGGCTCAAGTTGCCGCGCGCCACGACAGGCGCGCTGATGCTGACCGGCGGATTGGGCAACACCTCGTTCTTCGGCTTGCCGATGATCGAGGCATACTACGGCCAGCAGGGCATCGCCAGCGGCATCGTGGTAGATCAGTTGGGGTCGTTCCTCGTGCTGTCCACGCTGGGCATCACCGTCGCGGGCATCTACTCATCGGGGCGTCCGGCTGCTGCCGAGATCGGCAAACGCATCGCGACCTTCCCGCCATTCATTTCGCTGGCCGTCGCGCTGCTGCTCATCCCGCTGGAATATGCACCCTGGTTTACCGCGCTGCTGCAACGCTTGGGCGACACGCTGACCCCGCTGGCTTTGTTGTCGGTAGGCTTGCAGTTGCGCCTCGGACACGTCGCGGAACACGGGCGCAATCTCGCCATCGGCCTCGGTTTCAAGCTGCTGCTGGCACCGCTGCTGATTTACCTTCTCTATGTGCCGCTGTTCGGCGCGCGCGGGCAGGCGATACAGGTGGTGTTATTCGAGGCGGCGATGCCGCCGATGATCACCGCCGCAATCATCGCCTCCGAGCACGATCTCGACCCGGAGCTTGCGACGCTGATGGTGGCGGTGGGGTTACTGGTTTCGTTTGTCACCCTGAGCGCATGGTGGTGGATCTTGCGGGGAGTGTAGCTGCGGCAGGTAAGCGACACTTGCCTGCCGCTTTCACACGGATGTCTGGGGCAGCTATTCGGCCAAAGCGGGCAGTTCCATGATGAATCCACCATCACCTGGATGTCCGCTATATGGCGCCTTGATTAGGTGGACACTTCGTGCCATAAGACGCAAGTGAATAGCGGAAATGCCTCTTGAATATATCCAGCCGCTCAATTATCATACTGAGTAAATTAACTCAGGGTGGTAATTATGTCTACCAAACTTTATCAACGCCAGGAAGTTCGCACCCTGCTTGAGCGGCTTTCTGAGCCGCCGCGTTTTCTGATTTTCGTGGCTGGGCCGCGTCAGGTCGGCAAGACCACGCTGGTGCAAGACGCGCTATCCCAATATGAGCGCAGTAAATACCACTTCATTCCCGTCGATCAACCGGATATGCCTCGTTTGCCCGGATTTGCGTCTAGCAAAGACGCTACCTATGTTCAGGATGCCAGGCCACGTGATACAGCATGGCTGGTAACACAGTGGCAGCGCGCTCGAACTGCAGCACGGGAATCGTCTGATGGGCACATTCTTGTTCTCGATGAAATCCAGAAAATCCCCCGCTGGTCAGAAGCCGTCAAGGGATTGTGGGATGCAGACCGGGCTGAAAAATTAAAGCTGCATGTCGTCCTGCTCGGCTCATCCCCATTGCTGATGCAGAAAGGTATGAGCGAAAGCCTGACCGGGCGCTATGAATTGATACACGTTACACACTGGTCATTTCTTGAAATGCATGAAGCATTCGATTTTGATTTGGAAGATTACGTCTATTTTGGCGGCTACCCCGGCAGCGCCGCCTACATCAGGGACGAGCCGCGTTGGCGCAACTACGTGAACGGGAGCCTGATCGAACCGAGTATCGAAAAAGACATCCTGATGATGACGCGGGTTGATAAACCGGCGCTGCTTAGGCACCTGTTTCATCTCGGCTGTAGTTACTCTGGGCAAATTTTCTCCTATGACAAAATGAAAGGCCAACTCCAAGATGCAGGAAACACCACAACGCTGGCGCATTATCTCGACCTGCTGGGGAATGCTGGATTGATTTGTGGCTTGCAAAAATATGCCGGACAGAAACATCGGCAGCGAGCGTCTTCCCCAAAGTTAAATGTCCTCAACAATGCATTGATGTCTGTCGGATCGGGTTACACCAAGGCGGAAGCCAAAGCCGACCGCAGCTACTGGGGGCGCTTGGTGGAAAGTGCGGTAGGGGCGCATCTCTACAATACTGGCCACCCCGATTGTCGCCTCCACTACTGGCGAGAAAGCTCACGCGAAGTTGATTTTGTGATCGAGGGCAAAAGAAAACTCACTGCCATCGAGGTGAAGAGCGGGCCATCCTCAGGACACGCTAGCGGCCTCGACTTGTTCGAGGAAAATTTCGGTAAGTGCCGCAAGTTACTGGTCGGCGATGGCGGCATCCCGCTCGTGGAATTTCTCTCCTATCCGGCGGAGCACTGGCTTTGAGCAGACCGGAAAAATTTTTCCTTGTCCCGCGTTCCTGTACGCGGAAATCCGACAAACCGGATGAACAAGGGAGCCATCCGCTGGAAACCTATCGCGACTTGCCTGCCTATGTGCTGCTTGGCGAACCGGGTGCGGGCAAGACTGGGGCATTCGAGCGTGAAGCGGAAGATTCCGGCGGAAAGTACATCAAGGCACGCGACTTCGCCACGTTTGAGCCAAAAGCAGAAGATCAGGGCAAGACCTTGTTCATAGATGCGCTGGATGAAATGCGCGCCGAAGGCGGCGACGGCAAGACGCCGCTTGATCATATACGCAGGCATTTGGAACGGCAGGGGTGTCCGCGCTTCCGCCTTTCTTGCCGCGAGGCGGACTGGCTGGGCGACAGTGATAGCACAGACCTGATGCGCGTGTCGCCAAACGGCGAAGTTATTGTCTTGCACCTCGATCCGCTAACCGACCATGATGTTACCGAAATTCTATGCCATAAAACCAGCGTACCCAACCCGGCTGAATTCGTGCGCAAGGCTGGCGAACACAGGCTGGGCGAACTGCTGCGTAATCCACAAACATTGAATTTGCTGGTGGAAGCGGTTGGCGATAATGAATGGCCGCAAAGCCGCAGAGAAACTTACGAAATGGCATGCCGCCAACTCGTGCGAGAAAAAAGCCGGGAACACCGACAAGCAAATCGCAACAAACAGCTTTCACCCGATATGTTGCTCGATGCTGCCGGATATCTATGCGCCATCCATTTATTATCCGGGATTGCCGGATTCGCGCTGGACGAAGATGCAAGCGATGGCCAGCACTACTACTGGAAAAATCTGACAGCGCATGACTTGCCCTTGCCTGCCGCGCTGAAAACCAACCTGTTCCAGAAAAACTGCGAAGAGCAACGCATTCCCATACACCGTAGCGTCGCCGAATATCTGGGCGCGCGCTACCTAGCGGCACGGGTCGAAAATTGCGGCCTGCCGTTCGGTCGTGTATTGGCGCTGATAACGGGCGAAGATGGCGGCATGGTGCCAGACCTGCGCGGCCTTGCCGCATGGCTGTCTGTACATTGTTTAAGCGGGCGGCGCACATTGATTGAACGCGATCCATTGGGCGTGGTGCTCTATGGTGATGTGAGTAATTTTCCGGTGGCGGATAAGCAACTCGTGCTTGCGGCGTTAGGCAATGAAGCTCGTCGCTATCCGTGGTTCCGGTCGGGGGACTGGACATCCTCGCCGTTTGGCGCGCTGGGCACAGTGGATATGGCACCTGCATTTATGGATATTCTCATATCGTCTTCCCGCGAAGAATCTGAACAGGCGCTGCTGGATTGTGTGCTCGATGCCATCAGGCATGGTGAACGCATGCAGTCGCTTGCTGCTCCATTGGAAATTATGGTGCGCGATGCGAGCTACTGGCCGGTGATACGCAAGAATGCCCTGAGGGCGTTGATTCATGTTTTACCGGATGCCCAACTCGGCCTGCTGAAACTTGCGGAAGATATTTGTGCAAACACTGTCGAAGACAGTGAAGACGAATTGTTGGGTGTGTTGCTGGGAGAGCTTTATCCCCACGCCATTCCACCATCGCGAATATTCGACTATCTGCATCGCCCCAAGGCAGACAGCCTGATAGGTAACTATTCCACGTTCTGGAGCTACAAACTTCCAGATGCGGCATCCAGAGATAATTTGCCATTGTTGCTCGACAAGTTGGCACAAATGCGGCCAACGATGCGGGGCACCCTGAAGGAATATCAACTTAACCGACTGGCAGGAAAGTTGCTGGTGCGTGGGCTGGAAGATCACGGCGATGCCATCCCGGATGAAAGGCTCTTTACATGGCTTGGTGTGGGGTTGGACAACTATGACCATCCAAGACTGGATAGGGAATATACCGAACGTATCTCTGCATGGTTTACTGCGCGCCCCGCACGCTACAAGGCCGTAATCGAACATGGCTTTTCCCGGTGTGCAATGCATGAGAACCCTTGGTCTTGCATGAACCGCTGTGTGATGCGGCTATATGGCGCTCCCAAAGCTGCCGACATCGGGATGTGGTATCTGGAAAAGGCAGCGTCAGAGCAACGCGCCGAGCTAGCCCAGTTTTATTTTGTCCAGTCAGTTCATATGCTGAAGCGGCAAGGAGGGAAGGAGGAACTGACTTTCGTGGCATTGGAGTTTCTTGAATCCTGGGTGGCGACTTATCCGAAATTCCATGCATGGCTGGAGCCTTTCATATCCTGCCGCATCGGAGATTGGGAGCAGGAACATGCATTAAATGATCGTAAATGGGAGGTCGAGCGCCAGAAGCACAAGAATGAATTGCTCCACTTTTATCGCAAGCATATTGCTGCCATACGTGATGGCAGCGCCTATCCGCAAATTTTCCATGATCTTGCGCATGCGCATGAAGGGCTGTTATTGGACGAGGCGCGAGGCGACACTCCACGCGAACGAATCGAGAGCTTTCTGGCTAGTGATAACGAGTTGATCGAAGCGGCCTACTCAGGTTTTCGCAAAATACTGGAGCGATCAGACTTGCCGAGTGTCAGTGAAATTGTTGATCTGGAGCTCAAGGGAAAGGTTCCTTTCATCTGTCCTGCCTGTCTGGTTGGCATGGATGAGTTGTTTTTGAGCGATCCAGTCAGTGCAATGCTGCTTTCCGATGAGGTGCTGTCGCAGTTGCTGGCATTCCGCTTGCGCTATAACGTCGGCAATGAACCTGCTTGGGTTGCTGCGTTGGTGAAAATCCGCCCCACCTTGGTTGCGGATGTGCTGCTGGCTTATACCTTGCCCATGTTGCGTGCGAAGAAAGAGCATGTTTCCGGGCTATATCAACTTGCCAATGACGATGCCTACGCCGAGGTGGCGCGCATCGCGTTGCCGAAACTATTGGAAGGTTTCCCGTTGCGCGCCAGCACCAATCAATTAGCCTTTATGCTTGCTCCGCTCATTAGGAGTGCTTTGTATTATTTTGACCGCGAAATACTCTTATCACTGATCGCCCGCAAACTCGAACTGGGCAGCATGGATGCGGCGCAACGAGTGTACTGGCTAAGCTGCGGTTTACTACTTGCACCGGATGTTTATGAGGCCAACCTGTTTCAATATGTCGGCAAGAGCGAGAAACGGCGTGGATGCCTGGCAAGTTTTCTATACTATGGTCATGGGGAACGCCGCTTGCCTGATTGGGTGTCGCCGCCGGAAACTACGCTTGCCCGCTTGATCGAGTTGCTGGCGCCGGATTGTTCGCCTGAGCGCCCTACGAGAGAAGCCTACACAGTTACGCCAGCGATGCATACTGCCGACATGCTGCGTTCGTTCATCGGCAGGCTGGGCAACAATCCAGAGGGAATTGCCTCCCGAGAGCTAGAGCACTTGTTAGCATTACCCAATCTTGTGCGCTGGCACAACCATTTGCGACATGCGTTGCATGATCAGCGCATTGCCCGGCGCAAAGCCACGTTTCGTAAATTAAGCGCAGCAGATGTTGATCGTACTTTGGCTAATCTTCAGCCCGCCAGTGCCGCTGACCTGTCCGCGCTGACACTAGATCATCTGCGCGACATTGCAAAAAAGATTCGCGATGGCAGCACCAACGATTACAGACAGTACTGGAGTTACGACAAAAGCAACAAGAGGCTGGACAAACCTAAACCCGAAAACGACTGCCGTGATGCACTGCTATCAGACTTGAGAGCTCGGCTAGGCACACTGGGCATTGATGCAGAGCGGGAAGGGAGCTATGCGGACGATAAACGTGCAGACATCAAGGTGTTATTCGGCGGAACCAACAGATTCAACATTCCCATCGAAATAAAAAAAGACACGCACGACGACCTCTGGCGCGCGATCCATGAACAACTGATTCCCAAGTATGTCCGCGATCCCAGCGCGGACGGGCATGGAATTTATCTGGTCTTCTGGTTCGGCGGAAAGGGAATGAAACCGCCTCTTGATGGAGCAAAACTCCGTAGCGCCGCAGAACTTGAAACCCGCTTACGGCAGACACTCACACCAGAAGAAAGCCATCGTATCCAAGTTTGCGTGATTGATTGTGCGCTACCATCTTGAACTCAATGACGGTCATGTGTCGAACGTGACGGTTCGGAAAAGTTGAAAGCGGTCATTCCGACAGACTTGCACCGATACCCTCTTCAAAAAATCGCCACAGCCCGCTATGGCCGAGAACCAGCACTTCAAAGTGCATCATCAAAATGACAGCATTGGATAAGGCAAAAGGCAATAAGTGCGGGTGTTGGGCAATAAAGTGCCCAAATGAAATGCTCAACGCGGATATCTAGATGGCTGGCTCACACTCAACATGAAATGAAAGTAATTGCCTGCCTGAAGGCGATATAATTAACAATTGATTGTTTGCCGCGAGATCCGTGATGACAGTAAAACCCCAAAGCAGCCAAAGAATACTCGTTATAGGTGGTGGACGCGGCGGCACCGCAATGCTCGATCTTTTTCTCGAAGATCAAAAAATTAACATTGCCGGTATTATTGACACTGACCCACAAGCTCCGGCACTGGCCATTGCAAAGAAGCACGGCATCCAGAATTTTACCAATCTTACCGAAGCCATTGAGGCGAGCCGCCCTTGTGTTGCCTTCAACCTGACAGGCGATCATAGTGTCACCGCCTATGCCGAGGCTCAACTGGGCAATGCGAATGTCATTGGCGGTTTTCAGGCACTCTTCCTCTGGAATTTACTTACGCGCCTCAAGCAGTCAGAGGAAGGACTTCGCATCGCCGCCACCGCTTTTGAGTCTCAGGATGGCATGTTGATTACTGATACCAATGGCGTAATCCTGCGGGTCAACCGCGCCTTCACCGAGATCACCGGCTACACGGCAGAGGAAGCAGTAGGCCAGACACCCAAGCTGCTCAGGTCTGGCCGCCATGATGCAGCCTTTTATGCCAAGATGTGGGAAAGTATCAAGCGCACCGGCACCTGGGATGGTGAAATCTGGAATCGGCGAAAAAACGGTGAAGAGTACCCAGAGCGGCTTTCCATTACTGCGGTGAAGGGAAATAGCGGAGAAGTCACCCACCACGTGGGCACGATGCACGACATAACGGCACGCAAGGCGGCGGAAGCGGAAATCAAGAATCTGGGGTTCTACGACACCCTCACTGGCCTGCCCAACCGACGGCTTCTGATGGATCGTCTCAAGCAAGCATTGGCTTCCAGCATGCGTAATGGACGAGAAGCTGCGCTACTGTTTATTGACCTGGACGATTTCAAGACCATCAACGATTCTCTCGGTCATGCCACCGGAGATTTGCTGCTGCAACAGGTAGCGCAACGTTTGACATCCTGTGTGCGAGAAGGGGACACCGTGGCCCGTTTGGGGGGTGACGAATTCGTGGTAATGCTGGAAGATCTGAGCAAACAGTCTCTTGAAGCAGCGGAGCAGACAGAAGCCATCGGCGAGAAAATCCTGACTACCCTTAACCAGCCTTACCAGCTTGGCAATCATGAATATCGCGGCACACCAAGCATCGGCGCCACCCTGTTCAACAACAAGCAATCAGGGATAGAAGAGCTGCTGAAACAAGCCGACATCGCCATGTATCAGGCCAAGAAAGCTGGGCGCAACACTCTGCGTTTCTTCGACCCGCAGATGCAGATCACCGTTAACGCCCGCGCAGCGCTCGAAGAAGAAATTCGCAAAGCACTTGTGAACCATGAATTCCAGTTGCATTACCAGATTCAGGTGAACAGTTTGCACCAATCATTGGGAGCCGAAGCGTTGATCCGCTGGCTGCACCCTGAACGCGGCTTGATGCCGCCCTCACAATTCATTCCGCTGGCGGAAGAAACCGGACTGATATTGCCCATCGGACAATGGGTGCTGGATACGGCTTGTGCACAGCTTAAAGCGTGGCAGCAAGATGCACTGACCCAAAACCTCGTTCTGGCCGTGAATGTGAGTGCCAAGCAATTCCGCCAGGCCAATTTCGTGGATCAAGTGAAAGCTGTAGTGCAACGCCATGCCATCAACCCGATTTATCTCAAGCTGGAACTAACGGAAAGCCTGTTGCTTGAGAACATTGAAGACACCATTGCAACCATGAATGCATTGAACGAAATCGGCGTCCGTTTTTCATTGGATGATTTCGGCACCGGCTATTCGTCCTTGCAATACCTCAAGCAGCTGCCGCTTAATCAGATCAAGATTGACCAGTCGTTCGTTCGCGACCTTGCCTCCGACAGCAGCGATAAAGCGATTGTGCGAACCATCATTTCCATGGCAACCAGCCTCGATCTAGACATCATTGCCGAAGGGGTGGAGACGGAAGTGCAGCAACAACTTCTCTTGGGCAAAGGCTGCACTCACTACCAAGGATATCTGTTCAGCAAACCGGTGCCGATTGAGCAGTTTGAGGCGTGACTGAAGCATATCTGATCATCATGGCACTACCTTAAGCAAAATTACAGCATGCTCCCTCCCCTTCAAGGGGAGGGTCGGGGTGGGGATGGGGTAATAATGTGTGGCAAATGAACCCATCCCCATCCTAGCCTTCCCCTTGAAGGGGAAGGGACGGTAGCACTCCATGGTTTTGGAAAGAAGTGGCGAGTGTAGAAATCCACACCACTTCAGGTTTTTTGAGTTTTTTTGCGCTTAAGGTAGTGCCATGAATATCTGATCACTTTTGATGGCGTGACGAAACCAAAGGGTTGTTTTGGAAAAAACTGACTGAAATGGGTCGAAATAGCTCACTCGTGACCAGATAGAGCGGGCGCTCGGAAATGAAACTCCTCAGGTAGCTTAGGAGCGGACCATCACCACAATCTTCCTGAATTTCTGCTTCAGGCACTTAGCGAAGTTCCTTTTCCCGAAAACAGCCGTTGATTTTGATACAGTAATGAGGGGCGCCACAGAGATATTTCAGCTTGCAAGTTGCGCACTTTCAGCCACGGCGGATACTTCATTTTGTATCTTGCCATGGATGGGGAAGCGAATGCTGAACAGTGTCCCGATCCCACCGTGCCCTTGGTTTAACGTGATCGTCGCACCGTGCCGCTTTGCCACCTCGGCCACGATGGCGAGGCCGAGGCCGCTACCGCTTTGGCCGCTGCCGAGGATGCGGTAGAAACGTTCGAATACCCGCTCGCGGTGTTGCGGATCGATTCCCGGGCCGTCATCTTCCACGCACAGCATGGCCCCATCCGGCGAGTTGCTGACGATGACCGTGACATGCCCTCCCGGCGGCGTGTAGCGGATCGCGTTGTCGATCAGGTTGCCGAGCATTTCGCCCAGGCTGGTTGCGTCTCCACGCACCGACACCTGTATTGGAATCCCTTCGAAGCCCAGGTCGATATTTTTTTCCAGCGCCATGGGCACCCAGTACGCGGTGCATTCCTGGGCCAGTTGATTGAGATCAAGCTCGACAAATGCCTTGTCTCCCTGACCTTCTGGTTCGTTGCGTGCCAGAGCCAGAAGCTGGTTCGCCAGATGGGCACTGCGCCGGGCACTGATAAGCAATTGCTCCAGGGTGCGCTGTTTTCGCTCCAGATCATCTTCGCGCAATGCCAGTTCGGCTTGAGTCTTCAGGCCGGCAAGCGGGGTGCGCAGTTGGTGCGAGGCATCGGCGATGAAGCGTTTCTGCGCCTGCATCGCCTGTTTCAATCTTTCAAGCAGATCGTTCACGGCATCTATCAGGGGATGCACTTCCGCTGGCGCCCTGGTTTCATCCAGCCTGCTCAGGTCATCGCGCTTCCGCGCCGCCACTTCACGCCGCAGGCGTTCCAGCGGCATTAGCCCTTGTTGCAGCCCGTACCAGACTACTATGGTTGCGATCAGGATCAACAGCAACTGCGGAATCACGATATAGGCAAAAATACCGCGAATCAACGCCTGGCGCTGATGAATGGTTTCCGCCAGGTGCAACTGGAGCAGTTTTCCGCCGGGCGGGCCGGGGTACACCAGGCTTACGATGCGCGTCTTTTCTCCATTGCGCTCGCCGTTGCTGAACAGCGGCCCAACTTTGCCTTTGCGAAAAGAAAGCGGGCGGGAAAGATTTGCATTGCCGACGATTTTTTCACCGTTGCTGTCGCTGACGGTATAGACCACCTTGTCCGATATGCCGGGGTCGTTGCCATCCGGCAAGTTCAGATTGATATCCAGCCGCTCCTGCCCGCTTCCCAGCTTCATCCGTTCCGCAACCATCCGCGCCCGTTCCAGCAATACCAGGTCGTAGGGCTGGTTCGCATAATTGAGCGTGGCGAAATATCCCACAATGGAGCTGGCCAGCCACAACATGAAGAGCGACGTCAGCAACCGCTCCATAAGGTGGCTGCGTAGCGAAAGAACTTTATCTTTCATGATGGCCGCATCCTGTCATATCCACATGGGTCATATTTGCAGGGGTCATACCCGCATGAGGCTCTAATTCGCTTTATCGATGATGTACCCGAGACCGCGGATGGTGCGGATAGTCACGCCGCCATCTTCGACTTTCTTGCGCAGGCGGTGAATATAAACCTCGATGGCGTTACCGCTTGCTTCTTCGGAATAACTGTATAGCCGTTCCACGAGCTGGTCTTTGCTGACCACCCAGCCGATGCGCGACATCAGCGCCTCCAGCACGCTCAGTTCGCGCGTGGTCAGCTCCAGCGGCTCGCCGTTGATGAACGCGCGCCGTCCGGCGCTATCGAAAGTCAGTGCGCCGCAGGAAAAAACCGGGTTCACGCCGCACTGGCCGCGCCTCAACAGCGCGCGCGCGCGGGCTTCCAGTTCCGGCAGCTTGAACGGTTTGGCCATATAGTCGTCTGCACCCAGATCGAGCCCCTTGACGCGATCCCCTACCCCGTCCCTTGCAGTCAGGATAATGACAGGAACCTGCCGGTTGCGTTCGCGCAGGTTACGCAGGACGCTCAAGCCATCGAGCCTCGGCAGTCCGAGATCGAGAATGACCAGATCAAAAGGCTGGTTCCCCCTGAGGATGGTATCCGCTTCCACACCGTCATTGACGCAATCCACCGCGTAACCCGACTGGCGCATGGAGTTGGATATGCCATCGGCCAGCACTTCATCGTCTTCGGCAATCAGAATGCGCATTGAGGTTGTAAGTTTCGCGTAAGGTTGAGGCTATAAGGTTGAAATCAGGATGGCTTGGGTATTGCATCCAACCGTCTTGTGAAAAGCCATTTTAATTGCGCGGCCGATAATGTCAAAACCACGATTTGATCTGGCAGTAGTCGATATGGAGCCACCTTACCAGATTTTAAACAGTATGGTTTTGGGCATTTGATGTTAGGCATCTACTAACTTTTCTCAACAATATTTAACCGATGTAATTTAGTCAAATTCACAGGGGGGGATATGCAGCTTACTCAAAAACATCACGAATACTGGAACCGGAATCTCAAAGTCACCGGCACATTGCTGGCGTTATGGTTTCTGGTGACCTTCGTCATGGGCTATTTCGCCCGCGAACTGAACGGCATTACCATTCTCGGCTTTCCGCTCGGCTTCTACATGAGCGCCCAAGGGTCATTGGCCATCTACGTAGCCATTATCTGGTTCTATGCTTATTACATGAACAACCTGGACCAGGAATACGGCGTCCATGAAGGGGAGGAAGAATAATGGCCAGTCAATCCACCGCTGCTTTCACCAAGCAGCTGACCAAGTACTACAGCTTTTACACCGGCGGCTTTATCGGGTTCGTCATCCTGGTCGCCATTCTCGAACAGATGGGTGTGCCGAACAAGATTCTCGGCTATATGTTCCTGGGCGCAACCATCCTGCTCTACGCAGGCATCGGCTTCATGTCGAAAACGGCAGAGGTGTCGGAATATTATGTGGCGGGGCGGCGCGTGCCGGCATTCTTTAACGGCATGGCGACAGGCGCGGACTGGATGTCCGCCGCCAGCTTCATCGGTATGGCCGGCACGTTGTACCTGTCCGGTTTTGACGGCCTGGCCTTTGTGCTTGGCTGGACTGGCGGTTACTGCCTGGTGGCGCTGTTCCTTGCACCCTACCTGCGCAAGTTTGGCCAATTCACCATTCCCGACTTTCTCGGCGCCCGTTTCGGCGGCCACGGCCCGCGCATGATCGGTGTGTTTGCCGCGATCATTTGCTCCTTCACCTATGTGATCGCGCAGATCTACGGCGTCGGCCTGATCACCAGCCGTTTCACCGGTCTGGAATTCCAGGTCGGCGTATTCGTCGGCCTCGCCGGTATCCTGGTGTGCTCGTTCCTCGGCGGCATGAAGGCGGTGACCTGGACGCAGGTGGCGCAGTACATCATCCTGATCGTCGCTTACATGATTCCGGTGGTGTGGCTGTCTATCCATCACGGCTTCGGCCCGGTGCCACAGGTGGCCTACGGCTATGCGCTGCAAAAAGTGACCGACCGCGAGAAGGTGCTAAACGACAAGGCCACGCCGGATGGCGCGCGTGAAGAATCGGTGCGGCAGATATTCCGCGACCGCGCCGCAGCAGCCGATGCCAAGCTGAAAGGTCTGGAAACGGGCGGCCCTGCTTTCCTAGCCGAGGAGAAAAAGAAGCTGGAAGACAAGGTTGCCGCGCTGAAAGCCGCCACGCCGCAAGACCCGAAGGCGATTGAGGCGGCTGAAAAGGCTGTCACGGGCTTCCCGGCTGATGAGGCCAAGGCCAAGGAACAATGGACCAAAGACAAGGGTATCAGTGCCAGAGCGGCACCGATCAAACCGCACGCGCAACCATTTGCCGGCAAAGACGAGAAAGCGAGCGATATCGCCCGCAAGAATTTCCTCGCGCTGATTCTTTGCCTGATGGTCGGCACGGCCGCGTTGCCGCATATCCTGATGCGCTACTACACCACGCCTTCTGTAAAGGAAGCACGCAAGTCGGTATTCTGGTCGCTGTTCTTTATTTTCCTGCTCTACTTCACCGCACCGGCACTGGCAGTGTTGGCGAAATTCGACGTGTATACCATCCTGGTCGGCAGCAAGTTCTCCGAACTGCCGTCCTGGGTGAGCGCGTGGGCGACGGTTGACAAGACGCTGATGAACATTTCAGACATCAACGGGGATGGCATCGTGCAATTGGCCGAGATCGTGATCGGCGGCGACCTGATCGTGCTGGCGACACCGGAAATCGCCGGTTTGCCTTACGTGATCTCCGGCCTGGTGGCGGCGGGCGGCCTGGCTGCGGCGCTCTCCACAGCCGACGGTTTGCTGCTGACCATCGCCAATGCGATGTCGCACGACATCTACTACAAGATGATCGACCCGAACGCCCCGACAACCCGCCGCCTGGCGGTATCCAAAGGGCTATTGCTGGTAGTGGCCGCTGTCGCCGCCTACGTGACTTCGCTCAAGCCGGGCGACATCCTGTTCCTGGTCGGCGCAGCTTTCTCGCTGGCGGCGTCCGGCTTCTTCCCGGCATTGGTATGCGGCGTGTTCTGGCGGCGCGCCAACAAGCTGGGTGCGATTCTCGGCATGCTGAGCGGGCTCGGGATCTGTATGTATTACATGTACATTACCTACCCGTTCTTCGGCGTCAAGGCACCGTTATGGTGGGACATCAACCCGATCTCGGCAGGCATCTTCGGCATTCCGGCCGGATTCATCGGCGTATTCATCGGCTCCATGATTTCCCCTGCACCCAGCAAGGAAGTCCAGGATCTCGTGGATCACGTCCGCTATCCGAATCTGGAAACCGACTACAAGGCAGCAACTGCCTAACCAGCCAAGGAGCTCCCCCTTCTTGGTACTTGAAGACCCGCCGCAAGGCGGGTCTTTTTTGCCGTGAGGCAGAATTAACCTAGAAAAAGCAGTTGTCCACGAAAAACACGAAAAAATTCAAAGGACTCCATGCTGCCAATGAATACCCAACGGGTGAGTCACCAATCCAATGCAACTTATTGTTTTATTTCGTGCCTTTCGTGTTTTTCGTGGATGAATTGCCGTTTTTAGGATTAATTAAAAAATAGCTACCAAGGCATTTCCGGCAGCAGATGAGCCAGATCGCTACGTCCGCTGTCCTTGATTAACTGTCTGGTGATCTTGGGGTCGAACTCGAGGAGTTTATTGACTACCTGCTCGACCTTGTCCGCTTCGCCGTTGTGATGGTAGGCCATGCCGAGTTGATACCATGCATGGCCGTTCATCGGTTGCAGGCGGGCGGCTTCGCGGAATGCGGTGGTGGCTGTGGCGTGTTCGCCGAGTGCGGCATGCGCCAGCCCCATGCCATACCATGCACGGTCGAGGATAGGTTTGAGACGCACGGCTTCCTTGAATGATTCGATGGCCATGCGCGGCGCTTTCATTTGTTCGCGCACAAAGCCGAGGTTGTAGTGGCTGTCGGCATCCTCCGGGGTGATGCGCAACACTTCGAGGAACCACTGTTCGGCACGCGGATAATCATGGCGCTGCGCGGCAATGGCGGCGAGATGGCGTGCGGACTGAACGTCCTGCGGGTCAATACGGAAGGCGATGGCATAGGCCTCGTAAGCCTGATCGGTCTTGCCGATGAAATGAAAGACCCAGCCGCGCGCATAATGACGCCAGTGTTCGTAATTCATGAGTACAATTCCGCAATCAATGTAAAGGTGCAAACAATAACATGGCTAATCCGGAAATTCTCATCATCAGCGTCCTGCGCGCCCTGACCGAGGTGGCCCTGCTGACCCTGCTCGGGCAGGGGTTGCTGGCGCTGCTCGCGGGCAGCCGCCGCGCGACGAATCCGGTATATCAACTCTTCCAGGTCATTACCAAGCCGGCACTGCGCCTGGTGCGCGCTATCACGCCACAGGTGATCGTCGACAAACATCTGCCGTTCGTCGCCTTCTTCCTGCTGTTCTGGCTATGGATATTGCTGGCTTACGTGAAGCGCACTCTTTGCGGCATCGAGGGTCTCGCCTGCGGGTAAGAGCCGGGGCTTCGAATAGCGATCAATTGGCAATCCGTGGAGGATATCTTGAAAGACACGCTCAAACCCGGAATCGAGCACCAGTTCAGTTTCCATCTGCCCGACACAAAAACAGTTCCTGCCCTCTATCCGGAATCTCCGGAATTTCAGGAAATGCCCGAGGTATTTGCGACAGGCTTCATGGTGGGATTTCTGGAATGGGCCTGTATAGATGCCATCAAGCCTCACCTGGACTGGCCACGCGAGCAATCGTTGGGTACGCATATCAATGTCAGCCACACTGCCGCCACACCACCCGGTTTGCTGGTGACCGCAAGGGTGAGGCTGGTCAAGATCGATGGGCAGCGGCTGACGTTTGAAGTGGAAGCAGATGATGGCGTGGATGTCATCGCATCGGGAACTCACGAGAGGTTCGTGATTGATAAAGAACGCTTCGACCGGAAAATCCGCGACAAGGTAACCGCCGCCAGCGCCAGCAAAGCGTAAAAAAACCACTGAGCCCATATTCCATCCGGATTGCATGGCGGCAGCAGGATAAGCAGGCAATCTGCAAAGCGAGCGCCTACCCGAAATACCGAAATACTGTAAAATCCGCCGGTCAAAAAATAAAGCCAGCACCGGGAGAAACCTTGCCGCATCGCAACAGCATCAAAACGCTGCTCATCGTGGATGACAGCCGCGTATCGCGCATGATGATACGAGCCTTCGTACTCGCCAAGCACCCCCAATGGATCATCATTGAAGCCGCCAGCGGCAATGATGCGCTGGAAATTGTCGACCGCGACACGCCGAATTACTGCACCATGGACATCAATATGCCGGGATTGATCGGCACCGAGGCCGCCGCGCAAATCCTCGCCAAGTATCCGGGCATCCGCGTCGCCATTTTTTCCTCCAACATCCAGGAAGCCCACCGGACGCGCGCTGTCACCCTCGGCGCGCGATTCGTCGCCAAACCGGTCACGGAAAAGACGGTGGCGCAAGCGCTCGAATTTTTTGAAAGCCAAGCGTGAGCCTGCTATCCGAATTACAGCTTGATGCGCTGACCGAAATCTTCAATATCGGCGCGGGGCGGGCCGCGTCCAGCCTGAGCGAGATCGTCGGCGAAGAAGTGAAGCTGTCGGTACCGCGCGTCCAGCTCTATCAGTCTTCCGAAATCAACGCGGAAGTCCTGTCGCTCAACAGCCCTCGCGTGGGCGCGGTGAAGCAGAGTTTCAGCGGCCCCTTCGATGCCGACGCCATGCTGCTGTTTACCGAAGAGCGCGCCATGGAGATCGTGCATGACATGATGGGCTCGCAAGTGGGCATCGAGGAGATGGTCGAATTCGAGCAGGAGGCCATGTGCGAGTTGGGCAACATCATATTGAATGCCTGCCTTTCGTCCATGGCGGACATACTCAAGCTCACATTGGATAGTTCGCTGCCGGTTTATTCCGTCGGTGAAACAGACACGATTTTGCGGCAAATCGTATCGGAAGCGAACCAGCCCGTCATGCTGGTGCTGCATATCGACCTGGCCATCGAGAAACGCCTGTCGCAGGGCTATCTGGTATTCCTGCTCAGCTCATCGTCCCTGCGGGAACTTCTGATCCATATCGACCGTTTCATTGCCGGCATATGAAAGTCCGGAAAACATGAACTCCATCCCAGCCGACAAGGCCCCCATCTGGGAAGAAATCTGGGATGCGGTCAAACTGGGGCTGATCCTGATCGACGGCGACGGAAAGGTTTTGCTGTGGAATGATTGGGTAGCCAAGCATAGCGGCATTCCCGCCGAATTCGCGTTGAGCCACTCTCTCGAGTCATTGTTTCCGGACGGGCTGACGGCACCGTTCAAAACGGCCATCAAAAACGCGTTGTCGCACAAATTGCCGATCATCCTTTCCAACGCGCTGCACCGCTCGCCATTGCCGATCTATCCGTTGCCGATCACGCAGCACGAGCAAAAACGCATGCAACAGTCCATCACGATCACGCCCATTGGATTCAATGGGAAAGAGCACCTTTGCCTGATCCAGATTGCCGATGCCAGCATAGCCGTCAAGCGCGAAGGGGTGCTTAAATCGCATTCCATGCGGCTCAGCAAGGAGGCCACCACGGACGGCCTGACCGGCGCATACAACCGGCGCTTTTTCGACGAGCGTTTCGCCGCCGAATTCGGTCGTGCGCAACGCCAGAATATTCCGCTCTCCCTGATCATGCTGGACGTGGATTACTTCAAGTTCTACAACGACAACTACGGGCACCCAGCAGGCGATAAAGTGCTTATTTCGATCGTAAAAGCGCTCAAATCGCAATTGAACCGCCCCACCGACGTCGTGGTACGCTATGGCGGCGAAGAGTTTGCGGTCATCCTGCCCGATTCGGGAGCGGAAGGAGGCCGGATCATTGCGGAAAAACTGCGGGTTGCCGTTTCAGACATGAACATCCCGCACGGCCAATCGAAGGTTGCCGACCACATAACCATCAGCGTTGGCGTAGCAGCTTATCAACCCGGCACTACCTGCGATGCAACCTCATTGCTGAAAATAGCGGATGCGGCTCTTTACGATGCGAAACATAGCGGGCGAAACTGTGTGCGGCACTTCGTCGCCCCAGAAACAGATGCGGCACAGACCAACGCTCCGGATTGACATGCATGTTCAACGCTTGTCTTCGCGGTGTTTTGGCAGGAATAACAGTGCTTGAAGACCAATAGACACATGCAAAAATAATATATTTCGTAACAATCGCCCATTAGAAGGAACGTCATGCCACCACGCAAGAAAGCAGCCAGAACGGCAAAGGCTATCGACACCAAACTGTTTGTGCTGGATACCAACGTATTGCTGCACGACCCGACCAGCCTGTTCCGTTTCGAGGAGCACGACATCTGCCTGCCGATGTTCGTACTGGAGGAACTGGACAACAAGAAAAAAGGCATGACCGAAGTGGCCCGCAACGCGCGCCAGGCCAGCCGTTTCCTGGATGAGATCGTCAGCGATGAACCTCACAATATAGAAGAAGGCATCGCGCTGGAATCCGCCGCACACAAGAACTGCACCGGGCGGCTGTACCTGCAAACCAGCTTCATCAAGCACGAGCTGCCGCAACATCTCGAGTTGGGCAAGGCGGATAACGCAATTCTCGGCGTCGTCATCGGCCTGCAAACACAGCAACCGAAACGCGCGGTGATCCTGGTCAGCAAGGACATCAACATGCGCATCAAGGCGCGCGCGTTGGGCCTCGAGGCGCAGGATTACTTCAACGACAAGGTGCTCGAAGACACCGATCTGCTCTATACCGGTGTATTGCCGCTCCCGGCAGATTTCTGGGATCGGCACGGCAAGGACATGAAGTCGTGGCAGAAGGAAGGCCACACCTATTACCAGATTCGCGGCCCGCTGTGCGCGGCATTCTTCGTCAACCAGTTCGTCTACAAGGAAGACGACACGCCCTTCTACGCCGTGGTGCTGGAGCAAAACGATCAGACCGCCCTGCTGCGCACCCTGACCGACTACACGCACAGCAAGAACAACATATGGGGCATCACCGCGCGCAACCGCGAACAGAATTTCGTGCTCAACCTGCTGATGAACCCGGAAATCGATTTCGTCACTTTGCTGGGGCAGGCCGGAACAGGCAAGACCCTGCTGACGCTGGCTGCGGGTTTGATGCAGACGCTGGAAACCAAACTGTATACCGAGATCATCATCACCCGCGTGACCGTTCCGGTAGGCGAAGACATCGGCTTCCTGCCCGGCACCGAGGAAGAGAAAATGACGCCGTGGATGGGCGCGCTGGAAGACAATATGGACGTGCTGAACAAATCCGACGAGGATGGCGGCGACTGGGGACGCGCGGCCACGCGTGACCTGATCCGTTCGCGCGTCAAGGTGAAATCGCTCAACTTCATGCGCGGCCGCACCTTCCTGAACAAATACCTGATCATCGACGAAGCGCAGAATCTCACCCCGAAGCAGATGAAGACGCTGGTGACGCGCGCCGGCCCCGGCACCAAGGTGGTATGCATGGGCAACATCGCGCAGATCGACACGCCCTACCTCACCGAAGGCAGCTCCGGCCTGACCTATGTGGTGGATCGTTTCAAGGGATGGGCGCACGGCGGCCATGTCACGCTGCTACGCGGCGAACGGTCCAGACTGGCGGATTATGCAGGTGAAGTATTGTAGAGGGGATTCATGGCCTATGAACGGCAATTCATCCACGAAAAACACGAAAGGCACGAAATAAACCTAAAAACCGCAGTTGAAATGTGTAGGAGCGGGCCATGCCCGCGAATATATTGGTCGCGGGCATGGCC
>JBAQCT010000168.1:0-39831 GCA_049294375.1 Gallionella sp. | reverse complement strand
AGCAAACAGCGCGAAAGTGGCGGAATTGGTAGACGCACTGGATTTAGGTTCCAGCGCCGCAAGGCGTGAGAGTTCGAGTCTCTCCTTTCGCACCAGGGCTTGATTTCAGCCAGCACCAGTATGCTTCAACCGGGATGCTGCAAGCAGGCGCCCAATCCATTTCCATGGATGCGCAGGTGATGCGGCTCGAAATTTTCAGAAGTACGCCCGTACAAATCCACAAGGATCACGATCAAGCGCCTCATCAGATCGTTTTATTATCCATGATCCGGAACCACTAGTGTCCGGTTAAAAGTCGAACAAATTTAGTTGGTTAGAAAAATCTGTCTGTTCTGGGAGTTGCCCATTGCCCGCGAAAGCTTGAGATAGCGGGGTTTTCTCAAAAACAGACACCGATAAAATCTGTAGCAAAGAGTAGAGAGAGGCATCAAGTTGAAGCTCCTTTTTGACAATAGCGATCAGCACATAGGTTGCGACGGCGCACCAAATCTGCGTCTTCACCGCGTTCTCGCTGTTGCCGATGAAGCGCTTGATGCGCAGGTGCTGCTTGATCCACTTGAAGAACAGCTCCACTTGCCAGCGGCTCTTGTAGAGCGAGGCGATGGCCAATGCGGGCAAGGCAGTGTTGTTGGTCAGAAACACCAGCGTCTTGCCGGACTCCGGGTCTTTGAAGCGAATGCGCCGCAACTGTTCGGGATAGCCCTGCGCGATGTAAAAACCATTCAGTGCGATGCGCTGGTCGCAGATGATGCCCGTGTTCCGGTCGACCGGCATCGAGTACACCCTGCGCGCATCCATGCCGCGCTTGGCTCGGGTCACGAAGAAGGCACCCGCCTGATGCAGTGCGTGCAACCGACCGAAATCCAGATAACCCCGATCCATTACATAGAACGCCCCGGCCTCGATGGGCAGGATGTCCAGCACGTTGATCTCGTGGGTCTTGCCGTCCGAGATATGGATGAAAGCCGGAATGTTGCCGCGCAGATCCAGCAGCGTATGCAGCTTGACCGCCGCCTTGGCAGAACGGAATGGCGCCCATGGAAACAGCGACAGGCACAGATCGATAGTCGTGGCATCCAGCGCGTAGACCGTGTTGTCCAGATCGATGCCGAAGCTGTCGTTGCAGTACAGCTTGCGCGCGCGACGGATGAGCAGTGCGGCCAAATCCTCCCAGATGCGCCAGTCGCGCCCCTCGTTGGCGTCCGCCAGCGTCGAACGCCTGACTGGCGAGCGAAAGCCCATGCCGTACAGCTTCGCCTGATTGGAAGCCAAACAGGCCTCGATGTCGCGCAGACTCTCGCGGTAAGTCAGTTGCGCGAACGCCATGGCACGGAATTGCTCGGTGCAGGCCAGGCTGCGCACCCGAGTATCGCCGCCATACCGCGCCACGATACGCGCAAAACTGCTCCACGGCACGAACTCCATGACCTGCGCGAACAGCGTCTTGCCCATATGCATAGCTCACCTCCAGAGGATTCGATCTCTGGAAGTTACTTGAACCGGAATATGGGTAAATTGATTTCAAATCGGCACCAAAATAAATTGCTCTGCAACCCGCGCCGTTGCTTAACTTCGGCGCATGAATTCGCAAGTTAACCGGACACTAGTGATCCGGAACATGCATTGAGGAGGTGATGAAAATGGAAGGCCGTAAATTCAGGTTTGCTACAGCTGCTCTATTCCTCTTGTGTTTCATGCAATCATCGCTGGCATTCGACCCGATAACCAGCATTGCCGGAAGCCTGATATCTACCGCAATGGATGTTCGCACCAAGAGCGAGGTCATGAATGACGTCGACATCGATGCCGCGATCACGAAGCGCCTGCTTGAAAATAAAGGCGATGACCTTAAAGGGGTTTCCGTGCTGGTATTTGCACAGCGCGTCGTTCTGGCGGGGTTGGTGAAGGATCAGAAGGCAAAATTCAAGGCGGCAGAGCTGGTTGGCAAGGATAAACGCATTCGGTCGCTGCAAAACGAAATTTTTGTCGATGCGGTCGAGAGTGGCGGCAGTATGGCGTCCAACCTGTTTCTCGAGAAAAAGATTGGCGTAACCTTGACGGCTACACAAGGCGTGAATTCGGTAAACATGCGATGGAAAGCCATAGGCGGGCGAATAGTGCTGATGGGTATCGCAAAATCCAAGGCGGAGGCCAATTTGGCCGTTTCAAAAATCAAGGCTCTCGAGGGCGTGAAAAATGTGAAGTCTTGTCTGCGGATAGAAAATAAAAAATAGGCTTCAGATACTTTCTGGCACTTCCAAAACTCATGAATATGGACAAGCATCTGTTTCGTGGCTTGCTTGTTTTCGTATGCTAGACTTATACGCATATTTGCGCTGGTTTACTCGGCAGAATTTCATTTGTTCCAGAGGAGGGTATTCGCCATGAAAAAATTCCTGTTGCTTTTGTTGATGCTAATCGCTGCGAATGCTTTTGCCGATCTCAAAAAATGGACTGACGCGGATGGTAAGGTACATTACTCCGACCAACCGCCCCCAGCCAATGTAAAGGCAAAAACGCTACGCACGACCCCGGCTGCGGCCAGCTCCCTAAGTGCGAGTGGCGTGGCCGCTGCGAGCGCGCCTGCCGCGCCGAAAACCATCGCGGAGGCTGAGGCGGAGTACAAAAAGGCCAAACAGGCAAAGAAAGAAGCTGCGGAGAGAGCGGCGCAGGAACAGGCACAAGCGGAAGAAATTAAAGCCGTATGTGCTGGCTTGAGACAAAATCTCATGGCGCTTGAATCTGGAATGCCCACCCAAACATTTAACGCCAAAGGCGAGCCAGCTTATATGGATGACAATCAACGCCAACAAGACATTGCCAAGGCGCGACAAGATATCAGCACCTACTGCAAATAACCGGCATAACGGGGATTATTGGAACGATGCGACGCTGACGTAAGCGTCTATTGCCACACGTGCCGTATAGCCGCCGGCTGGCTGAACCGCTGGCGATTGTTTGGGTTCCTGCCGGGTATCCAGATAACCCTGCACGGTGCTTTGTGCGTCTTCGAGTTCATTGACGCGCGCGCTCAAGTCATTCACCTTTTTACCGATGGCGCCCTTGTCGGAAAGCAATTTGTCCGTCGCCTGCATGACACGGCTTGCGAGATCGGAAACCGCAGACAGCGTGTCTTCCTGTTTATCCTTGAAAGATTTCTCCAGTTGCTTATGGTCGATGGCGAATGTACCGTCGGTTTGCTGTGAGATGCCCAATTCTTTTAATGAAGAAAGCGCGCTTCCTTTAGGGCCGCCTGCGGCCTTGCGAATGTCATTCAGGGCTTGACTGGGTCGGCTCTCGGTATTGAGCGCGCCCTTCTTGGAAGTCAAATTATTGACGGTTTGGGTAATCGAATTGAACGATTGTACAAAGGCCTGAACAACCCCCTTGAAATCCGACAGCGTCGGAGGCTGGTTAAGGTTTTTGAGCGCACGCGCCCTATCCTGCAAATCCGCAAGGGAGGATTTGACCTGGCCATACGAGCTTAACTGCGTAACCGTGCTGGTCTCGATGCGCCGCAACGCTGCGAGGGGGTCAAGCGCGATTGATGTGAGGGGGGATTGCTGTGTGATCAGGGAGCTTTGCGACACAGTATCCGCCCGCGCCTCGCTTGTATAGGCGCCGATTGCAACCGACAACGGATAGTTTACTGAGATAACCATAACCACGCACCGCTTCACCCTTTAGTGACAGCTATACATATACGCTTTTTCTGTTTAAAAGTCAATAGTTAGAATGGATTGCGAATTGTTTTCGATGTAAAAACATCGGGGTTCGATAATCAGCCTTTCGCCGTTTCTGACCGGTTTTTCCCTTGTTTTGCATATTGCACAAGATTCGTATCTGGATACGCCGAAATGAAAAAATCATAGAGGGCGATCGCTTCCTTGTATTTTCCGGTTTCCTCGGCAATGGTGGCGACATGCATCAGTTTTTTCTGTGCCCTGAGCATATCCCCCCCGATGGTAGCGCTTTCATGCAAGCACCAACCCGCATCCAGCACCATCCCCTGTTTCAACAGGACGTTGCCGATGATTTCCAGCGTTTGCGCATCGAGGCCCAGGTCGGCTCGCTCCTTGGCGAAACCGCGGAATAGCGATACCCCGATTTCGGCGTAGCCGTTATTTATCGCTTGAGTGATGGCCTTGGCTGCCATTTTCAATGCTTTTTCCGCTTCCCCGGCTCTCCGGTACAACATCGCAAGCTCTATGGCAATGTACGGATCATGCGGGCGCGAAGCAAGGAGGCCTTCTGCCTTGCCAATCTCTGAAATCGATGCATCGAGGGACAGTGCGCGTATTTTTTCCACCATTTCGTTGAAACTGAGCTTCTTTTCAACGGGCGGCAACTGATCCGCTTCTGCGGCAAACTTCAATTCCAGTTGAGGCGAAGCCGCTGGCGACGGAATCCCAAGTAAAGCCAGAACATCCTGTGCCGCCCCCTCCAGATCATTTTCACCGGCAACAAATGCGCCACACATCCGGCCCAGCAGGATAGGTGAGGCAGCGAGCACCCACAAGTAGAAAAAACCCGAAACGAATACGCCCCATTGTGCCGACATCTTGAATGCGAAGAAAAAAATCAGCGCAAACGGAATCAGATAAATACCAAAAAAAATAACCATGCCGCCAACCAATGCGGCGTAAAAAATCGGCAAATCGGCACGGCGCTCGAATAAAACCCAAACCCACATACCCCGGCTGAACGCATCCCGTAATGTTTCGGCGCGGGCGGCAATGATGAAACAAAGCGTCAGCATGAACATGGATACAAGAACCAGTCCCGTCAGGGGCAGGTTATTTGAACTTTGCTGTATCGAAGCCAAGGGAAGGAGCATCTCCGCCATGCTGCCCGGAAGCGCCTTCAGGCCTATTGCCACCGAAGCAAACAACGCGAGCGGGAGGGCGCAAAACAAGGTGAGCGCCAGATATCGCAGGGTGAATGGCCAGAGTTTGTTGCTGTTATTCTGGCTTGAGAAAAGCCCGCCATCGGAAGTTTCCCGCAAGGCGGATAATGAAAAACGCCCGGCCACCATGGCATAGGCTATGAAAAAAACGGGTAAAGCGGAAAATCCGGTCAAGTCTTCGATCATGGTGGTGATAAGCCACAACATGGAGAAAACGATTAAAACAGGTAGCGCCGAAAGCAATGTTCCTGGCGACATAAATTGATACACCACTTCACCGGCCATGCCGCGAAAACGCGAAACTTTTCGCATGAACGTTCCCTTACGATTTTTTTATTACTCCAATGGCAAGTTTAGCCTATATTTTCATTTCCGCATTTCATTCTTTTCGCGCCCGCATACCCATACCACGGCCATGGCAAACCGGCCTGTGCCACCATGTAAGAGGTTTCCTATAGCCGTTTCGACAATCTCTGGGCAAATATGGCGCAGCCGACGTTTTGCCCGGATTGGCTCACAGCAAAAGTGATGGCAAACAGGCTTGAAATTATCACGGTGCTCCCCCATGTAACGGCTAATCGAATTTTCAGAAGGGGTGCGGCATGCGTTTCGACAAATTCACTACCAAGTTCCAACAGGCGCTGTCCGACGCGCAAAGCCTGGCAGTCGGCGCGGATAACCAGTTCATCGAGCCGCAGCACCTGCTGCTGGCGTTGCTCAACGATGCCGACAGCGGCGCGGGTTCGCTATTGGCGCGCGCGGGCGGCAATGTTGCGCCGTTAAAAGCTGCGCTGGCGCAAGCCGTGGAACGCCTGCCGAAAGTGGAAGGGCATGGCGGCGAAGTGTCGGTGGGGCGCGACTTGTCCAACCTGTTCAATCTCACCGACAAGGAAGCGCAGAAGCGCGGCGACCAGTTTATCGCCTCCGAGATGTTCCTGTTGGCACTCACCGGCGACAAGGGCGAGACCGGACGCTTGCTCAAGCAGCATGGCGTGGCACGCGCACCGCTGGAGCAAGCGATCAATGCGGTGCGCGGCGGCGAATCCGTGGGTAGCCAGGAAGCCGAAGGGCAGCGCGAGGCCTTGAAAAAATACACGCTGGATCTGACCGAGCGCGCAAGACAGGGCAAGCTCGACCCGGTGATCGGGCGCGATGACGAAATCCGCCGCGCGATCCAGGTGCTGCAACGCCGCACCAAGAACAACCCGGTGCTGATTGGCGAGCCGGGCGTGGGCAAGACCGCGATTGTGGAAGGCCTGGCGCAGCGCATCGTCAACGAGGAAGTGCCGGAAACCCTCAAGGGCAAGAAGGTGCTGAGCCTCGATATGGCGGCGTTGCTGGCGGGCACGAAATATCGCGGCGAGTTTGAGGAACGCCTGAAAAACGTACTCAAGGAAATCGCCCAGGAAGAAGGGCGTATCATCGTGTTCATCGACGAGCTGCACACCATGGTCGGCGCGGGCAAGGCCGAGGGGGCGATGGATGCGGGCAACATGCTCAAGCCCGCGCTGGCGCGCGGCGAACTGCATTGCATCGGCGCGACTACGCTGGACGAATACCGCAAATACATCGAGAAGGATGCCGCGCTGGAGCGCCGCTTCCAGAAGGTGCTGGTGGACGAACCCTCGGTGGAATCCACCATCGCCATCCTGCGTGGTTTGCAGGAGAAATACGAACTGCACCACGGCGTGGAAATCACCGACCCGGCCATCGTCGCGGCGGCGGAGCTTTCCAACCGCTACATCACCGACCGCTTCCTGCCGGACAAGGCCATCGACCTGATCGACGAGGCGGCGGCGCGCGTCAAGATGGAAATCGATTCCAAGCCGGAAGTGATGGACAAGCTCGATCGCCGCCTGATCCAGCTCAAGATCGAGCGCGAGGCGGTGAAGAAGGAGAAGGATGAGGCCTCGCAGAAACGCCACACATTGATAGAGGAAGAGATCAAGAAACTTGAGCGCGAATACGCCGATCTGGAAGAAATATGGAAGGCGGAGAAGGGCGCTGCACAAGGCACGGCGCACCTCAAGGAAGAAATGGAGCAGGTGCGCGCCGAAATCGTTCGCCTGCAACGCGAGGGCAAACTGGAAAAAGTAGCCGAGCTGCAATACGGCAAATTGCCGCAACTCGAAGCGAAACTGAAAGAGGCCACGCAGCGCGAGGCAGAAGGCGGAGGTCAAAAAAATAAACTGTTGCGCACCCAGGTCGGCGCGGAGGAAATCGCCGAAGTGGTCAGCCGCGCAACCGGCATCCCGGTGTCCAAGATGATGCAGGGCGAGCGCGACAAGCTGCTCAAGATGGAAGAAAAAATCCATGAGCGCGTGGTCGGTCAAGACGAGGCGGTGCGTCTGGTCAGCGATGCGATCCGCCGCTCACGCTCCGGCCTGTCCGACCCGAACCGCCCATACGGTTCGTTCCTGTTCCTCGGCCCGACCGGCGTCGGCAAAACCGAATTGTGCAAGGCGCTGGCCGGTTTCATGTTCGATTCCGAAGATCATCTTATTCGCATCGACATGAGCGAATACATGGAGAAGCATTCCGTCGCGCGCCTAATCGGCGCGCCACCGGGCTATGTCGGCTACGAGGAAGGCGGCGGGTTGACCGAAGCGGTGCGCCGCAAACCTTATAGCGTGATCCTGCTCGATGAAGTAGAGAAGGCGCACCCGGATGTATTCAACGTACTGCTGCAAGCGCTGGACGACGGGCGCATGACCGACGGGCAGGGGCGCACCGTGGACTTCAAGAATACGGTGATCGTGATGACCTCCAACCTCGGCAGCCAGATGATCCAGCAGATGTCCGGCGACGATTATCAGGTGATCAAACTCGCGGTGATGGGCGAGGTGAAGACCTATTTCCGCCCCGAGTTCATCAACCGCATCGACGAAGTGGTGGTGTTCCACGCGCTCGACGAGAAGAACATCAAGTCCATCGCGCGTATCCAGTTGCATAACCTGGAAGCACGCCTGGCGCAGATGGAAATGAAGCTCTCGGTCAGCGACGCCGCATTGGCCGAAATCGCCACCGCAGGTTTCGATCCGGTGTATGGCGCAAGACCGCTGAAACGCGCCATCCAGTCACAACTGGAAAACCCGCTTGCCAAGCAAATTCTGGAAGGCCGCTTCGCCGCGAAAGATACCATCAAGGTGGATTGCAAGGGCGGGGTGATGCGCTTCGATAAAGCCTGATAAATGTAAAAATGCAGGGTGGGTATCGCTACGTTCAACCCATCCTGCATGGGCTGTTGTAGGCTGACGGTGAGGGACGAACACCAGCGTCGAACATGCTGGGGTTCGCGTTGCTCACCACCAGCCTACACGAAGTTTTATATCATGGTGCATCAGGCTCCGTTACCGAGGTTTGCAGCCCCATGATCGGCAAATCCTCGCGGCGCAAGTTCAGTGCCTCCAGAACTTTCAGCGCCGCATAGGCATCGTTTGCCGCATAGAGCATTTGCTGCGAAGTAAGCTGGGGCTGCGACCAGTTGGAGGTGGTCACATGCCTGGACTTTGCAAAGCGCTGCTTCAACACCAAGCCCACCGCCGCCCGGACGCCCATCTCCTTGTGGTAGCCGTCCATGTGGAACACCGTATTGAGATCGACCACCGCGTTGAAATGCACGCCCAGTTTCGCGAGGATATTTCCGCGATCCGATTTGAGGCCGAAACCCACCTTGATGAGCTGTTCCGATTGCAGCAACTCGAGCAGGAACGGCAGCCCATCCGTTCGATGCAGTTGAAACAGGTAGGCCTTGTCGTGCAGCGCAAACTGCACCACATGCGGCCCCTCGCTGACATCGCCCACAACAAACGTCGGCTTGGATTCGGTATCAAAACCAACCACTCCTGCCGCCTTGATTTCGGCAGCGGCGGACGCAAACTCTTCGGTGGTTGTCGGTACATGAATACACTCCAGCGTGAGGCCGACAAACGGCTCCATCAGCGCGATCTCTTCTTTGGTTGGAGCGATTTTTTTCATATGAAGGGCAAAATCTTTCTATCCACGAAAAGCACGAAAGTCACGAAATAAACCAATTTGTTACTTGAATTTTATAACTCCCCATCGTGTGATGCTGCTAATCTTCGCATCTGTTCGTGTTTTTAGTGCCTTTCGTGGACCACGGGGTTTTATAGTTTACTTTGAGTGGCTCATACTTTCACCGCCCGCGCCCTTAACTGCCCGCACGCGCCATCAATCTCCTGTCCTGCAGAATCGCGTATCTTGGCGAGGATGCCCTGCTGGCGAAGAGTATGCACCATAGACGCGATCCGTTCGTATGAGGGGCGGCGATAAGCCAGCCCGTCGACTTCGTTGAAGGGAATGAAATTCATGATGGCGTATTTGCCGGAGAGGAGCTGCACGATCCGCTCCAGCTCGGCATCGCTGTCGTTGGCGCCCTCGATCAACGTCCATTGATATTGAACCGGATAGTGAGTGGCACGCGCATAAATTTCGGCGCGTTCCACCAGTTCTTCGATAGCGATCTGCGGTGCGCGTGGCAGCAGCTTCGCGCGCAGCGCCGCATCGGTGGTGTGCAGCGAAAGGGCAAGTGCCGGTTTGACTACAGGAATTGAAGATTGCTTCTCACGTTTGCCCCCTCTCCCCTCTGTGGGAGAGGGTTGGGGAGAGGGGTTCAACCCCTCCATCAATCTCTCGAACACCCGCAAATCCCCCACCGTGGAAAACACCAGATTCTTGTGGCCGATGTTGCCCTGCGTACCAAGCAATTGAATCGCTTCGAGCACGTTGTCGAGATTGTGTGCCGGTTCGCCCATGCCCATGAACACCACCTTGCTCACCGCACGGCGTTTGCGCGCGAGCACCACCTGGGCGACGATCTCGGCGCTGCAGAGCTGGCGCAGCAAGCCGTCGCGGCCACTCATGCAGAAGACACACCCCACGGCACAACCTACCTGCGTCGAAACGCACAGGCTGCCACGCGGCAGCAGCACGCTTTCCACCATCTGGCCATCGGCCAATTCGACCAACAGTCGCGCGACGCCATCAGCGGCGGGATATTCACTGCGCAGGTGCGCCAGCCCGTTCAGTTCCGCCTCAATGGCAGGCAACTCATTGCGCAGTTCAAGCGGAAAGAAAGTCTCTGCGGGGCTGTGCTTCTTGTCGTATGAGCAGACTTGGCTCCAGCCGCGCAGAAAGCGATCTTCGTGGCACGGTTTGGCGCCGAGATCACGCAGACGTTGGCGGAGGTGTGGGATGCGCATCGGAGAGGGAGGCGAGAATCAAAGTGGGTTCGCGAAAAATTACGGGGAATTTCTGTTGATTTTAACCCAAGCCTTAATCCGGTATATGGCGCGCGTATGGAAAGATATTTGAATTGCGGAGAGCATGGCCGCAATGAAACCGTGCTCCCCAATTATGCCAAGCCCACTAAGCGGAGCTCTGATCCACCACGCAAACTGCATGGCAGAAAAAATGCCCCTGAACCGGGGTTCAGGGGCTAAGGCAAAAACGTCTTAACAAATCAGCCGTGCTTCCGGCGTAGCAGGGTCGAGTAGGGCAATATGAACCGCCTCTTCATACGCATCGGGTGCCCATACGAACTCCATGGCCTTGAATGGAGCTGGCGCATGGTACAGGTCACTGTAATAGCTGGCCAGCACCGGATCGTCTGTGCTATCCACCATGGCATTGACTGCATCTTCCATCGGATCGGCTTTTTTATCCATATCGGCTATCACTACCGTGGTGGTAGCGAGATTACAATACCGACCGCCTTCGGAGCTGGCTGAAATCCTGTCAGTGCCGGCATAGGCAAAGTTTGGCAGCAAAGCTGCGGCAATCAATATCAAAGAAATTATGTTCGGTTTCATGATCATTACTCCTTTTGTTGATTGGAGCGACACGAAATGGCCGCTCACACCAAAAAATAAGCATTAACCATGCCGAAAAGGCGAATCACAGAAAATCAATCTATTAGGCGATGCATCGTTTTGTTTTGACGGAAACAGAACGTAAATGCGAACATCGGTGAACGTTCAGTGTTAACACTTGCTTGTTCCGTTACGCGGGCTGACTGTGCCAAGGCTATTGCATCACGCAAAACAAAACAGCCATCCTTGGTGCGAGGAAGCCGCTGTGCTATTACTGCTTCCGCAGAATAATGAGCCAGAGTAACGACAGGGGGGGCTGATGCTTATCGATGGGTTATGAGAGCTATTTGACTTTACTGTTCTCGATTACATACTGGCTTACGGCCTTCAGCTCTTCACCCTTGATATTGGGGAAGGAAGCCATTATCGTGCCGCCTTCGGTAATTTTTTTGGCGATAGCTGCAGCATTTGCCTTGTCGGCAGCCAATGCGAAAATCTTGCCGTTTTCAATCTTGTGGCATTCGATACATGCCGCCTTGAAAATATCTGCGCCCGAAGTGCCTGCTGCAGGGGTGTAGTTGTTGGGTTTAGAACAGCCAGCCATCACCAGAGCCGCTACCGTCATAGTCAAATACGTCTTTTTCATATCCAATAACCCCGGTTAATTAGTCAATCTTGAAGCAAGAATACTATCCATTCACTCCTGGAAAAAATATCCACCAAAATATCTAGTTGCTTCGGTCTAGTTCTATTGGCCATGAGCAGGCCAAGATTTGTCTGCCTGCCATCATGCTAGCCGTCTGCGGGCCCGGGCAAATCTTCGAAATAAAGGGCCAGCGCCTCTTCCAGATTAGCCAAAGCCTCTTGTTCGGTCGCACCGGGGCAAACCAGTCCAAGATCGGGGCACCGTGCGACGAAAACGCCGTTTTCACGGGTGACCACATAATTCGAATGCTGCTTGTGTTTTGTAGTTCTCATGGCGGTAAGCCTGTTGCTGTTCTCTGGCAATTATCAAGCATTACATGATTTGAGACAACCGCGCCGTTCGGGCTGACGGCGAATCATGCGAGGCATTGTTGCCCCCGCCGCGCAAACCGCGATGCATTTGGGATTAGAATCTGTTTTTCATTCATTTCTCCGATAGTTATCATGACAAAATACCTGTTTTCCCCGCCTGCCGTCGCATCGGTGCCGATTCGAGGCAGCGATGAGCATTTTCCTATCCGACGCATCTTCTGCGTCGGTCGAAATTACGAGGCACATGCTAGGGAGATGGGGCTCGAGGCCGACCGCGAGACTCCTTTCTTTTTCATGAAGGCTTCGACCCATTATGCCCCTTCAGGCGCAACCATTCCCTATCCGCCGGGCACCGCCAATTATCATCACGAGATGGAGCTGGTGGTCGGGATCGGGAAGGCCGGTTTTCAGATACCCGAGGGACAATCGCTCTCGCATGTTTTCGGCTATGCGTGCGGGCTGGACATGACCCGGCGCGACCTGCAAATACAGGCGAGAGAGAAGCGGTTGCCCTGGGATTTTGCCAAAGATTTCGAGAATGCCGCCGTGCTGTCGGAGATGTCGCCCGTTTCCGGAATCGGACACCCGGTCAAAGGAAGGATCGAGCTGAAGGTGAACGGCATCATCAGGCAGTCTTCGGACATGAGCCTGATGATCCATCCGGTTTCGGCGATCATCGCCCACCTGTCCCGCTTCTACCACTTGCAGCCCGGCGATCTGATCTTTACCGGCACGCCGGAAGGGGTTGGGCCTGTGATCGCTGGCGACCGCATTGAAGGGGCGATCGAGGGGGTGGGCGAGATCACGCTGAATATCGGAGCCGCAGATATCGCGCCACGGTGAACAAGCGGCAGTTCCATAATTTTACTGTGTCACAAAGCACTGAAGGGCGCATTGCGGCGTTAAAATCGGGCTCAAAATGCTCATTTACCCTATGTGAATTCCGCTTTTTGCGAGTTGGGCGGCAACGGCAAATCGCCCATCCCTGCGAACCCCACTTCGCCCGATTTTGCCTTGCACTGCATCCCTTGATCGCTTTATGACACAGTAAAAATAAGCGGATTCCAGTTAAAAAACTGCAAGAGTTCACCGATGAAACAAGGCTGGAATAGGTGTATCCTATGCCTCTGCCCGCACAAGCTCTTCAAAAAGGAATCGCCGTGGTTACCAAAAAGAGCATTCCAAAAAAAGATAAAATTCCAAAAGATAAAACCGTAGCCAAGGGCAAGCCTGTTGCCTCCGAGTTCAAGCCAGCAGAAAAATCCAACAACGAGCGTGAAGGGCAGGGGTTTTTCATCGTCGGCATCGGCGCCTCCGCCGGAGGGCTGGAAGCCTTCGAACATTTTTTCCGCAATGTCCCGCCCGGCAGCGGCATGGCCTTCGTGCTGGTGCCGCACCTCGACCCAAGCCACGCCAGCATCCTCACCGAAATCCTGCAACGCTCCACCACGATGCCGGTGGTCGAGGCGCAGGATCAGGTGCAGGTTGAACTCAACCGCGTCTACGTGATTCCCCCCAACCGCGACATGGCGATCTTCCACGGCGTACTGCAACTGAGCACGCCGGAGCAGCCGCGCGGGCAGCGCATGCCGATCGACGCCTTCCTGCGTTCGTTGGCCGAGGATCAGGGGGAAAAGTCGATCGGCATCATCCTCTCCGGCACCGGCACCGACGGTACGCTGGGGTTGCGCGCAATCCTCGGCGCGGGCGGCGTCACGCTGGTGCAGGAACCGGCGACGGCGAAATACGACGGCATGCCGAATAGCGCCATCCAGGCCGGTTATGCAACCCATGTCCTGCCGGTGGAAAAAATGCCGGAGTTGCTTTCCAGCGGGCGCACCCGGGGCCAGCAGCCGGAAACCACGGAAGCCGTGACCGGCGGACTTAACCGCATCCTGATGCAGTTGCGCAGCGCCACCGGCCACGACTTCACCCAGTACAAGAAGAGCACCATCGGTCGCCGCATCGCGCGGCGCATGGCGATGCACGACATCGGCGACCGGGATATATACGCGCGCTATCTCAGGGAGCATCCACCCGAGGTGCAGGCGCTGTTCAAGGAGCTGCTGATCAACGTCACCAATTTTTTTCGCGACCCGGAAGCTTTCGATGCGCTGAAGCAGGACATCCTGCCGCAACTGTTTGCGGGCAAACCGGACGACTATGTGCTGCGCGTCTGGGTGGCGGGTTGCGCCAGCGGCGAGGAAGCCTATTCCATCGCGATCCTGCTGCGCGAATACATGGATGAAGCCCACCGCGAGTTCAAGGTGCTGCTCTATGCCACCGACCTCGACGACGACGCCATCGCCGTGGCGCGCGCCGGATTCTATCCGCCCAATATCGCCCAGGACATCACGCCGGAGCGGTTGCGCCGCTTCTTCGTCAAGGAGGACGCGGGTTACCGCGTGAAGAAAAATATCCGCGAGGTGGTCGTGTTCGCGGTCCAGAACGTCATCAAAGATCCGCCGTTCACCAAGCTCGATCTGCTGTGTTGCCGCAACCTGATGATCTACCTTGAGCCGGTGATCCAGAACCGCCTGATCCCGGCTTTCCACTACGCGCTGAAGCCCGACGGCGTGCTGTTCCTGTCGCCGTCGGAGAGCATCGCCAGCCACCCGGAACTGTTCGCGCCGCTCAACCGCAAATGGAAATTTTACCGGGCCATCGGCAGCTTGGCCGCGACCCGCACGGTGATGCACGCGGATCTGGCATGGGCTAAAGACACCCACATGAAAGGGGCGGAAGAGGTGGTGAAAAAGACCCGGGAAACCAACTTTGCCGAACTGACCAAGCGGGCGCTGTTGCAGTCCTTTGCGCCCGCCTCGGTGGTCACGGATGCGAAGGGCAACATCTTCTATGTGCATGGCGACACCGGCAAATACCTGCGCCCGGCGCCGGGGCAGGCGACGCTCAACGTGATCGAAATGGCGCGCGAGGGGCTGCAACAGGAATTGCGCGCCGCGATTCTGCTCGCCGCCGCTTCCGGGGCTACCGAGCAGAGCGCGGCGTTCCACAGCCGCGAAGTATCGGTCAAGACCAACGGCCACTTCCAGCAGGTAAACCTCAACGTGCGCCCACTACCCGCGCCGGACAACGGCGGCAAGCTGCTGCTGGTAAGTTTCCAGGACGTGGTGCAACCGCCACCCGCCCCGCATGGCAAGGTCGCTGCCGGGGAAGGCGAGCCGCACCGCGAGAAGGAACTGAAACGCGAGCTGGCCTACACCAGGGAAAACCTGCAAGCCACCATCGAGGAACAGCAGGCCTCCAACGAGGAGCTCAAATCCACCAACGAGGAACTGCAATCGACCAACGAAGAGCTGCAATCGACCAACGAAGAGCTGGAGACCTCGAAGGAGGAGCTGCAATCCCTCAACGAGGAACTGGTCACGGTGAACGCCGAATTGCAGGCCAAGATCGAACAGCTGGCGGGGATGCAGAACGACATGAAAAACCTGCTCGACAACGTCAACGTCGGCACCATCTTCCTCGACGAGCGTCTGGCGATCCGGCGCTTCACCCGCGACGCGGCGGCGGCCTACCGGCTGGTCGCCACCGACGTGGGCAGGCCGCTGGCCGACATCAAGACGGACATCGAAGGCGAGGATCTGCCGGCTAGGGCGCAGGCCGTGCTCGACACGCTGGCGCCGTGGGAACGTGAACTGCGCAGCGTGGGTGGCGCATATTACCTAGTACGCATCCAGCCCTACCGCACGCTGGACAATATCATCAGCGGCGTGGTGCTGACCTTCACCGACATCAGCCAGCGCGTCAAGGCCGAGACGGCGACTCGCAAGGCGCAGATGCTGGCCGAAAATGTCATCGACACGGTGCGCGAGCCGCTGGTCGTGCTGGATGGGGCGTTGCAGGTGGTGTCCGCCAGCCGCTCGTTCTACAAGACATTCCAGACCGCGCCGGAAAATACCGTGGGGAAAACGATCTACGAACTGGGCAACCGCCAGTGGGATATTCCGGAATTGCGTAAATTACTGGAAACGATCCTGCCACGCGACCAGAGTTTCGATGGTTATGCGGTCGAGCGCGATTTCCCCGGCATCGGCCAGCGCAAGATGCTGCTCAACGCGCGGCGCATCGTCGGCGGCAGCGGCGATACCCAGTTGATATTGCTGGCGGTGGAAGAAGCGAAGTAGGTGCGGATTCATCCGCACAAAAGCGTGCGAACACCCACAGGGGTGCAAGAACCTCTGCGAGGTAAATTCGCCCCTACATGAAATATGCCGCATGCAATAATCAACACGTGAAAAAACTTGAATAAAAAACCGGACAATCCAAATCGACTGCGCGCAACCGCCGAGAAAAAACTCGCGCATGCGCCTAAGCCTAAGCAACCCCCTCCCGAGGAACTGCTGCACGAACTCCAGGTTCACCAGATTGAGCTGGAGATGCAGAACGAGCAGTTGCGGCAGGCGCAAATCGCGCTGGAGGAATCGCGCGACCGCTACGTGGATCTTTATGAATTCGCGCTGGTCGGCTATCTCACCCTGACCGGTACAGGCATGATCGGCGAGATAAATCTTACCGGCGCCAAACTTTTCGGCATGGAACGCAAAAAGCTGCTGCGCCGCCGCTTCAGCACTTTTGTCGCCCCGGAATATCGCGAACGCTGGAACAGCCTGTTCACGCGCGTGCTGCGGCAAGACGAAGCCGATAATTGCGAGCTGGCAATTAATAGCGGCGATGAAAAACGCTTTTATGTCCAGTTGAACTGCAAGCGCTGGGAGAAAGAGGGCGCCGCGCCGGTGGTGCGCATCGCGTTGACCGACATCACGCAATTGATCGGGGCGGAAGAAGCCATGCGCGAATGGCAACGGTTCGTCGAATGCGCCCATTGGGGCATGATCATCGGCAAGATGGGAGACCGGACAATCAAACTGGTGAACCCGGCGTTTGCCCGCATGCACGGCTACACGATGGAAGAGTTGCCCGGCATCAAGATTGGGAACATGTATGCGCCGGAAAGCCGCGCCGATTTCCGGCGCATCGCTGAAACCCTGAGCAGTGCCGGCTGCTACACTTTCGAGTGCGTGCGCCTGCGCAAGGACGGCAGCACGTTCCCCGCCATGATGGATATTTCCACGATCACGGACGTCGATGGAGACGCGATTTATATCGCCAGCGTGACGGACATTACGGAGCGCAAGCGGGCAGATCAGTTGCTGCGTGAATCGGCAAGAGAAATTGAAGACTTATACAATAACGCGCCTTGCGGTTACCATTCGCTGGACAGCCAAGGCAACATTCGCCTGATGAACGATACAGAACTTTCGTGGCTCGGCTATACGCGGGACGAGGTGATCGGAAAAATGAAGTGGCCGGATTTTCTTACGCCGGAAAGCCAGATGACTTTTCAGGAAACCTTCCCGCAATTAATACGGGAGGGGTTTGCACGCGACATCGAATGCGAAATGATCCGCAAAGATGGATCTGTTCTTGTGGGGCTTATAAACGCAACGGCTATTTATGATCCCGGCGGTCATTTCATGATAAGCCGGTCAACGGTAACCGACATCACCGCGCGAAAAAAAATGGAACACAAAATGCGCGGCCTTTACACGCACCTCCAGGCTGTTCGGGAGGAGGAAAAAACCAGCATTGCACGTGAAATACACGATGATCTGGGCGGCACGCTGACCGCCCTCAAAATGGAGTCTTACTGCCTGGCGGAAGAGTTGCCCGCAGACGAAAAGGCGGCGCCGCTCCTCGAACACATTGAGACGATGGCGAAATTGATCGATAACGCGGTGCAAGTCACACGGCGCGTTATCACCGGCCTGCGCCCTACCATACTTGACGATTTCGGGTTACTGGCGGCGATTGAATGGTACGCGGCGCAATTCAGCAGGCGAACCGGCATCGAATGCAGGGTGAACTGCGTTGCGGATAAAGACTGCGAAAATGAACTGGACAGGATGCGGTCGATCAACCTGTTTCGCATTTTTCAGGAAGCGCTCACCAATGTCATGCGGCATTCTTCCGCCTCGCGTGTAGAGGTAGAATTTCATCGCGGCGGCGGGGAGGTATCGCTGTCGATCAGCGACAACGGTTGCGGGATGAAGGGAAGATGCGCCGATGACCCGGGGCACTATGGCATCCTCGGCATGACCGAGCGCGTCGATCAACTGGGTGGCAAAATCGAATTCGTCAGCCCGCCCGGCGGCGGGTTTAGGGTGGAGGTATACTTGCCGCTGCCTGTCAAAAATACAAAAAAAGGCAGCACAAAAAAGGAGGACGCATGATCCGCATCGTGATTGCAGACGATCACGCCATCGTGCGCCAGGGATTGGCGCACATTCTGGAAAAAAACGGCGGGATGGAGATTGTGGCGGAGCACGGCAACGGCGCCGATGCGTTGAATTGGATACGCGGCAACGATTGCGATATTGCGCTGATCGATATTTCCATGCCCGGCATGAATGGCATCGACTTGCTCAAGCAGCTTCGCGAGGAAAAACCGAAAGTGCCGGTGCTGGTCATCAGTATCTACTCGGAAGACCAGTACGCCGCGCGCCTCATCAAGGCTGGTGCCGCCGGATACCTAACCAAGGGGTGTGCGCCCGCGATAGTAATAGAGGCGGTAAAACAGATAGCGGGCGGCAAAAAATACATCAGCCCGACAGTGGCCGAAATACTCGCCAACGAGTTCGAAGTGGGATATGGGAGGCTTCCGCATGAAACCCTGTCGGACCGCGAATACCAGATTTTCCTGATGCTCGCCTCGGCCAAAACCATTTCTGAAATTGCCGAGGCACTCGCATTGAGCGGAAAAACCGTCAGCACCTACCGCAACCGCATCCTGGAAAAAATGCGCCTGCGCAACAATGCCGAGCTGATGCGTTACGCCACAGATAAAAATCTCATGCAACCGGCTTGAGAAAAATGCGCAAGATATAGGCCAGGCAAAGCGTAGTGCGCTCAACGGCCATGTGTTGGTTAGACACGCTACGCCTTTCGATGCGCTCAGGACGGGTTTGCCCAACCAACGGCAATTGCGGGAAGGTGAACGCTGAAATATAGAATTATCAGCAAGATACCAGCCATTCCTCATATCGCATCTTTCTTGCTATCAGGCAAACATCGACAGCAAAATTTCCCAACTCCTTACACCACAATCAGGCAAACACCGATACGCAGCCTCCTGTAGAAGCAGGCAATATTGCAACCTGCTAATTCCTTCCGGTTGATTTTCCGCCGCTTGCGGGGCAGATGGGCATAAGCAGTTGCGCATGCCCGTTTGATATGGAGCAACGGAACTGAAAATCTACCCAATAAGCTTTCAAACCCAAAGCGGTATCCGGAGCAAAAGTCAGTGAAGGCGGCCCGGCAAAAGGAGAGGCGATGAACGTATTTATTGTGGAAGATTCTGAAGATGTACGCAGATACCTGCAATCGATGCTGTCCGGCATTCCCGGTGTTTCTGTAGTCGGCTTTGCGGCGGATGAAGGGGGAGCGATCAAACGTATCGACGAGTTGTTGCCCGATGTTGTGACTCTTGATCTCAACCTGCAATCCGGATCGGGGGTTGCCGTGCTGAAAAACATCAAGGGGAACCACCCTTCAATCAAGGTCATCGTGTTGACCAACTATGTCGACGATTTTTACACCAGCACTTGCAAAGGCTCCGGAGCTGACTGTGTCTTCGACAAAACATTCCAATTTGCAAAAGTGCGCCCAGTCATATGGTCGTGGCTTAATGCAAGCCATACGGGCAACGCCGTTAAGCCGTAGCAGTTAACGAATAAGAGGAGGGCATCATGCAAGCGGGCGAAGAAAATGCGGCGGGCAAGTGAACGGCGCCAAGAGACCGAGAGCGCCAAATGGTAAAGCAAGCCACAAATACGGGCCGAAGATCGTAAGTAGGCAGAGTTTTGAGGAATCATATTTCCTCACCCGCCGGCAAATTTCCCCTCCCCTCTTTCAGCCGACGGGTTTTTATTAAACCCCTCCCGTGCGGGAGAGGTCAGATTTGGATTTGAAGAGCAGATTTTGCAAGAAAATTTTAGGTGTCGATCATGGCGATCCGCTTGTTAATAACCGATGATCAAGAATTGGTTCGTGCCGGCCTGGTTCAATATCTGGGCATGTCGCCGGATATTGAAGTGGTTGCCGAGGCGGCCAACGGCGAGCAGTTACTGGAAAGGTTACGCACGGCGCAAGTCGATTTGTTGTTGCTTGACATGAGCATGCCCGGTGAAAGCGGTGCCGAACTGATTGCACATGTCAGGAGAATCTATCCGGATCAGTTGATCCTTGTGCTCAGCATGTACGACCAAATAAGCACGGTGCTGCGCGCCATAAAAGCGGGGGCATCGGGTTACATTACCAAGAGCTGCTCTCCGCAAGCTCTGCTTGAAGCTATCCGAAAAATTGTTGAAACGGGCAAATACCTTAGCCCGTTGATGGCCGAGCAACTGGCTTTTGCTTCCACTTCACCCGCCCCGGGCAATATCGAGCTTATCCTGTCGGACCGTGAACTTGAAATTTTTCATCTGCTTGTGCAAGGAAAAAGCATCGGCGAAATCGCCAATCAATTATGTATCAGCGACAGGACGGTCAGCACACACAAAGGCCATCTGTTTGACAAGCTTGGTTTGAAAAATACCGTGGAGTTAGTGAGATACGCCATGCAACGTGAACTATTCTCTTAACTCCCTCGTTATTTTCTGACTTTGCCATAGCCAAACCCCTGCTTCTTCTTCGCAAAAAGCGACAGCAAAATCAGCATTGCCCGATATTCATGGAGGCCTTTGTTGGGCAGAATTCGCATCAAGGCTGTAGGTGCGAATTCATTCGCACGAACGACGCGTCAAGTGCGAATGAATTCGCACCTACACAAACCGCGTAACGCTTTGAATTCATCTTCAACTGCGGTTTTTAGGTTCAATCGGCTCTATAGGCTAACGGCTCAATACACAAGGAGATGAATCATGAGAATGATCGGTATGAAAGGGAAGCAATCTCGCGGCAAGCATTTCGCTTACGCCCCTTTGCGCGTTAAACAAGCCATGTTGGGCGAAAGCGGCGTGGTGCCGCTCGAACACCCGCTGGTCATCACTTATGTTTCATCCTGCCAGCAAGACAATTGCATGATCTACGTGAGCCCGCAAATAGCCCGCCTCGGGTTCAATCAGGAAGCGTGGCTCGGCAAAACGGATTTGCGGTTAAAGCATGTCCATGAAGGCGATTATGCCCGGCTTGCCGAAGCTATACAGCGCAGCCGCAGTACAGGTGAAAGATTCAATTGCCATTACCGTTTGCACGATAGCAACGGAAAAACGCGCTGGTACCACGACGAAGCCGAAGCGGTGTGCAATGAGTCCGGCATGCCATTGTTTATCAGGGGAGCCATGCTGGATATCACCGATAAAAAAGAGATGGAAGCCGAGCTGAACCAACATCGCTATTGCCTTGAGCGGCATGTCGAATCGAGAACCGGGCAACTGATGAAGCGCATTTCGCTGCTGGAATCGTGTAATGCGGCGTTGGGGGACAAGCTTGCGTTGGCCAGAATGGAACTCAGCGCGCTAAAACGTGAACCGGCAACGGAAATCGTTCGGCATGGCTGGGCGGCAGGGTCAACGCCAACCGCACAATCGGTCGAGCGCATTGATCAACTGGACGGCATCAGCGATTGGGCGCGCAATATGATCGGGTGGCGCGTGGCCGCCGCCGGAGCGATTGCTTAATTATGAATGGCACATACGGAATAATTCATTCGGCAATTTATCGGCAATTAAGGAGCTAATCATGACTATCAACGCACAAATTCAAGACAATTCGGCACGCATTACCATGTCAGGCCGTTTTGATTTCAAGGTACACCGCGATTTCAAGGATGCCTATGCGCCGCTGCTCGATGACGCCGCAGTGCATAGAATCGATATCGAAATGAGCCAGGTGGATTACATCGACAGTTCCGCGCTGGGTATGTTGATGCTGCTGCATGAACGTGCCAAGTCGGCCAATAAAACGGTCGAATTGCCTAATCCCTCCCGCGTAGTGTCGCAGATGCTTGATGTCGCGAACTTTGACAGAGTTTTCAACATCGGGCTCGGCCTGAATTCGTAAAGTTGCGCTGGCAGGCGCATCGTGAAGCGTGAGTGGGGCGATAACTGCCGGATTGAATCAATCTCGGAAATAACCACCCTGCCGCAAGCGGCAGTGAATTGATCCGAAGAGATTCAAATTTCATTGCTCATTTTTAAAACGAAGCAAGGGGTGAAAATCATAAACTCGAAAATGGCATTACCACCAAATAAACCGAAGCCAATAAAGGGCGACAGCTTTCCGAAGATCGGTTGGCAGTCTGGCGGAGTGTTTGGCCGAGAGATGCGCCTGCGAATGGGTAATTTCTCTTTTGGCGGTAAAAAATTTTGCTGTAACGAAAGCGCAAAACAGTTTGCCCGCTAAAAACCATGTTTGGCACGCCAGTTAGCGATTGCATGCAAAACGCACCATCGATGCCCCTGTTTTTATCAGGAATTGGAATAACCGCTATTGGGTACGATTCATCGTAATTATAAATAGCTCCGCCGGCTTCAGATTGGAATATCCATGTTAAAACGTATACCAATCGAAAAATTACGTATAGGCATGTTCATCCATGAGCTATGCGGCTCGTGGTACGACCATCCGTTCTGGCGCAATGCGTTCATGCTGGAAAACCCGGAAGACCTGCGGGATATCATGGCCACAGGCATCAGGGAAACGTGGATAGACACCGGTAAAGGGCTGGATGTCGAGAGAGACGATCGCGGTGAATGCTGCAAGAGCGAAGAAGCGATCGCGTCGGAGATTGATGACACGCTGGCATGTGCGAATGTCGGCAGAAAAATATCGCACCATGTCGACATTGCCAGAGAGGTTGAACGCGCCGCCAACATCTGCGCCCAATCCAAACAGGCTGTCGCGTCCATGTTTCATGAGGCGCGAATGGGCAAAGCGCTTAATGCCAGCGATGCGCTGCCTGTCGTCGAGGAGATCACCGCTTCGGTTGCGCGCAATCCCGGTGCGCTGATCAGCCTGTCGCGCCTGAAGGATAAGGACAATTACACCTACATGCATTCGGTGGCGGTATGCGCATTGATGGTGTCATTGGCACGGCAATTGGGTCTCGGTAACGAGCAAACCAGCCAGGTTGGCATGGCCGGCCTGATGCACGACATCGGCAAGACGATGGTGCCGCTCGAAATCCTCAACAAACCCGGCAAGCTGACCGAAGCCGAATTCCAGATAGTAAAAAACCACCCTATCGACGGGCATATCATCTTGCTGGAAAGCCACGGGATGAGCGATATCGTGCTGCATGTCTGCCTGCATCATCACGAGAAAGCGGATGGCAGCGGTTATCCAAAAAAACTCATACGGGAGCAGATAGGCCTGTATTCGAAGATGGGCGCATTGTGCGACATTTATGACGCAATTACTTCCAATCGTACCTACAAAGATGGCTGGGAGCCTGCCGAAGCCATACGCAAGATGGCAGAGTGGAGCCACAGGTATTTCGACCAGCGCATTTTTCATGCTTTTGTTAAGTGTGTCGGCATTTACCCGATCGGCACGCTGGTCAGGCTGGCGTCCGACCGATTGGGGGTTGTCGTCGATCAAACCGACCATTCGTCGCTTACGCCGGTGCTGATGGTGTTCTTTTGTATCAAGTCCAACCGCCGGATTACCCCGGGATTACTGGATTTATCGAAACCAACCTGCAAGGACAAGATCGTTTCGCATGAAGACCCAAAAAAATGGGACATCCACGATACACGGGAGTTGTGGTGCGGCTTGGCCGCGGTGCCCCAGGTTGAATACCGTCAGGCCAGCGCATTGCAGATGGCGGAGGCTGCGGGATGAAAAGCGACGCAAACATTGCCACGCCGGACATTCTGGATGAAGTGTTCGGCGAAACTTCGGTGGTTTTTTACACCGCTATGGCGAATGGCGATTTTGCCTTGAGTTATGTGAGCCACAACATCGGGCGGGTGTTGGGTGTGCAGCCGGAATCGTGCGCGGGATCGGGTGTTTTATGGCACGAGCGGGTTCACGTTGATGACGCCGGGCGCATCATTCAGGAGCTGGCAGTGCTCTCGGCAACCGGTTGCTGCACACAGGAGTTTCGTTTGCGCGATGATGGCGGAAATTACCGTTGGGTTAGCAATGAGGTGGCTTTCAAATGTGATGCGGTCGGAAATCCCGCTTATTTGGCCGGCTGCCTGCGTGACATAAGCGAAATAAAAAAACGCTCGCATGAGTTTGAAAACCATCTGAAAGAGCAAAGCGCCATGGAACATTTTTATCGCTCCGTGCTGAATAGCCTGCCGCAACGGTTATTCTGGAAGGATCGAAACTCCGTATTTCGCGGCTGCAACCTGAGCGGCGCGCGCGCGCTCAATCTTGCCGAACCGTGCGAAATTGCCGGCAAAACCGATTATGACTTTTACTCCAATCACGATGAGGCCAATTACCTGTGCCTCCATGATGAGCGGGTAATGAACTCGGGGCAAGCGACCTATCATGCCGAAGTGCCCGCCCGCCAGGGCGATACATGGCTGGATGTCACCAAGGTTCCGCTACACAACGAAAATGGCGAAGTATATGGGCTGCTGGTCAGCTACGAGGATGTCAGCGCGCTCAAGAAAAGCGAGATGGCATTGCACCGTTTCAAACGCGCCGTAGAGCAAAGCTCAAACAGTATTTTCATTACCGATACCGCAGGCAATATCGAATATGTAAACCCGGCTTTTCTTGGCACCTATGGCTATGAAGAACATGAGGTATTGGGCAAGAATGCGCGCCTGCTGAAATCCGGCCTTGTCCCGCAAGAAACCGCCATGTGGCAGACTATTCTGGGCGGGCAGAGTTGGCGCGGTGAGTTGTCGAATATATCCAAAAGTGGGGCAGTTTCCTGGCAGCGCACTTCCATCTCGCCGATTTTTGACGAAAGCGGAACAATTTTCCATTTCCTTGCCATCGAGGACGACGTAACCAATCGAAAAATTATGGAGGAAGCGCTGACCGAGAGCGAGGCTCGCCTGCATGAGATTACCAGCACAGTGGGGGAGGGGATATATGTTGTTGACACCGCCGGAATCATTACTTTTGTAAACCCAGCTGCGGAAAACCTGCTCGGCTGGAGCGCAAAGAATTTGCTTGGAAAAAATATCTATAACACCGTCAATTGCCCCATGCAAGGCAACCAGTGCGAAACCGACACCAAAGCCTTTGAAAACCGGGCAACGAGTATTGGAAATCTGTGGCTGGACAAAATCAGGCACCAAGGAAAAGCCATACGCGTCGACAATAGTTTTTGCATGCGAAAAGATGGTTCGCAGTTTCAGGCATCGATTATTGCAACGCCGATATTTCGAGCCAGCCAATTTGCCGGTGCGGTGGTTGCCTTTCACGACATCACCGAGCAGATGTTTACGCAGAAATTGCTGAACGACACATTGCATGAGTTGCGCACGATACTTGATAACGCACAAATCGGGATAGCTTATTTGCGGAATAACGAATTCATCTGGATCAATAAACACATGGAGGAAATGTTTGGCTATACCGCTGATGAGTTGCTTAAAAAACCGATGGAGATGATTCATGCAAATGATGGACAGGCAGGTGAAATATACGGCTTGCTGTCCAAGGGCGAAGTTTATGAAGACGAACGGCTAATGAAAAAATCATCGGGCGATATTTTCTGGTGCCATCAGCGCGGCATCGCTATCGACCCGAGCGATTCTGACAAGGGCAGTATATGGATCATGCTGGATATAGATCGCTTGAAAAAAACGGAAACGCATCTGGAGATAATGAACGAAACTCTGGCTCAGCGCGTTGAGGAGGAAACTCGCAAGTCGCTGGAAAAGGAACGATTGCTGATCCAGCAGGGGCGCAACGCGGCAATGGGCGAAATGATCGGCAATATCGCGCATCAATGGCGCCAGCCTCTGAGCACGCTCGGGTTGCTCGTGCAAAACATCCATGCGGATTATCAGGAAAAAATATTGAGTGACAGCACGCTGGAGAAGTATGTTGAAACGGCACAAATGGCGGTGCAGCGGATGTCCAGCACGATTGACGATTTTCGCGATTTTTTCAGGCCGAACCGGGCCAAGGTATGTTTCTTGATCTCTCAATCCATCCATGAAGCCATCCGGTTCCTGGATGCGATGTTGAGAAGCAATGGCATTGCCATCTGGCTGACAGAAGAGCCGGGGCTGGAAACCATTGGGCACCCCAGCGAGCTTTCCCAGGTCATACTCAATTGCATGGTCAATGCCAAGGAGGCATTGGTGACAAAGAAGACGCCACAAGCTTACATAGCGATCGAGTTGGCCAAGCACGATGGATTTGCGGCGATCACTATACGGGATAATGCGGGCGGTATTCCGGAAGATAATCTGGAGAGGGTTTTTGATCCTTATTTCACCACCAAGCCAAGCGGAACGGGGATTGGTTTATACATGAGCAAGACGATTGTCGAAAAACACATGGGCGGCAGCATCACTTGCCGCAATGCGCCGGAAGGGGCGGAATTCACTATCACCATTCCACTGGAGCCGGATTGTGAAATATCAAAAAACAGTGGGGTCAACAATGGCCAGCATTGATGTAAGTGGATTAACAGCGCTTTACGCAGAGGATAATGAGGTGGCGCGCGAGCAGGTGGCCCATTTCCTTCGAAAGAAATACGCCAACGTGGTGCTGGCAGCCAATGGCCAGGAGGCGTTGGCGTGTTATGAAAAAAACCGGCCTGACATGATTATCAGCGATGTCATGATGCCGAAAATGGATGGCCTGGAGTTTTCCGAAATCGTCAAGCAGCGTGACCCGTCCATGCCCATCATACTGACGACGGCTTATAACGATGCCGCTTACCTGCACCGGGCAATCGATGCGGGCGTGGATGGTTATGTGCTTAAGCCTATCGATCTGGATAAACTGCATGCCGCCATACAGAAGAGCGCGGATTTGCTGTTGAAGACCCGTGCGCTGGAGGATAGCCGCACGCAATTGGAGGCATACCACGAGGCGGCGGAAGAAGAGCGAGAGCTGGTTTCCGAGTTGATGAAGCGCATGATGCAACCCGAACTTATGGTGGATAAGCAGGTGAGATTTTGGCTCGAACCCGCAGATAGGGTCAGCGGCGATCTGGTGGCGTTTCGCCGCGCGCGCAATGGGCGGTTGTATATCATGCTGGCAGATTCGACCGGGCACGGCCTGCCGTCCGCCCTGAATCTGCTTCCGGTGAACCATGTCTTTTACAGCATGGTCGAAAAATGTTTCCCGGTAGCCCAGATCATTGAGGAAATGAACTGGGCGGTCAAGGTGCAATCTCCTGCAGACCGCTTCGTATGTGCGTTTGTGGCCTGTATAGATACGCATAATCACGTTGTAGAATCATGGAATGGCGGCATCCCGTCGGCAATGCTGATCAACCAGGGGGGTGATATTTATTACTCGCTTGCTTCCAAAAACCTGCCTTTGGGTATCCTGGATCGAACTTTTATTGCCCAGACGGAAATTATTCAATGGAATTGCCACAGCCAACTGGTGGTCTATTCAGATGGATTGGTCGAGGCAGAAAATGAAAGCGGAGTTGCGTGGGGTGAGCACAACATCAAACGGATAATCAAGGAAACGCCGACAGCGCGACGGTTCGACGTGTTGACCAACGAATTGCATGACTATCAGGGCACGCAACGCGCATTCGACGACATGACGCTATTTGTGGTCGATTGCGCCATGTAAAGAGGCAGGTGTTGAAAATAAGCTTTTAACGCTTGCGCTTTTCGCTCCAGACCTTGGCCGCTTCTTTCGCGATAGCAATTTGTCCAGGCTGCATTTGTTCGGCGATACTTGACATGAGCAGGGTGGCGCTCTTGTTTCCCTGCTCTGCGGCAAGGATGAACCATTTGTAGGCATCGGCATCGTTTTGCTGCACCCCCCATCCCTGGTAATACATCCCGCCCAGATTGAACTGGGCATTGGCATTCCCCTGTTCGGCGGCGAGGTGATACCACTTTGCGGCTTGGGCATAGTCCTGCTTCACGCCATCGCCTCGGTAATACATCAGTCCCAGATTGTATTGCGCAATCACATCGCCTTGTTCGGCTGCAAGGTGGTACCACTTCGCCGCTTCGGCATAGTCTTTCGAAACGCTTTCGCCACGGTAATACATCGCCCCGAGGAACAATTGCGCGAGAACTTCGCCTTGCCCGGCAGCAATACGGTACCACTTCACTCCTTCGGCGTGGTTCTGTGGTACACCTTTGCCTTCGCGATGCATATTCCCAAGATGAAATTGCGCGCTGGCATTGCCTTGCGCAGCGGCAAGGCTATACCATTTCACGGCTTCGGCATCGCTCTGTGGCACGCCTTTGCCCATCCTGTGCATCTGCCCCAGATTGAATTGCGCCTTGGAGTCGCCTTGATCCGAGGCCAGGCGAAACCAATTCACTGCCTCGGCGTTGTCTTGCCGTACTCCTTTGCCTTCGACATACATTACTCCGAGGTTGTATTGTGCGCTGGCGTTCTTTTGCCCGGCGGCAAGGCGATACCATTTGACGGCTTCGGCATAGTCTTTCGGCACGCCATTGCCATGGTAATACATGACGCCCAGATTATATTGTGCCAAGGCGAAGCCCTTGTCCGCAGCAAGGCGATACCATTTTGCCGCTTCGACGTAACTCTGTGGCACCCCGTTGCCTTCGTGATGCATATTTCCCAAATGCGATTGTGCACTGGCATTCCCTTGATCGGACGCAAGGCGAAACTCGCGGAAAGCCGTCGCATAGTCTCCCTTATTGTAGGCTTGCATCCCTTCGTCAAAGCCTGCCCACGCGAAGGGGGCGGAAAATAATGAAAACAAGATGCAACCTGCAGCCATGCTGCGGGGTGCGCGACGAAGCGACGACCACAGCGATATCGTAAAAGCGAATTTTTTCATTACGCCCAATCGTGAAAAGTCATTATTTCGAGTGTGATAATAAATTGCTCCGCTATGCTTTTGGCGCAACTCTTCGTTTGCAAGATAGCACCCGCTCTGACGCCCCTGCATGATCAAATCCTAAAGGCACTTTACAGGGGGTGTTGGGCGCGTTTTGATGATACCCCTACAATTGGCAGGATTGCAATAGAATGGTTGCGCCGGGCTTGATTATGAGCTTCTCTTCAGAAAGCCAACAATCAATCAAGCTGACCACCTTTGTAAATTCCTTAAAAAAACAAATACATATATAAAGTTGCGGCAAATAGGCGCTTTTTTCCCGGTAATTCAGCACCCAATTTCATAATGCCCTAATTATTAAGGGTTGAGCTACACCTGCATTCAAGGGTAAAATGCCGCACTTTTTTTAGGAGAGTAAAACCAATGGCAATTACCGCCGCGCAAAAAGCGCAAATCGTCACCGACTTTCAACGTGCCAAAAGCGATACGGGTTCCCCGGAAGTGCAAGTGGCCCTGATTACCGCACGCATCGCTTATCTGACCGACCATTTCAAGACCAATGTCAAGGATCACCATTCCCGTCGCGGCCTGTTGCGCCTGGTAAGCCGTCGCCGCAAGCTGCTGGATTACCTGAAAAGCAAGAATGACGCGGGCTATCGCGCGCTGATTCAACGCTTGGAAATCCGCAAGTAATCAGATTGTGTACGGCGGGTCGCATAAGCGGCCCGTGTTGTTTTATCTTGTCAATTTCGTGTGGCGCGTTGCGCGCCATGTCACGCACAGAGAGGTCTATCTTGAGTCACTATAAAAAAACATTAGCGTTCGGCAATCATCAACTCACTCTGGAGACCGGCGAAATTGCCCGCCAGGCCAGTGGTGCGGTGCTGGTCAGCCTCGACGACACCGTGGTGCTGGTCACCGTAGTCGGCAGGAAAGATGCCAAACCCGAGCAGGATTTTTTCCCGCTCACTGTGGATTACCAGGAAAAAACTTATGCGGCAGGCAAGATTCCCGGCAGTTTTTTCAAGCGCGAAGGCCGCCCAAGCGAGAAAGAGATACTGACTTCACGCCTGATCGATCGCCCGTTGCGCCCTCTGTTTCCGGAAAGTTTTTACAACGAAGTACAGATCGTCGCGACGGTCATGTCCTCGGACAGCGAAATCGACTCGGACATTCCCTCCATGATTGGCGCGTCCGCCGCGCTGGCGTTGTCCGGCATCCCGTTTGACGGCCCGATTGCTGCGGCACGAGTGGGGTATGCCAACGGCCAATATTTGCTTAACCCGACCGCGACGGAACTCACGACCTCGCAACTGGATCTGGTAGTCGCCGGAACCAATCGCGCCGTATTGATGGTTGAATCCGAGGCGCAACAGTTGTCCGAGGAAGTGATGCTCGGCGCGGTGATGTTCGGCCATGAGCAGATGCAAGTCGTGATCCAGGCGATCAATGAGATGGCCGATGCGGTTGGCGCACCGGCATGGGATTGGGTTGCGCCTGCCAAGGACGAAGCCTTGATCGCCCAAATCGCCGATCTGGCCAAAGCGCCATTGCAACAAGCGTACGCGATCCGCTCCAAGCAGGCACGCACGGACGCAGTGAACGCGATTCGCGACAAGGTGATGGCGGCTGTTATCACGCCAGATTCAGCCCCGGGCCAAAAAAACCATGTCAACGATTTGTTCAGCGCGCTGGAAGCGCAAATCGTGCGCGGGCAAATCCTGAGTGGCGAGCCGCGTATCGATGGCCGCGACACCCGTACCGTGCGCCCGATCACCATCCGCAACGGCATATTGCCGCGCACCCACGGCTCTTCGTTGTTCACCCGCGGTGAGACGCAGGCCATCGTGGTGGCAACTTTGGGCAGCATGCGCGATGCGCAGAAAATAGATGCGCTGCAAGGCGAATATATTGACCGCTTCATGCTGCATTACAATTTTCCGCCTTATTCGACCGGCGAAACCGGTCGTGTGGGCACTCCCAAGCGCCGCGAGATCGGCCATGGCCGATTGGCAAAACGCGCGCTGGTTGCGGTATTGCCCAGCGAAGAGGATTTCGGCTATGCGATTCGCGTGGTATCAGAAATCACCGAATCGAACGGCTCCAGCTCGATGGCTTCAGTATGCGGCGGCTGCCTGTCGTTGCTGGATGCCGGCGTGCCGATCAAGGCGCATGTGGCAGGTATTGCGATGGGGCTGATCAAGGAAGGCAATCGCTTCGCGGTGCTGACCGATATTCTCGGCGATGAAGATCATCTGGGCGATATGGATTTCAAGGTAGCAGGTACAGAAAACGGTATCACCGCACTGCAAATGGACATCAAGATCAACGGCATCACCCGCGACATCATGCAGGCCGCCTTGGTCCAGGCGCGTGAAGGCCGTGTCCACATTCTGGGCATAATGAAACAGGCCGTACCGCAGGCGCGCACCGAGGTTTCCGAATTTGCGCCGCGCATGATCAAAATGAAAATCAACCCGGAAAAGATCCGCGATGTGATCGGCAAGGGCGGGGCGGTAATCCGCGCCCTGACCGAGGAAACCGGCACGACCATCGACATCGACGATAGCGGCAACATCACTATCGCATGCGTGAGCGGCGAAGCGGGTGAATTGGCCAGGAAGCGTATCGAAGACATCGTGGCAGACGTCGAAGTCGGCAAGATTTACGAGGGCCCGGTGGTCAAGCTGCTCGATTTTGGCGCACTGGTCAATGTGTTGCCGGGCAAGGACGGCTTGCTGCATATCTCCCAAATTGCGCACGAGCGCGTCAACAGCGTGTCCGACCACCTCAAGGAAGGGCAGGTCGTACGCGTGAAGGTGCTGGAAGTGGACGACAAGGGACGCATGAAACTGAGCATGAAAGTGCTGCTACCGGCGCCTGAAGCCAAGACTGAGGCTGTTGCCGAATAACTGCAACCAGTCGCAGGGTAAAATGAAAAAGCCCCGCCATATCTGGCGGGGCTTTTTTGCGTGCATTTGAAGCATGCACCGAAAGCAAACAGCGAAAACTATTTCGCTATCTGTTTCTCGCGAATTTCGTCTAGGGTCTTGCAGTCGATACACAAGGTGGCGGTCGGCCTTGCTTCAAGGCGGCTCAAACCGATTTCGACGCCGCATTTATCGCAGTAACCATAATCTCCCGCATTGATTTTGGCGAGCATCTCGTCGATTCTCTTGATAAGTTTGCCTTCACGGTCGCGGTTGCGGAGCTCCAGGCTCACATCCGACTCTTGTGTGGCGCGGTCGTTGGGGTCGGCAAATATGGTCGCTTCGTCCTGCATGGTATGCACGGTGCGGTCGATATCCTCACCCAATCCGGCTTTGATATTGTTTAATACCTGACGAAAATGGTCGAGTTGCTTGGGGTTCATATAGGCCTCGCCCTTCTTGGCTTTATAGGGGGCGACGGGTTTTTGTGGCTGTACCGGCATTACACTTCTCCAACGGGAAAAAATAAAGTTCGCTTTAATACCAGAAAGCGCCTGCACATGCAAATAATTAAGTGATTTTTCAGTATGTATTAACTGGCGGCGAATAGGAGGAACAGGCTCGGGCGCTTGTTCAGTTGCGGCATGGGCTGTGATTTCCATTGGGCGATGGAGCGCGTCCGGATCGATTCGTCGGGCAAAGTAAGGTCGGTGGCGACGCACAGCAACGTTTGTGGGCGGCAATGTGCGAGCAGGGCGCCAAACATCTTTTCGTTGCGGTAAGGCGTCTCGATAAACAACTGGGTTTGTTTGCGCTTTGCCGATTCGGCTTCCAGCGCCGCAATCGCCTTGTTCCTTTCCGCATCCTCGATCGGCAGATAGCCGTGGAAGGCGAAGCGCTGGCCGTTCAGGCCGGAAGCCATCAATGCCAGCAAGATGGAGGAGGGGCCGACCAGCGGCACGACGCGGATGCCGTTGCGGTGCGCCAGATTCACCAAATCGGCGCCCGGGTCGGCGACGCCGGGGCAGCCTGCTTCGGAAATGATGCCGACATCATCCCCGGCCAGCAGCGGCGCGAGCAGTTCCGCCAAAGCCTCGGGCGCGGTGTGTTCGTTGAGGGTGGCAAAATGCAACGACTGGATCGGCTGTTCCGGCTTGAGTGCAGCAAGGAACTGCCGCGCGGTCTTGGGTTGCTCCACGACGAAATGCCGCAGCTTGCGCGCAATGTCGATGACATGTTGCGGCAACACCTGCCCGGCAGGCGTATCGCCCAGCGTGCAGGGGATCAGGTAGAGCGTGCCAAACGTATTGTTCATGTAAGTTTTGGAAAAACGAGTTGTCCACGAAAGCCACGAAAAAGCACGAAAATAGATACCATGATTTTTATTGATTTGTTTCGTGATTTTCGTGTTTTTCGTGGAAAAAAGGTTTTTAGGTTAAAACAAGCGCACGTTTTCGCGGCGCAGCATTTCGATCAGCAGGATGAGCGGCAAGCCAATCAGTGCATTCGGGTCGTCACCGGCCATTTTGCTCATCAGCGCGATGCCCAGCCCTTCGGATTTCGCGCTGCCGGCGCAGTGATAGGGTTGCTCCTTGAGCAGGTACCCCTCGATTTCGACATCGCTGAGGTCGCGCAGCGTGACGTAATTTTCCGCGACTTCGGTTTGCAGGTTGCCGGTTTTGCCGTTCAGCAACGCCACTGCGGTGTAGAAACAAGTCGTCTTGCCGCGCATCGCGCGCAGTTGCCTGACCGCATTGTCGTGGGTCAGCGGTTTTCCTAACGGCTCGCCTTCCAGCAACGCAACCTGATCGGAGCCGATAATCAGCGCGTCGGGGTATTTGGCCGCAACGACGCGAGCTTTTTCCTGCGCGAGGCGCACCGAGGTGGCGCGTGCCGATTCGCCCGGCAGGGCCGTTTCATCCACGTCGGGCGCGGCAGTCTCAAACGAAAGTTGCAGTCGTTTGAGGAGTTCGCTGCGGTAAACGGAGGTAGAGGCGAGGACAAGCAATTGAGAATTCAACTATTATTCCTTTGTTTTTTGACAGGGAGCAGCGAAAAATATATCATGCGCGCCTCATGTCCGCACGGCCTTTCATCGATAGTCTGGATTTTGCCGGAAATGGCAGACAGATAAGCAGCGAAGTGCCGGTTGCCGGGTTGCCGCGTTTGCTGGATGCCCTGGAAGATGCTCAGGGGGCATTGGAATACAAGATACGCGGCAGCACAGACAAGCAAGGCAATCCCCTGCTGGAGGTCTGCATCACCGGAAACTGCCGGTTGCGTTGCCAACGCTGCCTCGGCGCGATGGATCATGCAATCAGGATTGACACGCGGCTCCTGTTGCGCGATCAGGCCAGCCTGAATGCATTAGACAGCAGCGATGTGGCGGGCGGGGAGGAAGAAGAGTTCGACAGCATTCTGGCGGATGCGCATCTGGATGTGCTGAACCTGCTGGAAGAAGAGATTCTGCTGAGTCTGCCCATTGCGCCGAGGCATGAACTCGGCTCTTGCCAGACAACGGGAATCGAGAACAGGCATGGGGAAGAAGAAAGCCCTTTTGCGGTTTTGGCAAAATTGAAGCGTAGTGCGTAATTAATTTTAGGGTTTTATTTAGGGTTTCATTAGGAGGCAACATGGCAGTTCAGCAGAATAAAAAATCCCCGTCCAAGCGCGGCATGCATCGCGCCCATGATTTTCTGACCAACCCGGCAACGGCGGTCGAACCGACCACGGGCGAAACCCATTTGCGTCACCACATCAGCCCGAGCGGCTTTTACCGTGGCAAAAAAGTAGTCAAGACCAAGGGCGAATAAGCCTTTAAGCCACGCAGCCGGCCGTTATGGTCGGCTGCGTTTTCTTTTCTATTTCTGCCTCTTTTATCAAGGGATCGCTTAGTGGACGTCACATTGGCTATAGACGCGATGGGAGGCGACCATGGCACGACGGTTACCGTTAGTGCCGCAGTCGATTACCTGAAGCATTTTCCAAACGACACCATCGTTCTGGTGGGCATTGCCGATGCTATCGAGTCCGAACTGCGCACCCTGGGCACCCAGACAAACGCACACTTGCGCATCCATCCCGCCAGCGAAGTGGTGGGCATGGACGAGCAACCGCAATCCGCATTGCGCGGCAAAAAAAATTCCTCAATGCGGGTCTGCATCAATCTGGTCAAGACCGGGGAGGCGCTGGCCTGTATCAGTGCGGGCAATACCGGTGCGCTGATGGCGACGGCGCGCTACGTATTGAAAACCATTCCAGGTATCGATCGCCCCGCGATCGCTTCGTATCTGCCGACCAAGAAAGGCCAGATATGTATGCTCGATCTGGGCGCCAACACCGATTGCAGCGCCGAACATTTGCTGCAATTCGCATTGATGGGTTCCACGCTAGTCACCGCACTGGAGCACAAACCCAACCCCAGTGTCGGTCTTCTGAATATCGGCAGCGAAGACATCAAGGGCAACGAGGTGGTCAAGCAGGCCGCAGAATTGCTGCGTGCCAGCGATTTGAATTTTTACGGCAATATCGAAGGTAATGACATTTTCAAAGGCACCACCGATGTCGTGGTGTGCGACGGCTTTGTCGGCAATGTCGCGCTCAAGACGACCGAAGGGCTGGCGCAGATGCTGGGGGGCTTCCTGCGCGAAGAATTTGGCCGCAATGTTTTCACCAAGTTTGCCGCGCTGGTTGCCATGCCGGTAATCAATGCATTCAAACGCAGGGTAGATCATCGCCGCTACAATGGTGCGAGTTTCCTCGGCCTGAAGGGCATCGTGGTTAAGAGCCACGGCTCGGCGGATGTGCTCGCTTTCCGCACCGCCATCGAACGTGCCGCAGAAGAAGCGCGCGGCGGCATGCTGCAACATATCAGCGAGCATATCGAAAAATGGCATCACCAGCGTCAAGGCACAGTGCAAGGAGCTGCATGATGCATTCTCCGAAATATTCCCCCCAGATATATTCAAAGATTATCGGCACAGGTAGTTATCTGCCCAGCAAGGTGTTGACCAATTTCGACTTGGAAAAAATCGTTGAAACGTCCCACGACTGGATCGTATCGCGTAGCGGTATCCATGAGCGGCATATCGCGGCGGATGACGAGCTGACCAGCGATCTCGCCTTGCAGGCCAGCTTGAGAGCCATCGAAGCGGCGGGGATCGGCGCGGACGAAATCGATCTGGTCATTGTCGCAACCACTTCGCCGGACCAAATCTTTCCCAGCACCGCTTGCATCCTGCAAGACAAGCTCGGCATCAGGAATCGTGGGGCGGCGTTCGATATGCAGGCGGTGTGCGGCGGCTTCGTCTATGCGATGAATACCGCAGATTTGTATATACGAGGCGGGCAGGCAAAGACTGCGCTGGTGGTTGGCGCGGAAGTGCTGTCGCGTATCTTGGACTGGAATGATCGCACTACTTGCGTTTTGTTCGGTGACGGCGCGGGTGCGGTAGTATTGCAGGCCAGCGAAACGCCCGGCATCGTCGCCAGCAAACTACATGCCGACGGACGCCATCGCGGCATGTTGAAAGCCGACGGCAACATCCGCAACGGTGTGGCGCAGGGCGATCCGTTTATCAAAATGGACGGTCAGGCGGTGTTCAAATTTGCCGTCAAAGTGCTGAGCGAAGTCGTCGAGGAAGTGCTGGAAGAAAATAACCTGAAAGGCTCGGACATCGACTGGCTGGTACCGCATCAGGCCAATATCCGCATCATGGAAGCCACCGCGAAGAAGCTCGGCTTGAGCATGGATAACGTGATTGTCACCGTCGCCAATCACGGCAACACCTCTGCGGCATCCATCCCGCTGGCGCTGGACGTGGCCGCACGCGACGGGCGCATCAAGCCAGGGCAAAACATTCTGCTGGAAGCTGTGGGTGGAGGATTTACCTGGGGTGCGGTATTGATACGCTGGTGAATCAGTCGTTAGACGTTAGCCGCTAGTCGTTGGTTAAACCGGGTTCTCAACTAACGACTAACGACTACCAACTAACGACTGCTTTAATTATGACTAAATTCGCTTTCGTATTTCCCGGCCAAGGCTCGCAATCGCGCGGCATGATGGACGGCTACGCCGATTTTTCTGCCGTGCGCGACACCTTCACCGAAGCCTCCGATATATTGAAACAAGACCTGTGGCAACTGGTCGCGGAAGGCAGCGATGCCGACCTGAACGCCACCGTGAACACCCAGCCGGTCATGCTCGCTGCCGGTGTCGCGGTGTACCGCGCCTGGCAAGGGCAGGGCGGGGCGGTTCCGGCGATGATGGCGGGGCACAGTCTGGGCGAATATACCGCGCTGGTTGCAGCCGGCGCGCTGCGCTTTGCCGACGCGCTGCCGCTGGTGCGCTTCCGCGCGCAATGCATGCAGCAGGCCGTGCCTGAAGGTGTGGGCGGCATCGCCGCGATACTCGGGCTGGATGACGATACGGTGCGTGCCGTATGCAGCGAAGCCGCGCAGGGCGAAGTACTGGAAGCGGTAAACTACAACTCGCCCGCCCAAGTGGTGATCGCCGGTAATCGCACGGCGGTCGAACGCGGCATGGAGCTGGCCAAGTCCAAGGGTGCGAAGCGCGCCATCATGCTGCCGATGAGCGTGCCGTCTCACTGCCAATTGCTGAAGGGCGCAGCGGAACAGTTGCGCGGCTATCTTGCAGATGTTGCGGTACAGGCTCCAGCCATTCCGGTCTTGCACAACGCCGATGTTGCCGCCTACAGCGACAGCGTGGCGATCAAGGATGCGCTGGTGCGCCAATTGTATTCGCCGGTGCGCTGGGTTGAAACCGTGCTGGAATTCGGCAAGCAGGGCATCACCCACAACGTCGAATGCGCGCCGGGCAAGGTGCTGGCGGGACTAAACAAGCGCATCGACGCCAACCAGCAAGCCTCGGCCATCAACGATGGTGAAGCACTGAAGCAGGCTCTGGCGCTGTTTGCATAGCGATTCGTAGAAGAGTGCGGGTACAGTATCGCCCCGCGCATCTGACTTCTGCGCATCTTGCTTCTATCCACGCGGCGAGGCTGTGGAGTATCATGGCGCGAAAGAATCTGCGCTTTACCCGATGTCTTGCACTCCATTCTGATAACCCGGAGCCGCCGCCATGACACATAATCTGTTCGACACCCGCCAATCCTTTACTCTCGCCAACGGCGAGCAGGGCACGCTGTATTCGCTGCCCGCGCTGGAAGCCGCCGCTATCGGCAAAATCTCGCGCCTGCCGGTTTCCATCCGCATCGTGCTGGAAGCGGTGCTGCGCAACTACGACGAAAAGAAAATATCCGAAACCCATGTCCGTCAATTGGCGAACTGGCAGCCGAACGCGCCGCGCACCGAGGAAATCCCGTTCGTGGTGGCGCGCATCGTGTTGCAGGATTTTACCGGCGTGCCGCTGCTCGCCGACCTCGCCGCGATGCGCGATGCCGCTGCGCAGATGGGCAAAGACCCGAAGATCATCGAGCCGCTGGTGCCGGTGAACCTGGTGGTGGATCACTCGGTGCAGGTGGATTACTACAACCGCCCGGACGCGCTGAAGCTCAACATGAAAATGGAATTCGAGCGCAACAGCGAGCGCTACAAGTTCATGAAATGGGGCATGCAGGCGTTCGATACGTTCAAGGTCGTGCCTCCTGGCGTCGGCATCGTGCACCAGGTCAACCTCGAATATCTCGCGCGCGGCGTACAACACAAGGACAGCCCGGAAGGGCGTGTGTATTACCCGGACACGTTGGTCGGCACCGACAGTCACACCACGATGATAAACGGCATCGGTGTGGTCGGCTGGGGCGTCGGCGGCATCGAGGCGGAAGCCGGGATGCTCGGCCAGCCGGTGTATTTCCTCACGCCGGATGTGGTCGGCGTGCATCTCAAGGGCAAGCTGCGCGAGGGCGTCACCGCGACCGATCTGGTGCTGACCGTTACCGAGTTGTTGCGCAAACAAAAAGTGGTCGGCAAGTTCGTCGAATTTTTCGGCGCGGGTGCGGCGGCGTTGACCGTGCCGGATCGCGCCACCATCGCCAACATGGCGCCGGAATACGGCGCGACGATGGGCTTCTTTCCGGTGGATGACGTGACGGAGGACTATATGCGCAACACCGGGCGCACGGACGAGGAGGTGGATGCGCTCTCCGCTTATTTCAAGGCGCAGAACCTGTACGGCATTCCGCAGGCGGGCAGCATCGATTACAGCAGTGTGGTGGAACTGGATTTGCACAGCATCGAACCGTCGCTGGCCGGGCCGAAACGCCCGCAGGATCGCGTCGCATTGTCGGGCATGAAGGAAAATTTCAACGCATTGTTCAGCAAACCGGTGACGGAAAACGGCTTCAATAAACCTGCTGCCGAGCTTGGCAAGCGCTATGACACGAAACTGTATGAGTACGGCGGCAGGGCGTGTATCCCGATTGTCGGCGGAGGCTTGCAGGAGTCGGGCAGGGCGCGCAACAGCAGCGAACTGGAGATGCTCGACGATCATCCCAACCCCGCCATACGTTGCGAGACTGCGGAGGAAATGTCGGCTGCGGTGCAAATCGGCCACGGCGATGTGCTGATCGCCGCGATCACCTCCTGCACCAACACTTCCAACCCCGGCGTGCTGCTGGCGGCGGGCTTGCTGGCGAAGAAGGCGGTCGAGAAAGGGCTGCGCGTCAGGCCGTATATCAAGACCTCGCTCGCCCCCGGCTCGCGCGTCGTGACCGAGTATCTGACCAAGGCCGGGCTGCTGGAGCCGCTGGCGCAGCTCGGCTTCAGTCTCGCGGCCTACGGCTGCACCACCTGCATCGGCAATTCCGGCCCGCTGGATGCCAGGATCGAGGACGCCATCGCCGCCAACGACCTGATCGCGGCGGCGGTGCTGTCCGGCAACCGCAACTTCGAGGCGCGCGTTCACGCCAGCATCAAGGCCAATTACCTGGCTTCGCCGCCGCTGGTGGTGGCCTATGCGATCGCGGGCAGGATGAACATCAATCTCGACAGCGAGCCGCTCGGCACCGGCAAGGACGGCCAGCCGGTATACCTGAAAGACATCTGGCCAAGCAGCGCAGAGATTCAGGCGGTGATGAAATTCGCCGCCAACCCCGAGATGTACCGCAGGCTGTATTCCGACCTGACCCGCGACCTGCCGCTGTGGAACGCGATTTCGTCCAGCACCGGCAACCTGTACCAGTGGGACGACTCGACCTACATCGCGCG
>JBAQCT010000167.1:0-11471 GCA_049294375.1 Gallionella sp. | reverse complement strand
GTCAAATGAGGAGCAAGATGAAATCAGGGTTATTTCCGTTCGCCTTGAGCCTGTCGAAAGGTATAGTTTTCAAACATCAAAACAAAAACCGCCGGGGGTAGCCCGGCAGCTAGTCACTTTTTCTTGCTTCGCCAAGATAAAGTAACCAAAAAGAAGGCGACCCCGGTTTGCCGCCGCTGCGCGGTTCCCTGCGTTGCTCGACTGGTCAGGCGGCTGCGGAACTCGCGCTACGCGCTCAGACATAACCAGCGACTTGGCTGGCGTCGTTTGCCAGCCTAGTCGAATGGCTAGTTGTTTCATCAGTCCTCGCCGAAACCCCCTGACCCGCCTCCGCTACTCGGCGGCGCTCAGGGGGTAAAAAATCAAACCCGAAAAGCAACAAGGCATGGAGAGCTGCGCTCTCCATGCCTTGAAATCAAATGCGATGCTGATTCTTAATAATTAGCGCAACAAGTTGTTATGTTTTCTCCATGAGAACACGATCTACACACATTAGAATAATTTCAGGTAATTCTTTGAACATAACATAGTCATCTTCCTTGTCAATTAACAATTCCTCAACAATCGGATGTCGTAGACTCATCATTAGCAACTCTTCAAATTCCATGAGTAATTTCTTCTTTTGATTTTGAGCAATCATTTTTGATGGCGATATATTATTGATAAGCGCCATACCCTCATCATAAATCCACGGCATTTTATCCCGATATAAGCTTAGTGCGATCTTAAGCCCTATCTTTGGATTGGGTGACATGTGAATCAATTCGCTCATCATCATTGGGCGGATTTTCCGCCTCCTTTGTTTTCCTTCCGAGCGAGAAGCCCGGTCTATTCTTGACGGCAAATCCTGAAACATAACCTTGATTTCTTCAAATAACTTCGCTGACGAATTTTCAATTTCGCTGACACTAGCATCTACTTTGTGGCCGGATATTTTTTTCTCTGACTGCCCTAGTTTTTTGAGAATTTCAGCAACTTTTACTTTGAAATTTTCAACTTGAAATTTAATAGTATCTCTATCAGGCTCTGAATTTGGAATTCTATCAACCAATTGAAAAACAAGTTTTGTAAGAGATTCTTCGTCATCTCCGCAATTTTGGAACTGAGCAAATGGACCAGTTGAAGCATCCTTTAACTGAATACCAAGTGCAACTCCAAGGATTGGCGTATCCAGCTTTCCTTTTGCCATTCCTGCCTCAAATAAAATCCACGGGCGATTTACACTTCGCTCAGTTAGGAGGCAAACAACATCAGATGCACCTTGGATATTTTTAATTATTTCTGGGTACCATTCCACGCCGTATTCAATTCCTTGGTTACCCTTTCTGTCGGAAGTTCTAAAAGACTTCAACACGCCGGCACTTACGCTTTTCAAAAGATTGCTGAAAGCTTCAGCTAATTCAGCATCTCTTGTATCGTGGCTTATGAATACAAGCGGATTAATAGCTTTGGTACTCTTCTCATCTTTAGCGTCATCTGTCATTTCTGATTCCTTCAAACATAATTTACAGCAAACCCAAGGGGCGCTTCGACTGTGCCACCGCCAGCGTAGCATACGCTACGCTGGCAACAAAACAAAAAATCGTGCGCATAGCGCACACCATGCCTTTGCTTTTGGGTTTCGCTTTTCCTCCCCTGAGCGCCGCCTCGATCAACCGCAAGGAAGCGGAGGTTTAGGCGAGGACTGTCTGAGCGCGTAGCGCGAGTTCCGCAGCCCCGCTTGCTTGCGGTTGAGCGAGGGAACCCCGCAGGGGCGGCAAACCGGGGTCGCCTTTTCTTTGGTTACTTTCTTTTTGGCGAAGCAAAAGAAAGTAACTAGCTGCCGGGCTACCCCCGGCGGTGTTGACGTTGGTTTTGACTTGTTATTGCTGGGTATCGCTACGCTCAACCCAGCCTACGGGCTTTGTACCGCTGCGCGGGTGTTCAATTATCTGGATTCCGGCCTACGCCGGAATGACGCTAACTGCGATAGCTCGCGTTAATCTTCACATAATCGTAAGAAAAATCGCATGTCCACAATATCGCCGCAGCCGCCCCGCGCCCCAACACCACCCGGATCGTGATATCGCTTTGCCCCATCACCCGCTGTCCATCCTCCTCGCGATAGCTGGCCGCGCGCCCGCCGTTCTCGGCGACCAGCACATCATCCAGATACAGCTTGAGCACATCGACATCGAGGTCGGCCACGCCCGCATAGCCGATTGCAGCGAGGATGCGCCCGAGGTTGGGGTCGGAGGCGAAGAACGCGGTCTTGACCAGCGGGGAGCGGGCGATGGCGTAGCCGATCTGTTTGCATTCGGCTTCGTCTTTGCCGCCTTCGACCCGCACGCTGATGAATTTGGTCGCGCCTTCGCCGTCGCGCACGATGGCTTGCGCAAGCCAGATCGCGACTTCGCTGACGGCGGCCTGCAAGGCGGCGAAATCCGCGCCGTTGGCATCGCGGATTTCCGGCAGGGCGGCCTGCCCGGTAGCGATCAGCATCAGCGCGTCGTTGGTGGAGGTGTCGCCGTCCACGGTGATGCAGTTGAACGAGCGATTGGCGGCCTCAGTAACCATACGTTGCAACAACGGTTGCGCGACTGCGGCGTCGGCAGCGATATAGCCTAGCATGGTCGCCATGTTCGGGTGGATCATGCCGGAGCCCTTGGCGATGCCGGTGAGGGTGATAGTCACGCCATTTATGTTTACTTGTCTGGAAATGGCCTTGGCGACGATGTCGGTGGTCATGATCGCGTGCGCGGCGTCAAACCAGTTGTCGGCGCTCATGTTCGCGACACAGCCGGGCAGGCCTGCGGCGATCTTGCCGACCGGTAGCGGCTCCATGATCACGCCGGTGGAAAACGGCAGGATCTGCGATGCCTTGCAGTCGAGCAAACCGGCGAGCGCCGCGCAGGTGGTGCGCGCATCCTGCATACCCTGCTCGCCGGTTCCGGCGTTCGCATTGCCGGTGTTGATTACCAGCGCACGGATGCCATCCGGCTGTGCGAGGTGTTCGCGCGCGACGATCACCGGTGCCGCGCAAAAGCGGTTTTGGGTGAACACGCCAGCGATCCGCGCGCCTTCGCTTAACCGCATCACCAGCAAATCCTTGCGGTTTTCACGCTTGATGTTGGCTTCGGTGACGCCCAGAAAAACGCCCGCAACGGGCAACAGTTGTGCCGCAACGGGCGGTGTCAGGTTGACCGGCATAAGATTTCCTTTAACTGTAGGGTGTCTCTCAAAATTCAGAGTTCGCCCAAATGCAAGGCGCGGAAAAAATTTCGCGGCGCCGCATATGTATTATATGCAAGCAAGAAATTTTTTCCGCAACGCAGCAGTTGGGATGAAATCTGGATTTTTAGTAGCGACCGTGGATGCGGTAGATGTAATTGCTCAGCTCCACCGATTGGGCGTTCATACGGCGCACGATACCATGCACGTCGCGCACGACGCCGCGCATCACCTTGTAGACAATCATCGGGTGGGTATTGATCAGCGTCTCGAATTTGGCCTTTGGCATGCTCAGCAGCTTGGTATCTCCGACCGCTGTAAGCGTCGCGCTGATATGCTCCGAGGTGCCGCCCGCAAACGTGATGATGCCGGCCAAGTCGCCCGGTTTCAGCACATGGATCGCCGCCTCTCCCTCGCTGCTCTGGATTTTTACCTGTATTTCGCCATGCGCGAGGATATACAGGTTGTCCGGCTGGTCGAATCCCGGGCGGATGATTGCCTGGCCTGCCTTGTATTCCTGAATATCGAACAGTCCCGAAATGATTTCCACTTCAGCGTCGCTCAACTCTTCCGTAATCGTTGACTTGTGCAGCGTATCCATTACCAATGACATTTCGTTCCCCTTTCGCGCGTTAACTCAATTTACCGTGACACTGCTTGTATTTCTTGCCCGACCCGCATGGGCAAGGGTCGTTTCGCCCGATCTTTCTTCCATCGCGCACAAACGGCCTGTGCTCTTCACCGGCATCGGCTGGTTGTTCTGGTTGTGCCAATGCCTCATCATAATCGGCGTGATGATACTGTACATTTTCCGGTGCGGCTGGAGTTTCTACGGATTCGACATCCTCCTCGCCCCTCACCTGCACGGTCATCAATATCTGCGTCACTTCGCGCTTGATCGCGTCCAGCATCGACGAGAACAGTTCGAAAGCCTCGCGCTTGTATTCCTGCTTCGGGTTCTTTTGCGCATAGCCGCGCAAATGGATGCCTTGGCGCAGATGATCCAGCGCGGCAAGGTGTTCGCGCCAGTGCGTATCCAGGCTTTGCAGCATGATGACGCGCTCGTAGTGATGCATGGCTTCGCCGCCCACCAGATCGACCTTGGCCTGGTATTGCTCCCGTGCAATTTCGGTGATGCGGGCGCGCAAGCCCGCTTCGTTCAATTGCTTATCTTCCTCCAGCCATTGCACCAGAGGCAATTCCAGCCGGAATTCTGCGGCCAGCGCCTTTTCCAGGGAGGGAACATCCCATTGTTCCTCCATGCTGCCCGGCGTAATGTACTGGCTGATGGTGTTTTCCAGCACGCCCTCACGCATCGCGCTGATGGTTTCGGAAATGTCCATGCTCTCCAGCAATTCGCTGCGCTGCTGGTAGATCACCTTGCGCTGGTCGTTGGCGACATCGTCGTATTCGAGGATCTGTTTGCGCATATCGAAGTTGCGCGCCTCGACCTTGCGCTGCGCGCTCTCGATGGCGCGCGTCACCCAGCTATGCTCGATCGCCTCGCCTTCCGGCATCTTGAATTTGTTCATGATCGCCGTGACGCGGTCGGAGGCGAAAATACGCAACAGCGGATCTTCCAGCGACAGGAAAAAACGGCTCGATCCGGGATCGCCCTGGCGACCGGAGCGACCGCGCAACTGGTTGTCCACGCGGCGCGACTCGTGCCGCTCGGTGCCGATGATATGCAAACCGCCGCTATCCAGCACCTGCTGGTGCAACTGCTGCCACTCGGATTTCAGCTGCGCGATGCGCGGCTCCCTGCCAATATTTCCCGGGGCGGCTTCGTCCAGGCTTTCGTCGGCGAGTATATGCTCGATCTGTTTTTCGACATTGCCGCCCAGCACGATGTCCGTGCCGCGACCGGCCATGTTGGTGGCGATGGTGACCATCCCGGGCCGCCCGGCCTGCGCGATGATCTGCGCCTCGCGCTCGTGTTGTTTGGCGTTCAACACCTGATGCGGCAAATTCTCCTTTTCCAGCAACTGTGACAGCAGCTCGGAATTTTCGATTGAGGTCGTACCCACCAGCACCGGTTGTCCGCGCCCATGGCAATCCTTGATGTCGTTGATCACAGCCTGGTATTTTTCCCTTGCGGTGAGATACACCTTGTCCATCATATCCTTGCGGATGGTCGGGCGATGCGGCGGGATGATCACGGTTTCCAGTCCGTAAATTTGCTGGAATTCGTAGGCCTCGGTATCCGCCGTGCCGGTCATGCCGGCCAGCTTGCCATACATGCGGAAATAGTTCTGGAAGGTGATCGAGGCCAGCGTCTGGTTTTCCTTCTGGATCGCCACGCCCTCCTTCGCTTCCACCGCCTGGTGCAAACCGTCCGACCAGCGGCGCCCGGCCATCAAGCGACCGGTAAATTCGTCAACGATGATGACTTCGCCGCCCTGCACGACGTATTGCTGGTCGCGGTGATACAGGTTATGCGCGCGCAACGCCGCATACAGGTGATGCACCAGGGTAATGTTGGCGGGATCGTACAGGCTGCCGCCTACCGGCAACAGGCCCGCCTGGGTGAGAATGTCTTCCGCGCGTTCATGGCCTGTTTCGGTGAGCAATATCTGGTGGTTCTTTTCATCGACGCTGAAGTCGCCCGGCCCATTTTCATCTTCTGCGGCCTGGCGCTGCAACTGCGGTGCCAGCTGGTTGATGCGCACATAGATATCGACATTATCCTCGGCCTGGCCGGAGATAATCAGCGGCGTGCGCGCCTCGTCGATCAGGATCGAATCAACTTCGTCCACGATGGCATAGTTGAGCGGGCGCTGGTATCGATCACCGATCTGCGTCGCCATGTTGTCGCGCAGATAATCGAAACCGAATTCGTTGTTGGTGCCGTAAGTGACGTCGGCGGCATAGGCTGCCTGCTTGTCTTCATGCGGCATCTGCGACAGGATCACGCCGACAGACAGGCCGAGGAAGCGATACACCTTGCCCATCCACTCGGCATCGCGCCCGGCCAGATAATCGTTCACCGTCACGACATGCACGCCCTTGCCGGCAATCGCGTTCAGGTAGACCGGCAGGGTGGCCATCAGGGTTTTGCCTTCGCCGGTGCGCATTTCGGCGATCTTGCCGTAATGCAAAGTCATCCCGCCGATCAATTGCACATCGTAATGGCGCATCCCCAATGCGCGGGTGCTCGCCTCGCGCACCACGGCAAACGCTTCCGGCAGCAGCATATCGAGCGTTTCGCCCCCCGCGAAGCGCTGCCTGAAGCTGTCTGTTTTCTGGCGCAATTCATCGTCGCTCAGCTTCGCGATGCCAGCTTCCAGCTTGTTGATGGACTGGACGATAGCGCGGTATTGCTTGAGCAGGCGGTCATTGCGGCTGCCGAAGATTTTTTTCAGTACATTGGAAATCATGTTTTCCCAAACAGCAAAATAATAAAACTCTCAACTGAAAAATAAGAAAGGGTGAGGCCAGCCATCGCCTCACCCTCGCCTTGATCCTTCACCCTGTTAACTGGCGGCTTTTTCAAGGAATCGCACGGGGTTCTGGGCGTTCCCTTTATAGCGGACTTCAAAATGCAAGTGGTTGCCGGTGGAACGACCGGTGCTGCCGACTTCGGCAATCTTTTCGCCACGCCGCACCACCTGCCCCACTTTCACCAACAATCGCGAGGCGTGCGCGTAGCGCGTCACGATGTCATTACCGTGGTCGATTTCGACCATTTTACCATACTGGGGATGCTGGTCAGAATAGGCTACCACACCGCCTGCCGACGCACGGATCGGCGTCCCGGCCATAACCATGTAATCGACGCCTTCATGCATCGCATTTTCGCCGGTAAAAGGATCGAGGCGCCAGCCAAAATTCGACGAATAAAACCCTTCGGTAATAGGAGGTATCGACGGCAGCAGCTTGCGGTTCAATTCGTTCTGCAACAGCATGGTTTGCAGCGCCAGCAGCTTGTCGCCGCGATCATTGACCGCATGGATCAACCTGTCCAGTTGTATATCGAGGCCTTTCACCGACGCGCCCTGCGCGGGCTTGGTCACCAGCGGCCCCCCTTGCGCGGGCGGTTGGTCAAACTGAAATTCCTCCGGCTTCATGCCGGTCAGCTTGGCCAGGCGCGCACCGAGCGCATCCAGGCGCTGCATCTGTGCCTGCATCTGGCCAACTCTGGCTGCCATGGCATCCAGGCTGCTATGCAGGTAAGACTGCTGTCTTTGCTGTTCGGCGCTCTGTATCTTGGACAGAAAAGTGCGCATTTCGTCGCTCAGCCCTTCCGGGCCAAAGCGCACCAGCGTGTATTGCAAGGTAAGCGCCGCCCCCAAGATCAACCCGAACAGCAACAGCACAAGAGATGCAATATGCCAGTTATTCAATGTAACGCTGCGAGTTTTTGCCAAGCTATTGGAAACTAGAATAACATTCATGCTTCCCCCTCCCGTGTAACTGTAAATTTGTGGCACAACGATTCAAATCACTGCTGAGCAACGACCCGGAATTACGCCCGCTACTAGTCAAGGCACAAGCCTTGTCGGCCTTGCAGCGTCATTTTTCCGATATTGCCCCCCCGGTTTTCGCTCAATCCAGCCAAGTGTTGGGGCTGCAATCGGGCGTTCTCAGCGTTTCTGTCGCCAATGCCGCCCTTGCCGCAAAATTGCGCCAACTTGTGCCGGAACTTGTTGTTATGTTGCAAAACAGGGGATGTGAGATTAACGGAATCCGCGTCAAGGTGCAAGTTTCCTTCAATCGCAGCCAGCCCGTAACCACTCCCCGAAAGCTAGGCAAAACGGCCATGGACGCGCTGAATGGGCTCAGTCAGACCCTGGGCGATTCGCCGCTCAGGCTCGCCCTGAAAAAGCTGGCCGAAACGAAAAAATAACCCCGAAAAGCAACTATCATTTTTGCGGCGATTTTGCCAAGCGCAAGATTTCCGGCAAAAAAACCTCTGTCACCAGCAGCGGCGCGCCATGCAGATAAAACAGCGAACGGCGCGCCCATAGCCTGCCCGGCGGAAGGCCGAGCACCGCAGCAGCGCGCTGATACAGGGGGTGGGAGCTGCGCAGCGCCTTGTAATGCAGCGGTCTGCGTTCCACCAGCGGGTGCGCAAACAGCAGCGCGCCGAGCGGCTTGTTGCCCAAACCACCCACGGCAGACCATGCACCGCGCAGGTGCTGCCGGGCGCACGCGCTATGCGCAAACACCACGGGTTGCCCGTCGGCATACAGAAATACTTCGCGCGACCAGGCGAGATGCGGCGATGCAACCCCCAGCAGCGCAGCTTCATCCGGCGCGATGCGCGCCAAGCCGCTACGCACGCCCTGCACCGCGAAACGGGAGCAGCGTTGCTGAATGCGTAGCGTCAACGATCCGCGATCGCGCAGCCAGGGCGCGAGGCCAGCCTCGCAACCCAGCGCCGCGCCGTGCCAGAATTTATCAGCTTTGTAAATATTCATTTCTTCCGTTCAAATGCTTCACTTTGGAACGAGTGCAAAACCCCCTCTAGCTCCCCCTTTTCAGGGGGAGAACAAAACAACTCCTCCCCTGACAAGGGGAGGCCGGGAGGGGTTTCAGGCGTGCAAATAGTCATGTTTGTTTGCCATCCAGCGCTGCAAATGCCTTTGTGCCGCATCGGGAAAATCGCGCAGCAACTCATCCGCCGCCTGCCGCGCCTCGTTTAATAAATCCTCATCCGCATTGATGTCGGCGAAGCGCAGCATCGCCACGCCGCTCTGCCGCGCGCCGAGCAATTCGCCCGGCCCGCGCAATTGTAAATCCTGTTGCGCGATGGCAAAGCCGTCGTTGCTCTCGAAAATGATTTTCAGGCGCGCCCGCGCCAGTTCGGAGAGCGGTTGCTGGTACAGCAGGATACACAGGCTTTGCGCCGCGCCGCGCCCCACACGCCCGCGCAACTGATGCAGTTGCGCCAGCCCCATGCGCTCGGCATGGTCGATCACCATCAGGCTGGCGTTCGGCACGTCCACGCCGACTTCGATGACGGTAGTGGCAACCAGCAATTGCAGTTCGTTCGCCTTGAATGCCGCCATCACGCGCGCCTTCTCGGCATTGTCCAGCTTGCCGTGTACCAGACCGACACGCAGCTCCGGGAAAGTCTGCATGAGCGATTGATAGGTCTCCAGTGCGGTCTGCAGTTGCAACGCTTCGGATTCGTCGATCAGCGGGCATACCCAATAGGCTTGCTGCCCTTCCATGCAGGCGGCACGCACCCTGTCGATCACCTCATTGCGGCGTTCGTCGCTGGCCAGTTTGGTGATCACCGGCGTACGTCCCGGTGGCAATTCGTCGATCACCGATACGTCGAGGTCGGCGTAATAGCTCATTGCCAGCGTCCTCGGGATCGGTGTTGCGCTCATCATCAACTGGTGGGGTTCGTGCATTCGCAGGTCGGGTTTTAACCCGGTCGTCTTCCCCTTGTTACGCAATGCGAGTCGTTGCTGTACGCCGAACTTGTGCTGCTCGTCGACGATCGCCAGGCCGAGCCGGTGAAATTCTACCTGCTCCTGGAACAGCGCATGGGTGCCAATAGCGAGCAGCGTTTCGCCGGATGCAATACGCTCGGCGGCGAGCTGCTTGTCCTTTTTCTTCAGGCTGCCGGACAACCATACTGGTGCGATACCAAGGGGCTCAAGCCAATCGTGCAGCTTTAAATAATGCTGTTCGGCGAGTATCTCGGTGGGCGACATCAGCGCGACCTGATAGCCATTCTCGATAGCCTGCAAGGCGGCGAGCGCCGCGACGATGGTCTTGCCGCTACCGACATCGCCGAGCAGCAGGCGCTGCATCGGGTGCGGTTGCGCGAGGTCGCGACCGATTTCGGCGCACACCTTTTGCTGCGCGCCGGTTAGCGCGAACGGCAAATATTTTATCAGCTGTACGGTCAGCCGGTGCTGAGGCGCCAGTTCGGGCGCGATGCGTTTGCCGCGCTCGCGGTGATGGACGCGCATCGACAGTTGCTGCGCCAGCAACTCGTCGAACTTGATGCGCCGCCATGCCGCATGGCTGCGCTGTTCGAGACTGGCCGCCGAGATGTCCGGCGGCGGGTTGTGCAGCAACCGCACGCTGTCGGCAAAATCGGCCAGCCTCCTTTTTCGCAGCAGCGCATTCGGCAAAGTATCATCCAGCGGCAGTGTTTCGAGCGCGTTGGCGATCAGTTTTCGCAACACAATTTGCGACAGCCCCGCGGTGGTCGGATAAACCGGCGTAAGACTCTGTTGCAGCGGTGTGTCGTCATCCACCGCGCGGCATTTCGGATGTACCATTTCCAGCCCGTAATAGCCCGTGCGCACCTCGCCAACGGCGCGTATCTGCCTGCCTTCCGCGAGCTGTTTCTGCTGGCTGGGGTAAAAATTCAGGAAGCGCAGGTACAATTCGCCGCCGTTGTCCTGCAAGCGGCAAACCAGCGTGCGACGCGGACGGAATACTACTTCGCTGTGCGCGATGACACCCTGCACCTGTACGTTCATACCAGGCTGCACGGTGGCGATCGGCGCGAGATGCGTTTCGTCTTCGTAGCGCAACGGCAGGTGCAACAGCAGATCGGTGCGATGGTGGATGCCGAGCTTGGCTAGCTTGCTGAGGGTAGCAGGCGAAATTTTGGTAGGTTGCACGGCTTGGCGATATGCCTAAGAAGCTGTCTCAAAAATTGCTGCGGAGGGCGTCTGCGGCGTTGCGCGGTACTCGAAATCCTCATGTATCCCTGTGTACATTCCGGTTTCTGCGTTCCGTGCGCCTTGCATCCATCCCTCCTCGCGAATTTTTTAAGACAGCTTCTAATCCTGGAGAACCAGTACGCCGTCCATCTCCACCAATGCGGCGCGCGGTAGTGCCGCCACGCCCACTGCGGCGCGCGCCGGATACGGCTGGTGGAAATAACCGGCCATGATCTCGTTCACCCTGGCGAAATGGGCGAGGTCGGTGAGATACACATTCAATTTCACCATGTCGTCAAAACTGCCGCCGGAGGCGCTCGCCACCGCGCGCAGATTCCGGAATACGCGATGGATTTGCGCGTCGATACCTTCCACCATCTGCATGGTGTCCGGGTCGAGTCCGATCTGCCCGGACAGGTACACCGTGCCGTCAACGCGCACCGCCTGGGAATAAGTGCCGATTGCGGCGGGCGCATCGGGGGTTTGAATGGCTTGTTTGTTTGTCATTTTGAAACTCCTGCTTATAACTGTTATTTCAGTATCAATCGCTGCCCAGCGGCAAGCCCCCCGTTGACCGTGGCGATACCATCGATTTGTAGGCTGGTGGTGAGGCACGAACCCCAGTTG
>JBAQCT010000166.1:0-10576 GCA_049294375.1 Gallionella sp. | reverse complement strand
GGGAAAACCACTCCCCACTCCCCACTCCCCACTCCCCACTCCCCACTCCCCACTCCCCACTCCCCACTCCCCACTCCCCACTCCCCACTCCCCACTCCCCACGTTCTACTCTCTACTATTTAGTCTGGAATACAAACACGCCATCCCAATCCGCCGGAGGTGGGTTTTTGCGGAAGTAGGCGATGCGTTCGGCATAAATACCATACAACGCAGTTTTCGGCGACATGCGTTGCAGGTTGATCAGTTGCACCTCCGCCAGATCCCAGTTCTGTTTGACATACAGGCGGCGAAACTCGTGGAACAGCTTGATCTCATCCTGCAGTGCTTTGTTTACTTCGCTGGCCAGGCCGATCGGTTCGTAAATCGCCACGGGCTTGTCTTTGCCCTTTACACGCACCTGGTCGAGTTCGCGGTACACAAAATCCGTCACGGCATTCTTGGTGTTTTCGCCGACAACGATGCCCACGCCGTATTGTTTGGTAATGCCTTCCAGGCGTGACGCCAGATTCACATCGTCGCCCATCACCGTGTAAGCGACGCGTACCTCGGAACCCATGTTGCCGACGCTGACGCGCCCGGTATTGATGCCCACGCCGATGTGGATTTCCGGCCAGCCGCGCTCCTTGAAGCGCGGTTGCAGGGTTGCCAGGGTCGCCAGCATTTCGAGCCCCGCTATGATCGCATTGCGTGCATGCGCCGGGTCGGGCAACGGCGCGCCCCAGAATGCCATGATGCAGTCGCCCATGTACTTGTCGATGGTGCCGCGATGTTTGTAAACGACGCGCGATAGCGGCGTCAGGAATTCATTCATCAGCAGCGTCAGTTCCTTGGCGTCCAGCCCCTCCGAAATGGTGGTAAAGCTCCGTACATCCGAGAACAGGATGGTCATTTCGCGGCTCTCGCCTTCCATCGATACGCTGCCGGGATTCTTGGCCATCTCATCCACCAGCTCGCTCGGCACATACTGCCCGAACAGGCCGGTGATCTGGCGCTTGGTGCGCGATTCGACGAAATAACCGTAAGACATATCCACGGCAAACATCAGCGCGATCATCACGATGCTGTTGGCCACCGGCATCAGGATATTTGCCTGTTGCCAACTGGCCACGCTCAACCCCAGCGTGATGGAAAAAATGAAGATGATGAGCAGCACCGCTTTTGCCGGGCCGAGCCTCGGCAGCAGGAAGCTCAACGCGATACCTATCAGCAGCAGCCAGATCACTTCCGCGCCCATGATGTAGGCGGGCCGCTCTTTCAGGTTCTGGTCGAGGATGCCGGAAATCATGTTCGCGTGGACTTCCACCCCCGGATAAACTTCCGATACCGGCGTGGCGCGCAGATCGAGCAGTCCGGGCGCCGTCGTGCCTATCAGCACGATCTTGTCCCTCAACTCCTTGGCGTCGACGCGATCGTGCAACACGTCCGCGATAGAGATGTATTTAAAGCTGCCCGCATTGCCACGGAACGGGATAAGCGTGGTCACTTCTCGATCCACGGGGATTTTTAACGGGCCGATTGCCGTATCCAGTTCCAGCCATTCCAGGCCACCGTATCCGCTGGTCTTGCCCTCGGCATAGCCGGGCAGCAATTTCGGGTGGCCGAGCAGGGCGCGCACCACGGCCAGCGACAGGGACTCGTAATATGCGCCGTCGTACTCCGCCAATACAGGCACACGCCGCACCATGCCGTCCGGATCCACGGTGGGGTTGAAGTGCCCCGCCCTGGCTGCGGCCTGCTGCAACTCGGGCAAGTTTGCCCCGTAGCCGTTAAAGGTTGTGAACGTGATGGGACGACCCTTGAATGTGCCTGCCGGGAACGCCGGCTCCGGAAGCGCCCCGGAGAGGCTGCCTTTCTTTTCGGTCAGGTAGTACCCCAGCACGACATTCCGGTTCTTGATCTTCTCGGCAAACAGGTTGTCGTATTCGAGCTGCGGGCGAATTTGCGCGAGTGTGGACTGGAACCTGTCGTCGTCCTTGAGCTGGTTTTGCCCGAGTTTTTGCAATACCTTGAGGCCGGAGCTCTCATCTTTTTCGGCGAACACCACGTCGAAACCGACCACCGCGACACCGTATTTGTCGAACAGCTTGTCCATCAGCAGGCCGAGCCGGTTGCGGCTCCACGGCCAGCGGCCTTCTTCCTTGAGGCTTTTTTCGTCGATGTCGAGAATGACGATGCGGTCGTCCACCGTTTTTGGCATCGTCAGCCGCAAACGGTAGTCATAGAGGACGTCGGACAACAGATCGACAAAATGCAGCCGGTAAATATGGGCCGCATTGCCGACGAAAAGCAAAACTATCAGAAGTCCGATACCGATCAAGAGTGAATGTTTCTTCACACAGATTCCTTAGTCATGTAGGCTGGGTTAGCGGTTTTATCGCGTAACCCAACAAGCACAATCTTTAAAAAAGCAGATATTTCCAGGCGACACAAACAGATGGGCAGCACGCAAATCCGGCTTTTATCGGGTTGCAGCGCAAAAAACTGCGCCTGGCCCAACTTGTTACGCCTTGAAATAGAATTCCATTTTTACTCCGGCCAGTTCGATCATATCGTGATCGTTCATCTGGTGCGGTTTGTCGGTTAAAGCCTGGCCGTTTACCGAAGGGAAATTTGCACCTTCGACGTGGGTGATGAAATAACCGTGCGGGCGGCGGGTCAGTACTGCCACCTGTACGCCCGGCTTGCCCAATGTGGTCAGGTTTTTCACCAGATCAAGCTCTTTGCCGGCGTTCGGCCCGGTCAGAATTTGTATTGCAGCGGCTTGTGGTGCCGCCGTGGGTGCAGGGGCGGCTTGCGTGGTTTCAACAGGGGAGGATACGCCGAATTTCCCAGTTTTTTCAATCGCTTCCGCAGCGCTTGCCTTGACTATGCCAGCTTGTGCATTTATGGGGTTGCCGGGTTCGGCGGGTTTTCCGGCTCCTGCTGCCGCTTGTTTTACCGGCGCCCGCAACACCATGGTTTTTTCGAAATCGGCAGGGGTGGTCTGGCTGGCCTGGTCGTTGATGTACTTGATGCTGTATTTGCCGATACCGATAACGTCATTGGGTTGCATGAAATGCTTTTTGACAACCACGCCGTTCACTTCCAGCCCGTTGGTGCTGTCCAGATCCTCGAGGAATGAATCGTTCAGTATGGTAACGATCGCCGCATGCTCACCGCTCACCGCCAGGTTGTCCAGGATGATGTCATTGTGCGCCTTGCGCCCGATGGTCATGCGTTCTTTGCTTATGGGGTATTCGTTGATCACCACCCCATCCATGCTCAGTATCAGTTTTGCCGCCATAGTATAGCCCCTTCCCACATGCTAAATATTCAAGCCAATCATTTGTTGAACCATTCGATTGCTTTTGCGAGCCAGCCGCGTGGCGCGGCAAATCCGCTTTTGGCTTTCACCAGGATCACGGAAACATTATCGCGCCCGCCATTATCATTCGCCATCTGGATCAGCTGTTCGGCGGCAAGCGGCAAATTCCCCTGCATCGCATGCAATGTGGTGCGGATGTCATCGTCCTCCACCATATCGTTCAGGCCGTCCGAACAGAGCAGGTAGATGTCGCCCACCTGCACATCGTGCACATGGATTTCCGCCATTATTTCGGCATCGATGCCGACCGCGCGCGTCACCAGATTCTTGTTTTTCGAGTTCCGCGCATCCTCGACGCTGATGAGCCCGCTATCGATCTGTTCCTGGAGCAACGAATGGTCGCGGGTAATGCTTTCCATTGTTTCGCCGCGCAACCGGTACATGCGCGAGTCGCCCACATGCCCGACAGCCACGCGGTTGTCGTAAAACAACCCGGTAACAATGGTCGTGCCCATCCCCGCGTACTGGGGCTGGCTGTGCGAAGCGTGGAAGATGGAAGCGTTGGCTTTCTGGATGTTATCACGCAACAGCAGCACACCCAGCTCCTCGCCAGTTTCTCCATCCCGCTCGACCGGGCTGGCATTTTGCAGGCGACGGGCAATTTCCATGGTCGTCACCGAAACGGCGATGCCGCTTGCAACCTCGCCCGCATTGTAACCGCCCATGCCGTCCGCCAATACCACCAGGCCACAAGCGGCTTCGCATGCGATGCTGTCCTCGTTATGCGAACGCACCATACCGGGGCTGGTTTGGCTTGCTATTTCCAAAGCATCTTCTACTTTCATGGCTTACCTCCCATGCTGGCGGCGCATTTGCGCAACGCATCGGCCATTTCCGCGCCATTGGCATAACGGTCTTCATTTTTCTTGGACAGCGACTTGTTGATGATCGCCACCAAACACGGCGGCAAATCCGGGCGGATGCTCAAAATGTCCGTAGGCGCTTCATTGGCGATACGGTACATCAGTTGCGCCATCGAGTCCCCCGCGAACGGAAGCTTACCACAAGCCAGTTGATACAAGCTCACGCCCAGCGAGAACAGATCCGACTCGCCGCCGATCTTTTTACCCGCCAGTTGTTCGGGGGACATGTACGATGGCGTACCCAGAACCATGCCTGTCTTGGTCTTGCTCGAGTCGGTGATGCGCGCGATGCCGAAGTCGGTCACCTTGGGCGTATCCGTATCCGGGTCGTACATGATGTTGGCGGGCTTGATGTCCCGATGCACCACGTTCTGTTTGTGCGCATAGTCCAGCGCGTCCGCGACGCGGGCGACGATGCTCATCACCTTGGGCAGGGGCAGCAGATTTTCGGGCTTGGTGTAGGGAACCAGATCCTTGCCCTTGAGGAATTCCATCGCGATGTAGGCCAAATCATGTTCCTCGCCTGCGTCGTAGATCGACACGATGTTCGGATGGTTCAAACGGCCCGCCGTTTCTGCCTCGCGGAAGAAACGCTCTTTCACATCCTGCAACTCGTCGGCCTCGAACTCCTGCGACAGCGCCATGGTTTTAATCGCCACCACCCGGCCGATCTTGGGGTCTTTGCCGTAATACACCACGCCCATTGCGCCCTTGCCGAGCTCTTTCTCGATTTCGTAGCGGCCCAGCATCGGTTTGGAAATGCCTTCCTTGCCCAGCACCATGGTGCTGGCGTTGCTCTTGCCGGACGTGCCACCCAGTATCACCGTTTCTGACATCGCCTTGGATTGCACCAGGCGTGTCTCAAGATCGCGGAATTTGGGATTGTATTCCGCCATGTATTTGAATACCGATTCGGCCTTGTTGAACTGACGTTTGCGCTCGAAATCCAGGCCGAGGTTATACAGCACCTCCATCAGGCTGTCGTCGATCTGGACCTTGCGGAATTTGTCGAAGGCAATGTCCAGTTGCCCCTGCCCCTGAAAAGCCAGGCCGAGCATACGGTTGCTTTCGGCAGATTCGGCATCGGATTTCTGCTTGCCTTTCTCGGTCAGCAGGAAACGCTTGGTGGTCAGCAATAAATGCCCCACCAGCAACAGTGAGGCGGGCAGCATTAACTGCAACCATAAGGCTTGCGTCGTCATCAACACGAAATGGGTTGCAAGCAACGCCACGAACAATATCCCCGTCACCGCTGCGCCGATGGCCGCATTCAATCGTGGCAGCAACAGGATCAAATAAAGCGCGATTAACAGGAATACGCCAAGTTTTGCCATCGCCGCCCAGCTTGGTGTGATAAAGAAATCGCCCTTGAGGATACTGGATACCGAATGGGCCAGGATAAGCACGGGAGACATGCCAGGGGATACAGGCGTCACTTGCAGCGCGCCGACCCCCGCCGCCGACGCGCCGATGAGCACGATCTTGTCGCGATATTTTTCCGCTGGAATTTTGCCGGTAAACACATCGTAGAAAGAATCCACCGGAAAGGCGGGCCGCCCATCGCTATCCTTGTAAAAGTAGGTATGCATTTCCATGGCTTGGCCGGTAGCAATTTTCTGGTTGCCCAACTGCACCCCTTCGCCGAGGCTGACGTGTATATCCTTGGGTTCGAGATTGAGGCTTTTGGCTGCCAGCATCAATGACAGTGACGGGTAATACTGATTGTAATAGCCTATCACCAGTGGCTCCGCACGAACCGCGCCGTCTACATCGGGAAAACTGTTCAAGTGCCCGATGGAGAGCGCCTTGCCGCCCAATGCCGGGATCGGTGACAGGGCGCCAAAAGAAGGCAGCGGTGCCGCGCCCGAGCCGCTGGCGTCTTTTACGTTGGTGAGATTGTTTCGCAGTACATAGTCCGGCAAGGGCTTATCGGGTTTGCCTTGAGGCTCGCCCAATTCGAAAAACATGGCTAGCAGCACATTGTTGGCCTTGGCCATGCTTTCGCTGAGCTTCTTGTCGTTATCGAGATTCTTGGCGGCTTCCAGCAATAGCGCGTCAAGCTCGGGCAATTCCGCTGGGCTGGCGGGAGCGACCATGCTTGCCGGGCTCACCGCGCTTGCCGCAGATAATGCGGCAGCCAGGCTTTCCGGGCTGGCATTTTCCGGTGCGGCAGTGGCTTCAAGCAGGGAATTTTTCCCGAGCAACCCGGCAATCTTGTGGATGTAGGTCAGCCCGGCATCGACCTGTGGCTCGAAGAAAAATGCGGTATGGCCGATGACCTTGGCATGTCCCCCTGCCAGTGTATCCACCATTTTGGCGTGAATCTCGCGTGGCCAAGGCCACCGCCCAAGATTGGCGATGCTCTGCTCGTCGATCGCGATTACCGCAATCTTGTCGCTCGGTGTGCGCGACGAGGCCAGTACGCCCAAGTCATAAGCCTTGCGCTCGAGGCTTTGCATCAAGCCGCTGTTTGCGCCGAACATAAATACCAATGCGACCAGCAACCCGACGAACCAGTCCTTTTTCCAGAACGACCACTTCTTCATTGCCACCCCCTGATACCCATTATCGGGCAAGTTGCGCCACGGATATTAAAGTATTTTGCAACAATGCACCACAACCCTTTTGATTTATTAAGAATTATCCGGATTCCTTCATGGCGCGATTGCCGGATAAATTTCATATCTTTGCGATTTGCCCCTTGGCATTTTCCGGGTGGAATCCGCTATGCGACACCACAGGATGCGCTGTGCATGCAAACAGGTGACGTAATCGTGTAATTCCAATTCTAAATTAACAGTGCATTTTCGTAGGGCGGGCTCTGCCCGCCAAATTAAAGCTGTCGGGCGTAGCCCGACCTACGGATTATTGTATTTGTAAAATGGAAATGGAATAAGCCGGGCTCTGAAGCGGTAAAGCCAGGCGTAGCTATTTTGCGAGGCTGGCGCGCGCACGTGCAATTGCCGCATCAACCTGATTTGGCGAGGTTCCGCCGGTGTGGTTGCGGCTGGCGAGCGACCCTTCCAGCGAAAGCACCTGGTACACGTCCTGGTCGATGAGCGCCGAGAATTGCTGCAAGTCGGCGAGGCCGATACCGGAGAGATCGCAGCCGCGTTGCTCGGCGAAACGCACCGCCAGCGCTACGGCTTCATGTGCATCGCGGAACGGCATGCCTTTCTTCACCAGATAATCGGCCAGGTCGGTGGCCGTGGCATAACCCTGCAATGCCGCGTTGCGCATGGCTTCAGGCTTGACCTTGATGCCGCCGATCATGTCGGCGTAGATGCGCAGCGTTTGCATCAGCGTTTCCACGGTGTCGAACAGCGGCTCCTTGTCTTCCTGATTGTCCTTGTTGTAGGCCAGCGGCTGGCCTTTCATCAGCGTGAGCAGCGCGACCAGATGGCCGTTGACGCGCCCTGTTTTGCCGCGCACCAGCTCCGGAACATCGGGGTTTTTCTTTTGCGGCATGATGCTTGATCCGGTGCAGAAGCGGTCTGCGATGTCGATGAAGCCGAAGCGCGGGTTCATCCACAGGATCAGCTCCTCGGAGAAGCGCGAGAGGTGTGTCATGATCAGCGCGGCGCAGGCGGTGAATTCGATCGCGAAATCGCGATCCGAAACGGCATCCAGCGAGTTTTCGCACACACCGTCAAAATCCAGCAGGTCGGCGACATATTCGCGTTTGATCGGGTAGCTGGTTCCGGCCAGCGCCGCCGCGCCCAGCGGCAAGCGGTTCACACGTTTGCGGCAATCCCGCAGGCGCTCCGCATCGCGCTTGAGCATCTCGAAATACGCCATCAGGTGATGCGCAAAACTGACCGGCTGCGCGACCTGCAAATGCGTGAAACCGGGCATGATGGTATGGGTGTGGTGCTGCGCGAGGTCGAGCAGCGCAGTTTGCAGCGCCTTGACAAGGTCGAACAGGTCGTCGATCGAATGGCGCAGGTATAGCCGCACATCGGTTGCCACCTGGTCGTTGCGCGAACGCCCGGTGTGCAGGCGCTTTCCGGCATCGCCCACCAGCGCGGTGAGGCGCTTTTCGATATTGAGGTGCACATCTTCCAGGTCGAGCGACCAGGCGAACTCGCCGCTGATGATCTCGTTTTCGATTTGCGCGAGACCGCGCTGGATGTCATTCAAGTCCTGCGCGGTGATGATGTTGCAGGCAGCCAGCATCTGTGCGTGCGCCCGCGAGCCCTGGATATCGAACATGGCCAGCTTGTGGTCGAAGTCCACCGACGCGGTGTAGCGCTTCACCAGTTCTGCGACCGGTTCCGTGAATCGTCCGGACCAGGTGTCTTTATTGTTTTTATCTTGCATCGCTGTCCCCATTTACCCCTGAAAGACGGTAAGATTTCCCACCATGAATGAAGCGGACAGTATAAAACAAAATGCCCTGCCTGATGCGTTGCCCAACTTTCGCAATCTCGGCGTGACGTTGCGCATCCTGCTGGTCAGCAATGGGCTTGCGTTGTTGCAGGCATTATCGCTGGCAGACAGATGGGGGGAAGTGCCGCAGCATATGATGCAGATCGCCTCGCTGCTCACGCCGATATTATTGTGCGCGCTGTTGGTTTTGTGGGTGGCGCAGCCGTGGTTGAGCCGGCTTTCCTATGGGCGCGGAGTGCTTGCAGTGAATGCGCTGGCGGCAGTGTTGACACTGTCCATCTATTACTTCGGCAGCGAACTGTATCATCCGCAGGGCAGAGACGGTACAGGGTTCGACATGGCGCGCTACACATTGCTCAGCATGCTGGTAAGCGGCATCTTGCTGGTGTATTTCCGTTGGCGCAGCCAGGTGCTCTCGCGCGCCTTGCACGATGCGCGCTTGCAGGTGCTGCGCGCCCGCATCCGCCCGCACTTTCTTTTCAATACCATCAATGCCGTGCTCGGCATCGTGCGCACCCGGCCCAAACAGGCGGAAACTGCGCTGGAGGATATGGCGGATCTGTTCCGCATGGCGATGTCGGATGCGCAAAACCTCGTGCCGTTGCGGCAGGAAATCGAGCTGAGCAAGCAATACATCGCGCTCGAGCAATTGCGCATGGGCGAACGGTTGCGTGTGGACTGGAGAATCCAGGATGTGCCGGGCGATGTGCTGATCCCGCCGCTGTTGTTGCAGCCGTTGCTGGAAAATGCCGTGTATCACGGTATCGAATCGTTGCCGCAGGGCGGTTGTATCGTTGTCGAACTGGGGCGCAACGGGAACGAGTTGCGGCTCAAGGTGGAAAACCCCTGCGTGCCACGCGGCAATGAACCGCAAGATGTTGCACAGGAACCCTTGCCGCAGGAGGGCGCAGGAGAGAGCTCATCTGTTTCCGGCAAATTCAGGAAATTGACAGGGCAACACACCGGCAACAAAATGGCGCTGCAGAATATCCGCGAGCGCCTGTCATTGCTGTTCGATGCCGAGGCGCGTTATCAGGTTGAAAGCGGCGAGGATTTTTATCGCGTGGAGATAGCGTTGCCCTATGTGAAGGAGAAAACGGTATGAGTGTCGTCGAACTGGCCTTGCGGGTTTTCATCGTGGACGACGAACCGCCCGCGCGCAATCGCCTGCGTGATTTGCTGCACGATTGCAGCGACCAGTTGGCGCTGGAAGTGGTTGGCGAGGCGGGCAACGGCCAGGAGGCATTGAACAAGTTGATGGAGACGCCGGCCGATGTGGTGTTGCTGGATATCCGCATGCCGCAGATGGACGGCATCGAGCTTGCGCAGCATCTCAACAAACTTCCCAAACCCCTTCTGGGGATGGCGAAATGGCCTCCGGTGATTATTTTCACCACCGCCTATGATGCCTACGCGATCAAGGCGTTTGAATTGCACGCGATCGATTATCTGCTCAAACCGATCCGCCTCGGGCGCCTGTTCGAAGCGCTCACCCGCGCGCGCGAAGCCGTGCCGGTGCAAACCGAGGTGCTGCGCGAACTGCTGCCCGAACCACGTAAATTCCTCTCTATCCATGAGCGCGGCAAAATCCATCTGGTCCCTATCGAGCAAGTGCTGTTCCTGCGCGCCGAGCTGAAGTACATCACGGTGCGCACCACCGAACGCGAATACCTGCTCGAAGAATCGCTCACCGCGCTGGAAAAGGAATTCGCCACGCGCTTCGTGCGGATTCACCGCAACTGCATAGTAGCCAAGGAAGCCATCGAAGGTTTCGAGCGGGGGGGCGGCGAAGAGGGCGAGGGCAGCGGCTGGATGGTCAAGCTGAAAGGCCTGGATGAACTGCTCGCGATCAGTCGCCGCCAGCAGCATATTGTCAAAGAGTTTGGCTGATCCTGAAAAACGCAATTGGAATTTGTAGGAGCGGGCCATGCCCGCGAATCACTTGATCGCGGGCATGGCC
>JBAQCT010000165.1:0-7964 GCA_049294375.1 Gallionella sp. | reverse complement strand
TCGGTTACAACGCGCTGCAATTGGGTTTGCCGGAACATGATTTTCTGCGCAGCAGCCGGATGCCGCTGCGCTTCAGCGCGGGAAATCAGCAGGGTAATGCAGTGCGCCTGTGCTGCACGGAGCTGCCATTCGTCAGCGCCAGCCTGGATCTGGTGCTGATACCGCATGTCCTCGAATTCGCCGAACAGCCGCACCAGATCCTGCGCGAGGTGGAACGGGTGCTGATGCCGGAAGGCAGCCTGATCATCAGCGGCTTCAATCCGCGCAGCCTTTGGGGGCTGCGCCGCGCATTGGGCTGCAAACAGGGTTATCCGTGGAGAGGTCATTTCATCGCCTTGCCGCGCCTCAAGGATTGGCTTGCATTGCTCGGCTTTGAAGTGGTGGGCGGGCGTTTTGCCGCTTACGCACCCCCATTCCGCCAGGCCAAATGGCTGGAGCGGCACGCCTTTATGGAAGCGGCGGGCGACCGCTGGTGGGCGGTGAGCGGCGGGGTGTATTTTTTGCACGCAATCAAGCGTGTGCCCGGGATGCGGCTGATCAAGCCGCAATGGAACGAGAGGCTGGTGAGCAAGCTGCTGCCGGTCGCGCCTAAATTGAACAATAAGATTACGCAGCGTAGGGGCACGGCGCGCCGTGCCCCTACGAAAACATTTGAATAATTTCCAGAAATGAATAAAGAAATCATAGAAATTTTTACCGACGGCGCATGCAAGGGCAATCCCGGCGTGGGCGGCTGGGGCGCATTGCTGCGCGGCAAGGGCAAGGAGCGCGAGTTGTTCGGCGGCGAGGCGCATACCACCAACAACCGCATGGAACTGCTGGCGGCGATCTCCGCGCTCGAGGCATTGAAGCGGCATTGCCATGTGCGCCTGCACACCGATTCGAAATATGTGCAGCAGGGTATCAGCGCGTGGATACACGGCTGGAAGCAGCGCGGCTGGAAGACGGCGGACAAGAAGCCGGTGAAGAACGAGGACTTGTGGCGCAGGCTGGATGCGCTGGCGGCGCAACACGACATCGAATGGGTATGGGTCAAGGGGCATGCCGGGCACGACGGCAATGAACGTGCCGACCAACTGGCGAACCGTGGCGTGGAGTTGATACAGGAGAACGGCAATGCGTAAGATCGTGTTGGATACCGAGACGACCGGGTTGGATCCCAAACAGGGGCATCGCATCATCGAACTGGCGGCAATCGAGCTGGATGGGCGCAAGGTGTCGGTGCGCCGCTTTCATCGCTATCTCAACCCCGAGCGCGAGATCGATGCGGGCGCGGCGGCAGTGCATGGGCTGACCTATGAGCGCTTGCAAAAAGAAGCGAAGTTCGCCGATATCGCATCCAGTTTCCTGGAGTTTATCGAAGGGGCGGAATTGATCATCCACAATGCGCCGTTCGATATGGGCTTTCTCAATCACGAACTGGAATTGCTGGGGTTGCCGCTTCTGCAGAATGTGGTGACAGATACACTGAAGGTCGCGCGCGAAATGCACCCGGGCAAGAAGAATAGCCTGAATGCCTTATGCAGCCGCTATGAAATAGATAATGCACATCGCACCCTGCATGGCGCGTTGCTGGATACCGAGCTGCTTGCCGAAGTTTATTTCGCCATGACGCGCGGGCAGAAGAGCCTGCTCGGCGAGGATGACGCGCCCAGGACGCGCCAGCCTGCGGTGTTGAGCACTGATGCGTCGCGCCCCAAGCTGCGTGTGTTGCAGCCAAGCGCTGAAGAGTTAGCTGAACACGCGCTACAACTTGCCGGCATCGACAAGGCGAGCAAAGGTAGTTGCCTGTGGCTGCAACTGGAAGGGGCGTGAGCAGACAGGCAATGCGCCGCATCGGCGCGCTTTCGTTTGTTGGCCGTATAGGATTCCAAGCCGCGAAATAAAAAAGCCCTGCACGCAAGTGCAGGGCTTTTTGCCAACTCAAGAACCGATTAAGGAGCCTGGATGTTGGAGGCTTGCTTGCCTTTAGGACCTTGTACTACTTCAAAGGTGACCTTTTGGCCTTCTTTGAGTGACTTGAAACCGCTCATGTTGATTGCGGAAAAGTGCGCGAACAAATCTTCGCTGCCATCATCGGGAGTGATAAAACCAAAACCCTTTGCGTCGTTGAACCATTTAACTGTACCTGTTGCCATGTGTTTACTTCCTTACTAAAAAACGGGGAAATCCCCCCGCGAAACTGTTTGAATCTAAAGATCGCACACGGCAAAACCAGTACTGCAGATACTTTGAATCAAACACCAGTGCGCTTTTTACTCCGGTTTAGTTGATATCGTCAAGGGGTTTTATAAAATATTTTCGATTAGGCTTGAAAAAGCATCGCTAATCATCAACTATATCGAATAAAGGAACTGTCAGAATGCACATCAGGGATTATGGCCGCTAAACAACAAAGCAGCTCGGTACTCACTCCGGAACGCGAGAAAATAAAGCCGCCTCGGATGTATAAGGTGGTTTTATTCAATGACGATTACACCACGATGGACTTCGTGATTGAGGTGTTACAGCGTTTTTTTGCGATGGATCGTGAACGCGCGCTGCAAACCATGCTCAAAGTACATAACGAGGGATCGGCAGTATGCGGGGTATATTCGCTGGATGTTGCAGAAACCAAGGTAAGTCAGGTATCGATGTTTGCAAGACAACATGGACATCCGCTACGATGCGGCATAGGGGAAACATAAAATGATTGCGCAGGAATTGGAAGTCAGTTTGCACATGGCGTTTGTCGAGGCGCGGCAAAAGCGTCACGAGTTCATTACGGTCGAGCATCTGCTGCTCGCCATGCTGGACAACGCATCCGCCTTGCAGGTGCTGCGTTCCTGCAATGTGAATATCGATGAGTTGCGCAGGGTAGTCGCAACATTTGTCGACAAGCATACACCGACCATCGCGGGCGATGGGGATGTGGATACGCAACCTACCGTCGGCTTCCAGCGTGTCATCCAGCGCGCAATACTGCATGTGCAATCCACCCAGAAAAAAGAAGTGTCCGGCGCGAATATACTCGCCGCATTGTTCGGCGAAAAAGATTCTCATGCGGTGCACTTCCTCACGGAACGCGGGGTCAGCCGCCTCGATGTGGTGAATTACATTGTGCATGGCGTCGCCAAAAACGAAGCCGGCAGCACAACGCAACCGCACGGAGATACAGAATCCGAGCAACAATCCGGCGAAGAAGGGGTACTGAAACAATATACGCTGGATCTCAATGCGCAAGTCTTGGCCGGCAAAATAGATCCTCTCATCGGGCGTGAGATCGAGCTGGAGCGCGTGATCCAGACACTCTGCCGCCGCCGCAAAAACAACCCGTTGCTGGTCGGCGAGGCCGGGGTCGGGAAAACGGCAATTGCAGAAGGCTTGGCGCGGCGCATTGTCGAGGAGGAAGTACCTGAGATACTCAAGGGTGCGCGCGTTTACTCACTGGATATGGGTGCGCTGCTGGCGGGCACGAAATACCGCGGCGACTTCGAGCAACGCCTCAAGGCCGTGCTGAAAGAATTAAGCGATACGCCGAACGCGGTTCTGTTCATCGACGAGATTCACACCCTGATCGGCGCGGGCGCAGCTTCCGGCGGCACGATGGATGCGTCCAACCTGCTCAAACCGGCTTTGTCGAACGGGCAATTGAAATGCATCGGCGCGACCACCTACAAGGAATATCGCGGCATCTTCGAGAAGGATCATGCGCTGTCGCGCCGTTTCCAGAAGATCGATGTGCCGGAGCCGTCCGTCGAGCAGACCATTGCGATCCTGCGCGGCCTGAGGTCGCGCTTCGAGGAACACCACAGCGTCAAATACAGCGCGGCGGCATTGTCCAGTGCGGCGGAGCTTTCCGCGCGCTTTATCAACGACCGGCACTTGCCCGATAAGGCCATCGACGTGCTGGACGAGGCGGGCGCCGCGCAGCGCATCCTGCCGAAATCCAAGCAGAAAAAAATCATCGGCAAGCACGAGATCGAGGAGATCATCTCCAAGATCGCGCGCATCCCGCCGCGCAGCGTTTCATCGGATGACCGCAACGCGCTGAAGACGCTGGACCGCGATTTAAAGGCGGTGGTGTTCGGGCAGAACAAGGCGATTGACGCACTTTCCACCGCCATCAAGATGTCGCGCAGCGGCCTCGGCAACCCGCAAAAACCTATCGGCTGCTTCCTGTTCTCCGGCCCGACCGGCGTCGGCAAAACAGAAGTCGCGCGGCAACTCGCTTACGCGATGGGCATGCCGCTGCACCGTTTCGACATGTCTGAATACATGGAGCGCCATGCCGTGTCGCGACTGATCGGCGCGCCGCCCGGCTATGTCGGTTTCGAACAGGGAGGCTTGCTCACCGAAGCCATCAGCAAGCAACCGCACGCCGTGTTGTTGCTGGATGAAATCGAAAAAGCGCATCCGGACATCTTCAACATCCTGCTGCAAGTGATGGATCATGGCACGCTCACCGATAACAACGGGCGCAAGGCGGATTTCCGCAACGTGGTCGTCATCATGACCACCAACGCGGGCGCGGAAGCACTGAACAAGAGCCAGATCGGCTTTACCCAGAGCAGTTCGAGCGGCGACGAAATGGCCGACATCAAGCGCACCTTCACGCCGGAATTCCGCAACCGGCTGGACGGCATCATCTCCTTTGCGCCGCTGGATCACGAAGTCATCCTGCGCGTGGTGGACAAATTCCTGATGCAACTCGAAGAACAGTTGCACGACAAGAAAGTAGAGGTCGTGTTCACCGATGCGCTCAAGGATCATCTCGCCGAGCACGGCTTCGATCCTCAGATGGGCGCCCGCCCGATGGCGCGCCTGATCCAGGACACGATACGTTCCGCGCTGGCCGACGAACTGCTGTTTGGCAAGCTGGCGAACGGCGGTAGGATCACCGTGGATGTAAAGGACGGCAAGGTGGTGTTGGAGTTTGCGGAAGAGGTTGTAACGGCTTAAGGAATGAGCCCAACCCTGTTTCGGGAACGCGGCTATCGTTTCTTTTTCTTTTCACGGGAAGAGTCGAGGATGCATGTGCATATCCATCATGCAAATGGGGAAGCGAAGTTCTGGTTAGAGCCGGATATTGCGCTGGCGCAGAATTATGGCTTGTCGCAAAATGCACTGAACGAAGTCGAAGCAATGGTTCGCTTACACGAAAAGGAAATATGCGATGGCTGGCGTCGTCACTTCTCAAGCTGAAGTCTGTGGCATCACATCACATGGTTTTTGGTTGCTGCTCGACGATGAAGAACTGTTCGTTCCTTTCAGTCAATTTCCATGGTTTCGTTCCGCACCCGTCGAAAAAATATTCCATGTCGAACACCCTCAACCGCATCACCTTTATTGGCCAGAGCTGGATGTTGATCTGGATGTAACTTCTATCAAGCATCCTGATCGTTTCCCTTTGGTTGCAAGATAATCATGGTGGGTTGCAATGCCTAGCAAGTGCAGGATGTGCTAAGTTTCGACGGCGCTCAGGATAAACTCTGCGGTACCCATCACTTCATCTTTTGCCACACCATTCGTTGGATAGCTTTGCTTAACCAACCTACGACCGAATGCGATCCTCACATAATTACCGCGGGCGCTTCGCCCCCTCCCCCACCGGCCCGCTGCATTTCGGCTCGCTGGTCGCCGCCGTCGGTAGCTATCTCGACGCCAAGCACCGCAACGGCACCTGGCTGGTGCGCATCGAAGACCTCGATGCGCCGCGCTGCGTGGCGGGTGCGGCCGACGACATCCTGCGCACGCTGGAAGCGTTCGGCCTGTGCTGGGACGAAACGGTCATTTATCAGAGCCAGCGTACCGCCGCTTACGGGGAGGCGATGCAGCAGTTGCAAGCACTCGGCGCGGCGTACCCCTGCGCCTGCACGCGCAAGGAGATCGCCGATTCTGCACTGCACGGCATCGACGGGCAGATCTATCCGGGTACCTGCCGCAATGGCATTCCAGCCGGGCGAGAAGGCAGGGCATGGCGGGTACGCACCGACCAAGCTCCCTACCCCTTGAGGGGGGAGGGTTGGGGAGAGGGTGAGAAATTGGAGAGTCCCCTCTCCCCCAACCCCTCTCCCACAAGGGGAGAGAGAAGTATCGAATTCGACGACGCGCTGCAAGGCCATATCGCGCAGCATCTCGAAAGCGAAATCGGCGATTTTGTGGTGAAACGCGCCGACGGTTTGTTCGCCTACCAGCTTGCGGTGGTGGTGGACGATGCGTTTCAGAACATCACCCATGTTGTGCGCGGTGCCGATCTGCTTGATTCCACACCACGCCAGATTTATTTGCAACGCTTGCTGGGGTTACCCACCCCAGCCTACATGCACCTGCCTATTGCGGTAAACGCGCAAGGCGAAAAACTCAGCAAACAGACCCTCGCGCAACCTGTCGAGAAATACAACGCAGCCGCCACCCTGTTCGACGCCATTCTCTTCCTGCGCCAGCAACCGCCTGCGGAATTAAGAGCCGATAATGTCGAACGAATATTGCATTGGGCGGTGGCCAACTGGCACCCTGAAGCATTATCGAATTGCCGCCAGCTGGCAATCTGAAAGTTTCTGAAAGCGCCGATTACAAAACCGGTGATCCCTTCCGGGAACTGCTAAAATCTGCTGCATTGCCGTGCAGTTACAAGGTGTATGCCATGCATGAAATGTCGCTGGTGGAAGGCGTATTGCAGATCATCGAAGATGCGGCGCGCAGCCAGGGATTTACGCGGGTCAGCGCGGTGTGGCTGGAGATCGGGCAATTGGCCTGTGTGGAAAAGGAGGCGCTGCGGTTCTGTTTCGACGCCGTGATGCGCGACAGTATCGCCGCCGGTGCGCGGCTGGAGATCATCGACGTGCCGGGGTATGGCCGCTGCATGCAATGCAATGCCACTATCCCGGTGTCCGCCCTCTACGAAGCATGCCCGCAATGTGGCAGTTACCAAATACAGATAACCAGCGGCGACGGGATGAGGGTCAAGGAGCTGGAAGTTCAATAGAGGGGACACAAGCAATGTGTATCACCTGCGGTTGCGGAACAGATGAAACGAAATTCGACGGGAATGCGCTGCCGCATACGCACAGTGACGGTACCGTGCATTCCCATACCCACCGGCACAACACGGCACGCTTCGGTATCAGCGCGGCTGGCGCGCATACGCACGGGAGCGAGCAAACGCGCAGGGTGAAGGTCGAGCGCGACATCCTTGCCATGAACAACGCTTACGCTCAGGAGAACCGCAGCTACTTCATCGGGCACGGCATCTTCACGCTCAATCTGGTATCCAGCCCCGGCTCGGGCAAGACCACGCTGCTGGTCAAGACCATCGAGGCGTTGAATGGCAGCCTGCCGCTTGCCGTCATCGAAGGCGACCAGCAGACCGACAACGACGCCGCACGCATCCGCGCTACCGGCGCGCCTGCACTGCAAATCAACACCGGCAAAGGCTGTCATCTGGATGCGCATATGGTGGAGCATGCCGTGCAACAACTTGCGCCGAAAGACGACAGCCTGCTGCTGATCGAGAACGTCGGCAATCTGGTCTGCCCGGCGAGCTTCGACCTCGGCGAGGCGCACAAGGTGGTGATCCTGTCGGTGACCGAGGGTGAGGACAAGCCGCTCAAATATCCCGACATGTTCCGCGCGGCAGACCTGATGCTGCTCAACAAATGCGACCTGCTGCCGCACCTGACCTTCGATGCCGATCTCGCCATCGAGTATGCGCACCGCATCAACCCTGGACTGCAAGTGATCCGCATCTCGGCAACCAGCGGCGCAGGCATGGCGGAATGGCTGGAATGGGTCAGGGAAGGCTGCCGCAATGCGGTTGCAGCGAAACCGGAAGCGTCGCTTGGATAAAACCATTGCTTTGCCGTTTTCCGGGCCATCAATATTGGCCTGCGGGGCATGGCTGAAAAATACCGTCTGCGTCACGCGCGGCAACGAGGCGCATGTTTCGCAATTGATCGGCGACCTGGACAGTGCCGAGGCACGGC
>JBAQCT010000164.1:0-9410 GCA_049294375.1 Gallionella sp. | reverse complement strand
TCTCGTTGTCTTCGGCGACCAGGATCAGGCTGCCCCTGCGGCGCGCCTCCTCGCGCGATAATCGGGGTTTTACGCTGGCGTCGCCGTGTTTTTCTTCCGGGGCGGCCTGTTTGATCCGGCCTGCAGCAATCGCTACCGTCTCCAGAAACACGCGGCGGTGCATGACCTCGGCATCCAGATTAACCAGATCGGTTGCCACGACCCGGCAACGCCGCCGTCCGCCGCGCTCGATGGCGACGAAGCGGGCATCCGCGCCGGGCCGGGTGCGGGCGGCGGCGCGCAGTTCATCCGTCAGGGAAGCCTCCGGCAGCGGGCTGATGCCCTCGGTGTCGATGACCACGACGCACAGGCCAGGCGGGCGGCTATCGATCCACTCCCTGACAGCCGCCATATCTTCCGCACGCTCGACCTCTGCGCCATCATGCGCGAGATAGACGGCCAGATCGTCGGCGAGGCTCTTTTTGCCGCCCGCCACCAGACAAGTCAACCCCGCCACCACGGACGGAGATTCGTCGGCGGGCGGTTGTTCCTGCGGCAGGTCGAACGGCACGCGCATGCAGAACAGGGAGCCTTTGCCCGGTTCGCTGTGCACCTCGATCTCGCCGCCCATGATATGGGCCAACTGGCGGGAGATGACCAGCCCCAGCCCGGTTCCGCCGTAAGCGCGCGTGGTGGAGGTGTCTGCTTGGGTGAAGGGGGTGAACAGCCGTGCCTGGGTCGCTTCGTCTATGCCGATGCCGTTGTCGGTCACGCGAAATTCCAGCAGGATTTGTTTAGCATCGCGCAGCGATTCGTTTGTTCCCTCTCCCGCTTGCGGGGGAGGGTTAGGGAGGGGGAGACTCTGCCCGTCCGGTGTGCTTTCAACCAACACGGTGCGCACCGATATCTTGCCGGGGCGATCCTGTCCGCTGGAGAACTTGATGGCGTTGCCCGCCAAGTTGACCAGTATCTGGCGCAACCGCCCGGCATCGCCCATGACCGATGCGGGAATGGCCGGATCGGTGAACAGCGTCAGCTCCACGCCTTTTTTCAGGGACATCTGGTACAGGGATTCGCATGCCCCGTCCACCACACCGGCGACATCCATGGGCGCAATTTCGATCTGTAGCTTGCCGGCCTCGATCTTGGAGAAATCGAGAATATCGTTGATGACAACCAGCAGCGAGAACGCCGAGTCATGGATGATGTTCGCCATTTCCATCTGCGGGCCGGTGAGGCTGCTCTGCTGCAGCACGTCGATCATGCCGACCACGCCGTTCATCGGCGTGCGGATCTCGTGGCTCATCGCGGCGAGAAAATCGGATTTGGAGCGGTTGGCCTGCTCGGCCTCAAGCCGCGCCTTATCCAGTTCGGCGGTGCGTGCCGCCACTTTGTCTTCCAGTTCTTCGTTGAGCCTGTATATCGCCTCCTGCGCCCGCTTGAATTCGGTGATGTCTTCCTTGATCGCCATGTAGTGGGTCACACGTCCATCGGGCTGACGTACCGGCGAGAACAGTACAGCCTCAATGTATTCACTGCCGTCCTTGCGCCGGTTGATGAATTCGCCTTTCCACATCTCGCCACGGGTCAGGTGCGCCCACAGGTCGTCATAGGTTGCCCTCGGCGTTTTGCCGGAATGCAATATGCGCGGATTTTTCCCGACAACTTCGGGCAGACTGTAGCCGGTCGTCTTGACGAAGGCTGCGTTGGCGTATTCGATGTTCGCTTTGAGGTCGGTGATGATGATGGAATTGGGACTTTGTTCCACCGCCAGCGAGAGCTTGAGCAAGGAATCCTCCGCCTGCTTGCGCCCGGTGATATCCATGCGCACCCCGAGCATGCGGATCGCCTTGCCGTTCCCGTCGCGTTCGGCCACGCGACCGATCACGCTCACCCAGCGGTAAGAGCCGTCGGCGTGGCGCAGCCGCGCTTCGTACTGGTAGGATGTATCGCTCCCGGCAAGCACGGCCTGGATTTTTTTCGCCACTGCATCGCGGTCTTCCGGGTGCACCCGTTCTATCCAGACCGCGCGGTCGAGAATGCCCTCTTCGGGTGCGTATCCCAGCATGGTGAAATAAGTGGGGGTGGCATACCAGTGATCGGTTTGTAGATGCCAGTCCCAGATACCGATGGAAGCAGCCTCGGTGGCCAGGGTAATCCGCTGCGTCAGCAGCCGGGCCTCGTTTTCGGCGCGCTCGCGCCGCGCTTCGTGGGCGAAATTATCCAGCGCGAAACTGATGTCGGTCGCCATTTCCACCAGCAGGTTGCGCGCGTCTTCGTCGAAGGCGTTCGGCTCGGCCGCATACAGGGTGAACGCGCCGACGACGGAGCCATCGCGGCGCAGCGGCAACGCGGCAGAGGCGGCCCAGTCGGGGCGTGCGCCGCTTTCATTCCATGGCGCGCAGAGCGGGTCGTGCCGGAAATCCTGACACCAGTATGGCCGGTTCTCGCGGATGGCGGCACCGGTCGAGCCGCGCCCGAACGGGCTGGCGGCATCCACCGGGATTTCGAGGCCTTGCAGTTGCCCGGCTCCTTCGCCGAAACTGGCGACCTGCCTGATCGTTTGGGCGACGGGGTCGAGGAGTCCGACCCACGCCATTTTCATGCCGCCGAACTGCACCGCGTCGCGGCAGATTTGCGGGAACAATTCCGCCTCATCGGTGCAGCGCACGATGGCCTGGTTGCACTGGCTCAACGCGGCGTAGAGCTGGGTCAGGCGCTGGATTCTTGCCTCGTTGGTTTTGCGCATGGTAATGTCGCGCACGATACCGATGGCGTGCCACTTGCCATCGATCTGTGTCGCGGAAACCGACAATTCAGCCGGAAACTCTTCGCCATTCTTGCGTAGCGCGGTGACCTCGCGCACTGCGCCAATAATCGGCCCCTCGCCAGTATTCTGAAAATGCGGGAAGGCCTGCGCGAACCCGGCGCGTGCCGGTACCGGCGCGATCAGGGCATGCAGTTCCTGCCCTATGGCTTCTGCGGCGGTATAGCCGAAAACCCGCTCGGCGGCGGCATTCCAGAATGAGATGCGCCGGTCGGCCCCCATCATGATGATGGCATCCTGTGCCGACTCGGTGATCTTGCGGAGTTTTTCCTCGCTTTCCTCGGTTGCCGCCGCCAACCGCGCTGCCAGCGCCAGGCGTTGCGCGCGCTGCTGCTGCCGCCACAGCAGCAGCAATGTCGCTATGATCGCGGTGACAGCAATAAAAACGATCAGGCCGATCCAGTACACCATATCCCACATCGGCGCCAATATTTCGTCTCTGTCGATCTTGGCGACGATGTGCCAGTCCGTCCCCGCTACCGGACGGTAGGCGGCCAGCACTTCCACGCCCCGATAACCCTTGCCCCGTACCGTGCCGGGCTGGTTTGCGCGGATGGCGACAGCAGGAGGCGACTCCAATCTGGATATTGGTTCCCTTATTGTCAGGGGTATTCCCTTGCGATGGCGCAATTCGTTGATAAACAGCACGGATTCGCCGTCGCGGCGCACCAGCAGGGTTTCGCCGCTGGTGCTGGCAGTCGGCCAGCTCTGGATCAGCGGGAAAATAAAGCGTTGCGCCGTGACGCGCAACACGACGACTGCTACTGCACGCTCGCCCTGCGCTTCCGAAACGACCAGCGGCACCGCCCATTCCAGATGGATATGGCCTTCTTCGTCGCGGTAAATGTCGCGCCGTTGCACCTGTTTGCTGTCCAGTGCTTCGCGCAACAGGCTTGGAAGAGCCGGTGCTGCTGTCACATCCTCGCCCGCAGAAAGCAGCAACTGGCCGTTGGCATCCAGCAACAGGATTTTTGTGTAGTGGTAATTGGCAAGCAGATGTTCGAACCGATCCAGAATAAGCTTGGATGATTCCGCATCCTCATCTTGCCGCACAAACTGGCGGACTCGTGCCGCAAATGCATGGTCACTGGCCAGCACCTCGCCGTTCCCGCGCCGCTCGTCCAGCCAGTTTTCGATCTGCTCAGCCTTGAGTCTGGTAACCGCCTCCAGATTGCGGTAGGCTTCCTGTTCTGCTTGCGGGATATGGATTTTGACGATGGTCAAACCGATCAGCGGCACGATCAGCACCAGCGCGATAAACACCAGCACCAGTCGGCTGGCCATGTGAGGAGCGGTGCCATCTGTCGGTACGGTTGGCGCATCGCTCGCCGGCCTGTCCGCGTAAAGGCGCTCGCTCCACCCCTTGAGCAACAGATAAAGCAGCATGCCGGTGACGGCGACGAATAGCAGCCCCTTGATCAGCTCGATGCGGCTGTGCAGCAGCGGGTCGCTGATGGCCAGCGTCAGCAGGTATCCGGACGCGGCGATCCACACTGCGGCAAAAGCCGCATAGAGCAGCGCGACACCTGCGGGGGTGAGGCGGGCAAGCAGCGGTTTTTTCCGGGTTGGAGCCATCATATGTGTGTCGGTTTATAATTCATCACATCGCTCACCCTGAGATCGAAGGGTGAACTTACTCGTAGCCTCGTGCTTCGATACATCCGTTATGGTTCGATACCTCACCACGAACGGATGTACCCTGTGCTGAGCCTGCCGAAGCGTCAGTCCGAATGGAGCGTTTGCCGATTGCATTTTTCGGGATCAACATAGCGATTACCTTATACGCCCGGTTTGCGGAGCGGTCGCCAATTCTTTCTGCAACCGCATCTGCCAGCTATTTATCCAGTCGGGCAAGCTGGCAGCGCGCATCGGTTTGGCGATGAAATAGCCCTGGGCAATATCGCATTCCGTTTTGCGCAGAAAATCCCAATCGTCCCGGTCTTCCACGCCTTCCGCCACAACCTCCATGTCGAGCTGCTTCGCCAGACCGAGGCTGGCATCGAACATCGCGCGCACCGTGCCGTTGTCCCAGGCGCCATGCACGAAACTTTGGTCGATCTTGAGCTCGTTGAACGGGATGTCGCGCAACTGGGCGAGCGAAGAATGCCCGGTGCCGAAATCGTCGATCGACAGCCGGATGCGCTTCATGCGCAGGCGTGTCAGGACTTCGAGCGGCGCGCGCGGATCCTCCATCAGTCGGCTTTCTGTCACCTCCAGCACCACCTGCGGCGGCGGTATTCCTGCCGCAGCGATTTTTTCGGCAACGAAATCGGCGAAACCCAGTGAGCCCAGATTGCACATCGACACGTTGACCGCTACGCGCAACGTCAACCCCGTGTCCTGCCAGACCCTGGCCTGGGCCAGCGCACCGGCCAGCACTACGCCGGTCAGGTCATCGATCAGGCCATGTGCTTCCGCTACGCCAATGAACTGACCGGGAAACACGATGCCGTCATCGGGGTGATTCCAGCACACCAATGTTTCCACACCCACCACATGGCCGGTGGCGACCTCCACCTTGGGTTGGTAATAATTGATCAATTCGCCGTTGGAAATGGCTGCGCGCACCTCGTCCGCACTGTAAATTTTCTTCGTTGCCAGCAATTCGCTTTGCGACGGCGGAGTCCATTTTTCGAGCAACGAATTCAGCCCTTCCAGCGTGATGGGCTTGCGCAAATGGCCGAGCACCGGAACGTTGTGCGCCCGCACCAGTTTCGTAACGGTTTGCAACATCCGCTCGCTTTCTCCGCTGATCAGGATGAGGCTGCCGCCGTAGTGCCGTTCGACCAGATGGCGCACGAATTCGACTCCATCCATTTCGGGCATGTTCAGATCCAGCAGGATCAGGTCGGGATAGTTGTCCGGGCTATCGATCCATTCCAGCGCGGCGCGCCCGTTGTCGAAGGTGACCGCCGGGGCGAATCCGAGGATTGCCAGCATATGGCTGAGCAGCTTGAGCATGAGCCGCTCGTCGTCTAGCGCCAGAATCCTGATTGCGAACTTTTCTGCCATGGCTCCTCTTCCTTTTTCCGGCTTGTTCCTCGGAGGTCGTCTGCTGTTTTTCCGGCTATTTTTTCCAGAATGAACCGAGGTATTCATCGACGGAGGCAATTTCCGCCTCGAAACGGGGCAGTAGTGCAGCCAAGGCTTCAGCCTGCCCGGATTTGCCTGTTTGCTCCATTGCGGCGCATAGTTCGCCCAGCGCCAGCGCGCCCATCGAACGTGCCGAAGATTTGAGCTTGTGCGCCTGCGCGCCCGCTTGCGCAGCCTGCCCGTTATGGCAGGCTGTTTTCAATTCTGCCGCTATTTTTGCCGCGCTGAGGCGAAAGTCTTGCAGGAACTCGCGGATCACTGCCGGATCGTTTCCTACCAGCGCCTTGAGCACATTCACGTCGACCGGCACGGATGCGCAGGGTGGACGCGATCCATGTGCTTTCGCTGCACCGGAAGGTTGCGTATCGGCCCTGCAACCCGGCATCGGTTTGACCGGCGCGTGTTCGGTAGCCGGCAGCCATTTTTCCAGCATGGCTTGCAGGTCTGCCAGCCGCACCGGCTTGCTCAGGTAATCGTCCATGCCGGCTTCGCGGCAGCGTTCTGCTTCGCCCTTCAGGGCATTGGCAGTCAATACCACGATCGGGGTACGCTGCCCACCCTGTTCCGCGGCGCGGATGGCAGCGGCCAGTTCATAGCCGTCCATTTCCGGCATATGCAGGTCGGTGAGCAGCAGCGCATAGTCGCCGCTTTGCCAGCATTCCAGCGCCAACCGGCCGTTGTCGGCGACATCTGCGGCAAACCCGAATAGCGCGAGCTGGCGCTGGATCACTTTCTGGTTGGTCTCGTTGTCTTCGGCCACCAGGATCAACCGGCGCTGTTGCCGGGCCTCTTCGCGCGACGGCGGGATGAATTCCGCCTCATTCTTGCCGGGCAGCGATGCCTTTTTTTCTTCCTGCGCCCGTCCGGCGGCAATGGCCACGGCCTTGAGGATCACTTGCCGCGTCAGGATGTTGCCGTCCACCAGCACCATATCCTCATTTTCCACGCGCGGCTCCCGCTGTTGTCCGCGCCCGATAACGACAAAGCGTGCTTTCTGCGCCGGGCGGGCGCCGGAGGCAGCGCGCAACTCTTCAGACAATAACACGGCACCGGCGGCATCGATAACCCATATCCATTGCCCGTCCGGCAGCGTGGGCATCAACGCTCTGGCTGCCGCCAGATTTTCCGCGCGCTCGACGGTCGCTCCACCGTGCGCAAGATAGGCAGCCATGTCTGAGGCCAAGCCATCTGCATCACCCACCACGAGACAGGATAATCCGGCTACCGGGGATTCTGTCTCTCCGGTATTGGACTCGGTGTGCGGATGCACCAAGGTCAGGCGAACGGTGAAGGTGGAGCCCTTGCCCGGTTCGCTCTGCACCACGATTTCGCCGCCCATCAGCTTCACCAGATGGCGCGAGATGGCCAGCCCGAGTCCGGTGCCGCCGAAATTCCGGGTCGTGGAAGTATCGGCCTGCGTGAAGGGGGTAAACAGCCGCGCCAGGGCATCCTTGTCCATGCCGATGCCGTTGTCGGCCACGCGGAATTCCACCGTCACCTGCTCCGGCCTGTGTTCTGCCAGCACCGCGCGCACCGACACGTGCCCCAGCCGCTGTTGTCCGCCGGAAAACTTGATGGCGTTGTTGATGAGGTTGACCAGTACTTGGCGCAACCGCAACGGGTCGCCCACGACCTCTTCGGGAATCGCCGGGTCGGTGAACAGGGTGAGTTCTACCCCTTTTTTCTCGGCCATGCGGTTCAACATGCCGCAAACTTTTTCCACCGTATCGGCCACTGGCATCGGCAGGCGTTCGATCTCTATCTTGCCGGCCTCGGCCTTGGAAAAATCGAGGATGTCGTCGATGATGGACAGCAGCGAAAACGCCGATTCGCGGATCAGGTCGACCATCTCCACCTGGTAGCCTTTGAGGCTGGTCTGTTGCAGCACATCGACCATGCCGATCACGCCGTTCATCGGGGTGCGTATCTCGTGGCTCATCGTGGCGAGAAAAGACGATTTTGCGCGGTTGGCCTGCTCGGCATCGAGCCGCGCCTGCTCCAGATGGTCGTGCAGCCTGGCACGTTCCAGCGCCACGGCCACCTGATTGCCGACGCCGTACAGCATATTCAGTTCCTCTTCGCCGAACATCTCTTCCTGCGGGCCGATCAGCTTCATGAAACCTACCGTTTTGCCGCCGCAGCATAGCGGCACGCTGGCATGGTGATGCTCTCCGTGCATGTCGTTTCGGGCCTTGCACAGACCGTCGCATTCCGTGGCGTTGCTCGCGCGGCTGATTTCTTCGGTATTGAACGGGTATTGGCATACGCAGCCGTTTTCGAGCGCTCCCGGCTGGCCGGGCATCGACGGCAGATTTTGCGCCGCCGCGAGCCGCAGGCCGGTTTCGCCCTCGCGCAGGCAAACCAGACCGGAATGTATTCCAGGCAGCTCCAATACCCGATGCAACGCTGTTTCCGCCACTTCCTGTTCGCCTGAGACATGGTTCAGCCCCTCCGCGATGCGGTACAGCCCCTGGAGCACCTGATTCGAATGGGCCAGTTCCTGTTCGCGCAGCTTGAGTTCATCGTTGATTTGAACCGCCTGCTCGTAGGTCGAAATCAGCAGGTCCAGAATCTGCTGCCGCTCCGAGCTGATAAAGAATTTCTGGTCGCCCAGCTTGATTTCCACCCCCATCTGCATCTTCTGGTTCTTGCGCAACTCGAGGTTCATCAGCAGGTAGTCGATGCGCGACAACAGGTAACGCTCGTCATACGGTTTGCGGATGAAATTGTCCGCGCCGCATTCCAGACCGCGGATCACGTCCCGCGCATCGGAAAGCGTGGTGACCAGAATGACCGGAATATCTTTTAGCTTTTCGTCGGACTTGATCGCCTTGCACAATTCATAGCCGTCCATCTCGGGCATCACGATGTCGCTGATGACCAGCGTGGGTTTTTGCGCCTGCGCCGCCTGCAAGGCCAGCTTGCCGTTGGCCGCGACGGTCACCTGGTAGCCTTGTTGCTTGAGCAGAAAAGCGAGCTGTTCGGCCTGGGTGCGGCTGTCTTCGGCGATGAGGATGCTGATGCTGTGGTTGCTGTTTTTTCCGGGTTTCATCGCTATCACTCCTTATTGTTGTTTTTGGTTTTTGTTGCGCGCCAAATCCGCCAGCACTGCGGCAATCTTGTCCGGGGCCAGGATAAACGTCGCCGCATCGAGCCTGATCGCTTCGCCCGGCATACCATGCACCACGGAACTGTCCTTGTCCTGGGCAAAAGTGACCGCCCCTTTTTCCTTCAACTGCCGCAACTCTTCTGCGCCATCGCGCCCCATGCCGGTGAGCAGCCCGGCGACAACGCCGCCGCCATACACTTCGGCAAGCGAGCGGAACAGATATGAGACCGAGGGGCGCAGGCCGCTTTCCGGTTCGTCCTTGGTGAGGGCGACCCTTCCGCCGTGCTCGATTTTCATCTGGAATTCGTCGGGCGCCACATAGGCATGGCCGGGGACGAGGTATTCGCCGTGCGTGGCGACATGCACCGGCAAACCGGCCGACTGCGCCAGCCACTCGACGAA
>JBAQCT010000163.1:0-2646 GCA_049294375.1 Gallionella sp. | reverse complement strand
TCTCGTTGTCTTCGGCGACCAGGATCAGGCTGCCCCTGCGGCGCGCCTCCTCGCGCGATAATCGGGGTTTTACGCTGGCGTCGCCGTGTTTTTCTTCCGGGGCGGCCTGTTTGATCCGGCCTGCAGCGATCGCTACCGTCTCCAGAAACACGCGGCGATACATCACTTCGGCGTCTAGGCCAACCATGCCGGGCGCCATATTCCGGCAGTGCCGCCGCCCGCCGCGCTCGATGGCGGCAAGGCGCACGTCCGCATCCGGTCTGGCCACCGCGCGCAGTTCGTCCAGCGGCAGATCGGCGCCCGCAGTGTCGATCACCACGACGCACAGGCCGGGTGGGCGGTGCGCGATCCATTCCTTGGCAGACGCCAGATTTTCCGCCCGCTCCACTACTGCGCCCTCATGGACAAGGTAGGCGGCGAGATCGTCGGCCAAGCTCTCCGACCCGCCCGCCACCAGGCAGGGAAGCCCGGCAAGCATGGATGAAGATTCACTGGCGGGCGGCTCCTGCGGCAGATCGAACGGCAGGCGCATGCCGAACACCGAGCCCTTGCCCGGTTCGCTTTGCATCGTGATCTCCCCGCCCATGATATGAGCCAGTTGCCGGGAGATAGCCAGCCCCAGCCCGGTGCCACCGTAGGTGCGGGTGGTTGACGAATCCGCCTGGGTAAAGGGGGAGAATAGCCGCGCCTGAGTCGCTTCATCCATGCCGATGCCGTTGTCGGTCACACGAAACTCCAGTGTCGCCTGTTCCGGGGTGCGCTCAACCAGCACGGCGCGCACCGATACCTTGCCGGGGTGATCCAGCCCGCTGGAGAACTTGATGGCGTTGTTCGCCAAGTTGACCAGTATCTGGCGCAACCGCCCGGCATCGCCCAGAACTTGTGAAGGAATGGCCGGATCGGTGAACAGCGTCAGCTCCACGCCTTTCTTCAGTGCCATCTGGTACAGGGATTCGCATACTCCGTCCACCGCGCCCGCGACATCCATCGGCGCGGTTTCGATCTGGAGCTTGCCGGCCTCGATCTTGGAAAAGTCGAGGATGTCGTTGATGATGGCGAGCAGCGAGAACGCAGAGTCGTGGATGATGTTCGCCATCTCCATCTGCGGGCCGGTCAGGCTGCTCTGCTGCAGCACGTCGATCATGCCGACCACGCCGTTCATCGGCGTGCGGATCTCGTGGCTCATCGCGGCGAGGAAATCCGACTTGGCGCGGTTGGCCTGTTCGGCCTCGCTCTTGGCTTGTTCCAGATCGGCGGTGCGTACCGCAACTTTTTCCTCCAGTTCGGTGTTGAGCCTGCGCACTTTCGCTTCGGCCTGCTTTTGGTCTTCGATCATGCTCAACATTGCCAGACGCGATTGGTTGGCAGCCCCGAGCATCTCCTGCAATTCCGCTTCCGCCTTTTTGCGCTCGGTAATGTCATCAAAGATATGCACCGAACACTGTTCGCCGGGAATATATTCCGTAAAAAAAGCGCGCGTGTGATAGATTTTCCCATCTACTTCGAATTCTTCGCTTTCCTCCTTATGACTATGCTGTGCCCTGGTGCAGCTAGCCATTGGCCCATCCCCACGGGGAAATGCCTTCCAGTAAGGCTGTCCGATCACATCGTTGACATCCGTGCCGACCGCCTCGACATAAGCCTTGTTGGCGCGCGTGACGCGAAATTCGCCATCATGGAGAAAGATCGGCTGGCTGATGCTGTCGAATACTGCCTGCCATTCCAATCGCGCGCGCTGGATCTCGGCAAGCTGGTCGCCAAGCAGCTTTTCAGACTGCTTGCGCCCGGTGATGTCGCGGATAATCGCGGTGAAAAACTGGCCGTCGGCGGTTTGCCATTGCGCCAGCGAAAGCTCCAGCGGAAACTCGCTGCCGTCCTTGCGCAGCCCGGCAAGTTCCACGGTTTTGCCGATCACATGCGGCGTTCCGCCAGCCGCCACCCGCGCCAGACCATCCCCATGCATATTGCGGAAGCGTTCCGGCATCAGCACCGTCAGGGGCTGGCCGCTGATTGCGGCTTCCGTATAGCCAAACAGCCGCTCTGCGCCGGGGTTCCAGCCCACCACCTTGCCGTCGCTATCGGCGCTGATGATGGCATCGCTGGCCGACTGCGCTATCGCCCGAAAACGCCGCTCGCTCTCCTCGACCGCCGCCGCCGAGCGGGAGAGTATTTCCAGACGCTGGACGCGCCGGAATGAAACGCCCAGCCACGTCAGCCCCGCCAGCCCGAGCAGCCAGACCGCACCGTGGCTCAGCACCAGGCTGTCCCTGATTTCCTGTTCACGCGCCATAAAAGGCGTCAGGGGAATGCCCGTGCTGATCCCGCCGCGAATATCGCCCAGCTTGTAACCCTGCTGCGCATGGCATTTCAGGCAACCCGGTTCGACAATCAGCGGCAGCATCATTCTCAGATAAGGCTGACCGTCGATCTGCTGCGCTTCCAGCAATTCCTTGCCGCCCTGCTCGAAGGCATGCAGCGCCTTGGTTTCCCAAACATCGGGGGCATTGTCCGGGTTGATCGGTTTGAGGCTGGTGATGTGGCTTTTGGTGCCATAATCACCCGGAAAATCGGATTGCAACTCGCGCAGCATGTAGGCCGGATTCATCAAGGTCAGCGTTTTGCCCGTGGTGGTGACCACGTCGCGAT